>NZ_NPDD01000195.1 GCF_002272245.1 Bacillus sp. 7884-1 | reverse complement strand
GATTATTCAAAGAAGCTTTCCTTAGTGGAGCACAAATCAACAGACCTTAATAACACAGTCATTTCAAATAAATTAATGAAATACTTTCTAAATAACATACTAATAATGCCGTGAGTGGATAAAAGGGGTTGTTTAGATGGCAAGAAGAAGAGGTGTTATGTCTACACAGTTTAAAGAGGAACTTGCGAAAGAACTTGGATTTTACGATGTCGTCCAAAAAGAGGGTTGGGGCGGCATACGAGCAAAGGATGCAGGAAATATGGTGAAAAGAGCAGTCGAACTCGCTTCAGAGCAGCTAATGAAAAACAATAGGAACACGTAATAGAAGTAGTTCAGAATGTTTACGCTTTACTAAGCCGCACTTGCTTCTCAATGTTTAAACAAATCAGACACCACGGTAAGGTCAGGGGGAAGAAAGCCCCTGGCCTTTAAATATTATCGCTTGACTTTTTTCCTATTTGAAGTTTTGTGGTAAAATAGGAAAAAATATATGATCGATATAGAAGTGTAGGTGGGCGTTAGTGAAGCTTTTAGTAAAAGCACCAGCCAAAATTAATTTAGCCTTGGATGTTTTGTATAAGCGTCCTGATGGTTTTCATGAGGTTGAAATGATCATGACGACGATTGATTTGGCGGACCGAGTTGAGTTGACATTGTTAGAGCAGGACAAAATACATATTCTTTCCCATAACCGCTATGTTCCTGACGATCAAAGGAATCTAGCCTTTCAAGCGGCTCAATTGCTGAAGGACCGATATCAAGTTAAAAAAGGTGTGCAAATAACAATTGAAAAAACAATCCCTGTTGCGGCTGGGCTGGCTGGAGGAAGCAGTGATGCTGCTGCAACTCTAAGGGGGCTTAATAAACTTTGGGAGCTTGGTTTAACATTGGACGAGTTAGCCAATCTTGGATCTGAAATAGGCTCGGATGTGTCCTTTTGTGTGTATGGTGGGACTGCTTTAGCCAGAGGCAGAGGGGAAATGATTACAGACCTTCCTGCACCGCCAACATGCTGGGTTATTCTAGCGAAACCTTTTATTGGTGTTTCAACCGCCGAAGTTTATCGGCGACTAGATTTAAACGGAATGGAGCATCCAAATATTAACGAAATGGTCAAGGCAATTGAAAACAATGATTATCAAAGCGTTTGTGATCAGGTCGGAAATGTCTTAGAGGATGTAACATTAAAGCTTCATCCGGAGGTAGCACAAATCAAGGAGCAAATGAAGCGTTTCGGTGCGGATGCTGTTTTGATGAGCGGAAGCGGTCCAACCGTTTTTGGAATTGTTCAGCACGATTCGAGAATGCATCGGATATATAATGGTCTAAGGGGTTTTTGTGATCAGGTCTTTGCTGTAAGAATGCTTGGAGAACGACACACTCTTGATTAAAAACGGACAATAGTGATATTCTATATATAGAATATTCGTCTTTTGGGGGATTGTTATGAAGTTTCGCCGCAGTGAACGATTGATTGATATGACAAGCTATTTACTTGACCATCCACGCCAGCTTGTACCGCTTACCTTCTTTGCTGAACGTTACTCTTCTGCGAAATCTTCTATCAGTGAAGACCTAGCAATCGTGAAAGAGACCTTCGAACAAAGAGGTATTGGGACCTTACAAACGGTACCTGGGGCAGCGGGTGGAGTTAAATTTTTTGTAAATGTCAGTGATGATGAGGCAAGGCCATTTGTAAATGAATTATGTTCGTTAATTGCACACCCAGACCGCCTTTTACCTGGGGGATATTTATATTTAACTGATATTTTAGGTGATCCAGCCATTGTTCAAAAAGCCGGCCGGATTATTGCATCAGCCTATGTGAATACGAAGATTGATGTGGTCATGACCGTAGCAACAAAGGGAATTCCTCTTGCTTATGCTGTCGCGAGTCAGTTAAATACACCTGTTGTCATTGTAAGAAGAGATAATAAGGTCACCGAGGGCCCAACTGTTAGTATCAACTATGTTTCTGGATCAGCAAAGAGAATCCAAACAATGGTGCTCTCAAAAAGGAGCTTGGCACAAGGGTCGAAGGTGCTAGTTGTCGATGACTTTATGAAAGCTGGCGGAACCGTAAATGGAATGATCAGTTTACTAGAGGAATTTAATGCTCAAGTAGCTGGAATTGCTGTCTTGGTTGAAGCTGAGAAAATTGAAGAACGTCTCGTCGATGAATACAAATCACTTGTTAAACTGACGGATGTTGATGTAAAAGAAAAAAGGATTCAGGTTACAGAAGGAAACTACTTTAAACGCAGAACGGAGGAATAATATGAAAGTTGTTCAAACCACCCAAGCACCTGCAGCGATCGGACCCTATTCCCAAGGAATGATTGTTAACAATCTTTTTTATAGCTCAGGGCAAATCCCGTTAACAGCTGAGGGCGTAATGATTGAAGGCGGCATAAAGGAACAAACTCACCAAGTTTTTAAAAATTTGGCGGCAGTGCTTTCAGCAGCAGGGGCGTCTTTTGATACCGTTGTTAAGGCGACGGTCTTTATTAAAAGTATGGATGACTTTGCTTTGATAAACGAAGTATATGGTGAATATTTTTCAACGAATAAACCAGCGCGTTCTTGTGTTGAGGTAGCACGGTTACCAAAAGATGCTTTGGTTGAAATTGAAGTAATTGCGCTCGTGAAATAATCACGAGCGTTTTTTTGTCATTTTCACACTATGAATAATATTAATATATCTGACTTTTAAAAATGTTCACTATTTTGCCTAAAATATTTTCAAAAAAATTAATATAAAAGAAGGATTTACTAGATTCCCTGTTGAATTAATAACACTAGCTTTTTAACATAAGAAAAGGGTGTGAGCACATGGAAGTAACAGACGTAAGATTACGCCGTGTTAACACGGATGGTCGTATGAGAGCGATTGCATCAATTACATTAGACAATGAATTCGTTGTTCATGACATCCGCGTTATTGACGGAAACAATGGTTTATTTGTCGCAATGCCAAGTAAACGTACTCCAGACGGAGAATTTCGTGATATTGCGCATCCAATCAACTCAGGGACACGCGGTAAAATTCAAGAGGCTGTTTTGGCTGAGTATCATCGTTTAGGTGAATTAGAAGTAGAATTTGAAGAAGCCGGAGCTTCCTAGAAAGAACTATTCAACTAGAGCCTACTACATAAGTAGTGCTCTTTTTTTATTCCTCCCTATCTCCTCTATCATTCCTTCACTAATTTTTTCAAAATAACAAATTCGGACACTTTTCTTACATTCCTTGAAAAGACTGACTAATTACGTTAATATTTTTAATGGATAAGGCTGTTTTATAAAAGATGTTTGTTAAAATCTTAAAGCTGATTTTAACGTGGAATAAGCTATTTTGAGATTTAGAACGAAGTATACAGGCTCTTTCTCATAAAGTGAAAGCTTTTCATATGAAAATAATGCTCAATTAATTGTATCTTATTTCGAAAAGCAACAACAATTGAGAAAAGAGCCATGGATAAAAAGGTAAATTGGAGGACTGTTCATGCATAATCGTTATGCTGTGATTTTGGCCGCAGGACAAGGTACTCGGATGAAGTCAAAGCTTTATAAAGTATTACATCCTGTATGCGGTAAGCCGATGGTTCAACATGTAGTGGACCAAGTGAAGAAGCTAAACATTCAAGAAATGGTTACCGTAATTGGCCATGGAGCTGAAAAGGTAAAAGGACAATTAGGGGAAGAAAGCCATTATGCCCTTCAAGCAGAGCAGCTTGGGACTGCACATGCCGTAATGCAGGCACAAGAGAGCTTAGAGGGGAAAGAAGGAATTACCATTGTGGTCTGTGGTGACACTCCTCTAATTAAGGCAGAAACGATGGAGTCACTATTTAAACATCATAGAGAACTCTCAGCGAAAGCAACAATTCTTACAGCAAGGATTGATGACCCGACAGGATATGGTCGGATCATTCGAAATGAAAAGGGTTTTGTTGAGAAAATCGTTGAGCATAAAGACGCAACAGAGGCAGAGCGAGAAATAAATGAAATCAATACAGGAACCTACTGCTTTGATAATGCTGCCTTGTTTGAAGCTTTAAAGAAGGTTTCAAATGATAATGTTCAAGGTGAATATTATCTGCCGGATGTCGTAGAAATTCTGAAGAATCAGGGAGAAGTAGTTACGGCTTTCCAAACAAATGATTTAGAAGAGACTCTCGGGGTAAACGACAGAGTTGCTTTGGCTGAAGCAGAAAGAATTATGCGCAGCCGGATAAACGAAAGTCATATGCGAAATGGAGTTACCATTATTGATCCTGCGAATACATACATCGAAGCAGATGTTGTAATTGGGCAGGATACCATTATCCTTCCTGGTACGATTCTAAAAGGCAGGACCGTGATTGGAGCAGAATGCCAAATCGGGCCAAACTCAGAAATTGATACTTGTGAGGTTGGAAATGAAACGGTAATCCGTCAATCCGCGGCCTATAATAGTAGTATTGGATCTCTCGTTAATATAGGGCCCTTTGCACATATTAGACCAGATTCAGCTATTAGTGATGAAGTGAAAATTGGAAACTTTGTTGAAATTAAGAAGGCAGTTTTCGGTAAGGGAAGTAAGGCTTCGCATCTAAGCTATATCGGTGATGCTGAGGTTGGAAGTGATGTAAATATCGGCTGTGGCTCAATAACAGTTAACTATGATGGTAAAAATAAATTCTTAACAAAGATTGAGGATGGAGTATTTATTGGCTGTAATTCCAATTTAGTTGCTCCTGTTACCGTTGGAAAAGGAGCTTATGTAGCTGCGGGTTCAACGATAACAAAGGATGTACCTGGAAATGCATTGTCCATTGCACGTTCACAGCAGGTAAACAAAGAAAATTATGTCGATAAGCTTAATGTGAAAAAATAGGTAGAATATTGGAGGGCATTATGTCGAATCAATACTTAGATCCAAACTTAAAGGTATTCAGTCTGAATTCAAATCTACCGTTAGCAAGAGAGATTGCTAAGGTTATCGGTGTGGAATTAGGAAAAACTTCTGTAACAAGATTTAGTGATGGAGAAATCCAAATTAATATCGAAGAAAGTATCCGCGGTTGTGATGTGTATGTTATACAATCGACTAGTTCTCCAGTCAATGAAAATCTTATGGAAGTACTAATTATGATTGATGCTCTAAAAAGGGCCTCTGCTAAAACAATTAATATTGTTATGCCATACTATGGCTATGCCCGCCAGGACCGTAAAGCACGTGCACGTGAGCCGATTACAGCTAAGTTAGTGGCTAACCTGCTTGAAACAGCAGGTGCAACCCGTATTATCTGCTTAGACTTACACGCACCGCAGATTCAAGGCTTCTTTGAAATTCCAACTGATCACTTAATGGGTGTTCCTATTTTGGCTGATTATTTCCAAAAGAGAAATTTTAAAGGTGACATTGTCATTGTTTCACCTGATCATGGCGGAGTAACGAGAGCTAGAAAATTAGCAGAACGTTTAAAAGCCCCAATTGCGATTATTGACAAACGCCGTCCAAGACCCAATGTTGCTGAGGTTATGAATATTGTTGGTAACATTGAAGGAAAAATTGCTATCCTAATTGATGATATTATCGATACAGCGGGAACTATAACTTTAGCAGCCAACGCTTTAGTCGAGAACGGTGCTTCTGAAGTGTACGCATGCTGTACACATCCTGTTTTATCTGGACCGGCGATGGATCGAATTCAAAATTCAAAAATTAAGGAATTAGTTATCACAAATTCTATTTCTATACCAGAAGAAAAAAAGACTGATAAAATTATTCAACTTTCTGTAGCACCACTACTTGGAGAAGCGATTATCCGTGTCCACGAAGAACAATCTGTAAGTACATTATTCGATTGATTCTTGCTTTTGTACAAAAAAATGGTTTAGACCTTCCTGTTTTGGGGAAATTTTATATAGACAGTTAAGAACAAAACTAGGAAGGTGACTAACATATGAGTACGGTTTTACAAGCAAAGGAACGTAAGGAACTTCGCAGTTCGGAATTAAGGAAAATTAGAGAAACTGGAAATATTCCTGCTGTCATTTATGGCAGGAAGGTAGAAAGCAAACCGGTTTCTGTCAGCTCGGCGGATTTAACAAAAACCATCCGATTAGTAGGCAGGAATGGCGTTATTTCTCTTGACGTTGACGGAAGCAGGCATGATGTTGTTTTATCTGATTACCAAGAGGATTTTATTAAAAAAGAAATCATTCATGTTGATTTTCTTGCCGTTGATAAATCCTCCAAAATTCATGTAACGGTACGACTCGTCCTAACGGGTGATGCAGCTGGAGTTAAGGATGGCGGGGTCCTGCAGCAGCCTGTACATGAACTATCGATTACTTCCACTCCTGATGAGATACCACAGCAAATTGAAGTGGATGTAACGAACCTTCAGGTTGGTGAAACCATGAAGGTTTCCGATATCCTATATCAGGGATCGTTTACGATCAATCATGAGGAAGATGAAGTAATCGCAAGTATCCTTCCTCCTCGACAAGAAGAGGAAATTAATGCAGGTGAGCAGCAAGAAGGCGGCCACCCTGATAACGAAGAAGGCAGAGAAACTAATCCAGTAGGGGAATAAGAAATACAGACGTAACCTAAACATGGTTACGTCTTTTGTCGCATTTGTCACAAAAAAGACGTATTATTAAGTGGGAGAGAATAGGATGCTCCGAAAATTATTTAACAGGTGGACTGAGCCGAAAGAGAGGGAAAAAATGAAATTAATCGTTGGTTTAGGAAACCCTGGGAAACAGTATGAAAAAACGAGACATAATATTGGGTTTGAAGTCATTGACGAGCTTGCAGATAAATTAAATATTCCTTTAAATCAATCAAAATTTAAAGGGCTGTATGGAATGGGTTTTCATAATGGTGAAAAAGTAATTTTACTAAAACCACTGACTTATATGAATCTGTCTGGAGAATCCATTAGAGCGATAATGGACTATTATGAAATTGATCTAGAAGATTTAGTCATTATCTATGATGATCTTGATCTGCCGGTGGGGAAAATCAGGCTCCGTCAAAAAGGAAGTGCTGGCGGTCATAATGGAATCAAGTCCACTGTAGCACATCTTGGAACGCAGGAATTTAACAGAATCAGAATTGGAATTGATCGGCCGAGGAATGGGATGAAGGTTCCAGATTATGTACTGGGGCGCTTTCACGAAGTTGAATGGGGATTAACAAAAGAGTCAGTACAAAAGAGTGCTGAGGCATGTAAAACATGGTTAGAAAAGCCCTTTATACAGGTGATGAACGAATATAATCAGTAAAAAGTTCATGGGACAACCTTTCCTTTCATAAAATAAACTAATTCTCCTTTTTTGTAATGAAAACGAATGAATAACTTACCCTTTCTACGTAAATACTATTAACAATAGTAGAATAGGGAGGGTACCTAAGTGGCCATTCATTACCATTGCCGGCATTGCGGTACAAATTTAGGTTCCATTGAACAGTCATCGATACACAGTGAAGCACTCGGCCTTCATAAATTAACGGAACAGGAAAGGCAAGAGATGGTCGCATATGACGTGACTGGGAATATTCATATTACAGCCATTTGTGAGGATTGTCAGGAGGCATTAGAAAGAAATCCAGATTATCACCAATATGATTTCCTCATTCATTAATCAGCTTTGGAAGCACTCCAAAGCATTTTTCTATTTTTAATAAACACTAAAAATAAAGTTAATATAGTCTGAATACGAAGAAAAGATTCAAAGAGAGGAGGAACGAGCTTTTGAAAGGCTTAAAATCATTATTTCTAGATCAGGAAGATGTCAACTCCATCATATCTGGAGTTCAGGAAGGCTTGAAAGAGCAGCTAATTGCTGGATTATCGGGTTCATCAAGGACGGTACTAACGGCTGCTATTTATGAGCAGATGAAAAGACCGATTCTCTTTATCACCCATAATCTATTGCAAGCACAAAAACTCTATGACGATATTGTAAATCTATTAAGTGAGGATGATGTTTTTCTATTTCCTGCCAATGAATTAATTGCAGCTGAGATGAGTATTGCCAGTCCAGAGTTAAAGGCACAAAGAATCGAAGCCTTAAACCATTTGAGTAAAAGGGACAAAGGAATTATTATCGTTCCTGCTGCTGGGCTAAGAAAGGTCATTCCGCCAAAATCTTTGTGGAAAAAGTATCAGCTGTCGTTTAAACTAGGCGATGATTTAGATGTTACAAAGGTCCTCAATACTTTTGTTAAGATGGGATATGTTCGGTCCGAAATGGTGTCAACACCAGGAGAGTTTAGTATAAGGGGCGGGATTATTGATATTTATCCGCTTACTGTCAGTAATCCTATAAGAATTGAATTATTTGATACAGAGATTGATTCAATCCGCTACTTTTCCTTAGAAGACCAGCGTTCTATCGAGAAAACAGCTGAAGTTTTGATTGGTCCTGCAACAGAAGTCCTTTTTGAAGCAGAGGATTATAGCAGGTTAATTGGAAAGCTTGAGGATGGGCTGGGTAAAAGTCTTAGAAAATTAAAGGACGATAAAGCAAAGATACAGCTCTCACAAAATATAAGTTTTGAGCTCGAACAGCTAAAAAATGGCCACAAACCAGACCAGGTATTTAAATATCTTTCACTTGCATATGAAGGCGATAGTAGTTTACTAGACTATCTCCCGCGCGATGGAATGGTATTTATTGATGAAATAAGCCGGGTTCAAGAGATGAATGACTCATTAATTAAAGAAGAGGCGGAATGGTATACTGCTCTCTTAGGGGAGGGTCAAATTATTCATGATTTGACTATTTCCCATGACTTACCGAATTTACTTCATAAAAAAGAGTTTCCGATTCTTTATATGAGTTTGTTTTTACGCCATGTTGCAAATACGAGTCCGCAAAATATCATTAATGTTTCTTGTAAACAAATGCAGAATTTCCATGGTCAAATGCATCTACTAAAAGCAGAAGTTGACAGGTGGAAAAAAGGAAATTACTCCATTCTCTTTTTAGGTGCAGATGATGATAGAGTTAAAAAATTAGAGCGAGTTTTAGAGGATTATGAAATAGAAGCTTCTATTTCACGAAGCGATCAGCAGCTTTTACCTGGAAAAGTGCAGATTATGAAGGGGAACCTGCAAACTGGATTTGAGCTTTCCATTCAGAAGATAGCTGTCATTACGGAAGAGGAGCTTTTTACAAAACGTGTCAAAAAGTCTGCCAACAGACAAAAGCTCTCAAATGCTGAAAGGATTAAGAGTTATTCCGAACTTAAAATTGGCGATTATGTTGTCCATGTTAATCATGGAATAGGAAAATACTTAGGAATTGAAACTCTCGTTATTAACGGTGTTCATAAGGATTATCTCCACCTCCGCTATCATGGGACGGATAAGCTTTATGTTCCTGTCGAACAAATAGACCTTGTTCAAAAGTATGTGGCTTCCGAAGGAAAAGAGCCGAAAATTTATAAACTGGGCGGCAGTGATTGGAAAAAGGTAAAAAAGAAAGTTCAATCCTCTGTTCAAGACATTGCGGATGATTTAATTAAGCTTTATGCAGAACGTGAAGCAGCCGTTGGTTATGCCTTTTCTCCGGATGGGGATATGCAAAGGGAGTTTGAAACCGCTTTTGCGTACCAAGAAACGGAAGATCAGCTTCGCTCCATTCATGAAATTAAGATCGATATGGAAAGAGCTAGACCAATGGACCGCTTGCTTTGTGGAGACGTGGGTTATGGAAAAACGGAGGTAGCCATTCGAGCCGCCTTCAAAGCGATAGCAGATGGCAAGCAAGTCGCACTCCTTGTACCTACAACGATCTTAGCACAGCAGCACTATGAAACGATGAGAGAAAGATTCCAAGACTACCCAATCAATATTGGTCTGTTAAGTCGCTTCCGCTCGAAAAAGCAACAAACCGAAACCATCAAAGGATTAAAGGCAGGAACGGTCGATGTGGTCGTTGGAACACACCGTATTCTTTCAAAGGATATCATTTATCGTGATTTAGGTTTATTAATTATCGATGAAGAGCAAAGATTTGGGGTGACCCATAAAGAAAAAATTAAAAGATTAAAGACAAATATTGATGTTTTAACATTGACAGCAACCCCAATCCCGAGAACGCTGCATATGTCCATGCTTGGCGTTCGCGATTTATCGGTTATTGAGACACCGCCTGAGAACCGTTTTCCTGTACAAACTTATGTGATGGAGTACAATGGATCGCTTGTCAGAGAGGCGATTGAAAGGGAGTTAGCACGTGACGGACAAGTATACTTTTTATATAACAGAGTAGAGGATATTGAGCGTAAGGCAGAAGAAATATCTATGCTTGTTCCTGATGCAAGAGTTACTTTCGCTCATGGGCAAATGTCAGAAAATGAATTAGAATCCGTCATGCTCAGCTTTCTATCGGGAGAGTTTGATGTGTTGGTCAGCACAACCATCATCGAAACAGGGGTAGATATTCCGAATGTAAACACGCTGATTGTCTATGATGCTGATAGAATGGGACTTTCTCAGCTTTATCAGCTGAGGGGCCGTGTTGGAAGGTCAAATCGTGTTGCGTATGCTTATTTCACGCACCGAAAGGATAAAGTATTAACTGAAGTGGCAGAAAAGCGTCTCCAGGCTATTAAGGAATTTACTGAACTTGGTTCTGGTTTCAAAATTGCTATGCGTGACTTATCAATTAGGGGAGCTGGTAATTTACTAGGGGCGCAGCAGCATGGATTTATTGACTCAGTAGGATTTGATCTTTATTCGCAAATGCTGAAAGAGGCAATTGAAGAAAGAAGAGGCGACTTGAATGCTGAGAAAAAGGCAACTGTTGAAATTGACTTAGAAATAGATGCTTATATTCCTGATACCTACATTAAAGATGGCCATCAAAAAATTGAAATGTATAAGCGATTTAGAGGTTTGCTAACATTAGAGGATATTGAGGAGCTTCAAGCGGAAATGCTCGATCGTTTTGGAGAATATCCTGAAGAAGTCGATTATCTATTCCAAGTGGCAGAAATGAAAATTTATGCACTGCTTGCGGGTGTCGAAATCATAAAGCAAGCAAAACAGGAAGTAAGCATTATCGTAAATGAACAAGCCAGCAGTACGATTGACGGACAAAAGGTATTTGCTATCAGCAGTAAATATCCACGAATGATTGGGCTGGGAATGGAAGGTCAGAAGCTTAAAATGACCCTGCAAATTAAAGGATTAGAGCCAGCATACTGGATAAATGTAGCATTTGAAATGATTAAAGGTCTTCAAGCAGCGAAAAAGGGTCAAAAGAACCCTGTTTAACTATTATTATAATGGGATTATTTTCCTGTTTGTGAAAAAATATTGCGAATGTGTATAGAACTTTCCAGATGAAAGATACTAAGTTCAAAGTTGGTGATGATTCCTACAAAAGGAAAGAATATCATTACCAAGTTAGTTAAATCATCAGATGAAAGTGAGGCAACATTGGATGAAAGCAACTGGAATAGTTCGTCGAATCGATGATTTGGGTCGTGTTGTCATTCCCAAAGAAATACGCAGGACTCTGCGTATCCGTGAGGGGGATCCGTTAGAGATCTTTGTTGATCGAGATGGAGAAGTAATCTTAAAGAAGTATTCACCAATCAGCGAGTTAAGCGATTTTGCCAAAGAATACGCAGAAGCTCTATTTGACAGCCTCGGAAACCCAGTATTAATTTGTGATAGAGATAGTTATATTGCGTTAGCAGGAAGTTCTAAAAAGGATTATTTAAATAAAAATATAAGCGATTTAGTGGAAAAAACAATGGAAGACCGTAATTCAGTTTTAGTTACACAGCAAGGTGATATTGCCTTAGCGGATGGGAATGATGAAACCATCTCATCTTATACAATTGGACCAATCATTGCAAATGGTGACCCAATTGGAGCTGTTATTATTTATGCAAAAGAAGGTACACTTGGTGAAGTCGAGAAAAAAGCTGTTGAAACCGCTGCTGGATTTTTAGCAAGACAAATGGAATCTTAGAACTAATAATATTTTCACAAATAAAAGAGACAGCAAAAGCTGTCTTTTTTATTTGCCTTGTAATCAAGCCTCAGCTCCCGATTACGGCGTTTTCGCTTTTTATTCTATGATATAATACTTTGGAGTTTAGTTAGTTAGGAGATAGGAAATGAAGCCCGTAAATCAATCGAAGGCTCTTTTTAGAGGGGCTTTCATTTTAGCACTTGCAGCACTGATAACAAAAATTCTAAGTGCTGTTTATCGGATTCCGTTTCAAAATATTGTCGGGGATGTTGGCTTTTACATATATCAGCAGGTTTATCCGTTCTATGGTCTTGCCATTGTGCTCGCAACAACAGGTTTTCCGGTTGTTATCTCTAAACTGTACGCAGAGCAAAGAGAAAAAAGAGATCCCGAGAAAACAAGAAGACTTTTATTCATCTCATTTATTATCCTGCAGTTATTTGGACTTTTATGTTTCCTTATCCTTTACTTTGGTGCTGGTTATATTGCAAGCTGGATGAATGATGAGAAGTTGGCCATCTTACTAAAAGTTGTTTCGATTGTTTTTTTACTTTTTCCGATTGTATCTATCTTAAGAGGCTACTTCCAGGGAAAAGGAGATATGCTGCCCACTGCATTATCACAGGTTGGCGAACAATTAATAAGAGCCTTTACGATTCTCTTCTTTGCCTATAGTCTCACGCAGTTTGGATATTCACTTTATCTTATCGGCGGCGGTGCCATGTTTGGGTCGATTACAGGAATGATGATATCAGCGATTATTTTGTTTACATTCCTTTATATACGTAAAGAATGGAGGATAATTGCTCCAAGAAAAGGGATGCTTAAAGGTTATCAACGAGAGGTTAGTGTTATTTTTAAAACCCTCGCCTTTCAAGGCCTAACAATCTGTATTAGTGGAATGCTAATGATTTTTATACAAATGGCAGATGCCATGAACCTATATTCGTTACTTACAGAAAACGGAAATGATAAGGATATGGCAAAGGCAGTAAAGGGAGTATTCGACCGCGGGCAGCCATTAATTCAATTAGGAACCATTGTTTCTGCTTCGATGTCCTTATCTCTCGTACCGTTGATTACAAGTGCAAGAATAAAAAAAGATATTTCATTCTTACAGGATAAAATTCAGTTGGCCATTCGGATAAGTATCGTCATTGGGGTCGGAGCATCTGTAGGTCTTTGGGCCATTATTGAACCAGTCAATATCATGTTATTTGAGGATAACTCAGGCTCGTCAGTATTAGGAATATTAAGTTTTGTGATTCTCCTTAGCTCCATTATTACAACGATTATAGCCATTATGCAGGGGCTGGGATCATTACTTTTTCCAGCTGCTGTTGTTCTAGCAACCTTTCCTTTAAAGTATATTCTTAATGCTTTATTTGTTCCGATATTTGGAACAATGGGGGCGGCTTTCGCTACCTTAATCACTTTGGCCTTGGTTTGTTTGCTATTATATGTAAAATTTAAAAGGCTGCAGTCCAGTACGGTGCTGACGGTTCACTTTCTAGGAACACTTTTGACAGCAGCATTATTGATGATATTACTATTAAAAGGCTGCCTAGCCTTAACCAATACGATTACAATACCGGACGGTACCGAAAGATTAATGGCAGCCATCCAGGCTTTAGGGTGTGCTTTTTTGGGAGGCTTCCTTTTCTTATTTATTATTATTAGAGGAGGAGTATTTTTAGAAAAAGAACTATCACTATTTCCTTTCGGCAGCAAATTAAGCCTTTTATTACCTAAGAAGAATAGGAGTTAAAAGATGATGGGCAAATCAATTGAAATACTCGGTTTGGGGGCGGGCGACCTTGAACAGCTACCCTATGGTGTTTACAAAAAATTAAAGAGTGCAAAACATGTTTATTTAAGGACGAAAGAACATCCTGTTGTGGATGAATTAGTTCAAGAAGGACTGAACTATACATCCTTTGATTCCATCTATGAAAAGCATGACCAATTTGAGGAAGTATATCAGGAGATTGTCCAAACCTTATTGCAAAAAGCAAACGGGGAACAGGTGATTTATGCAGTGCCTGGTCATCCACTTGTTGCCGAGCGGACTGTCCAGTTACTTTTGGAATATGGACCTAAAGACGATATCGATATCATCATAGGTGGAGGTCAAAGCTTTGTTGATGCTCTCTTTCAATCATTAAAAATAGATCCAGTGGACGGTTTCCAACTTCTTGATGGAACCGCCCTTCAATCCCACCAGCTGCAAATCAACCAGCATATGTTTATCAGTCAGGTTTATGATCAGTTTGTAGCCTCTAATATTAAGCTGACGCTTATGGAAAGACTTCCTGATGATTATGAAGTGGTCATTGTTTCTGCAGCAGGAAGCAGCAATGAACGACTTGAGCGGGTACCTTTGTATGAATTGGATCGAAAGGTAACTCTTGATAACCTTACTTCTGTCTATGTTCCTCCCGTACAGGATGAACAAATTATGTTGAAAACCTTTTCTAAGCTGCGAGAGATAATAGCAGTATTAAGAGGCCCAAATGGCTGTCCATGGGATAAGGAACAAACACATGAATCCTTGAAGAAATATCTAATTGAAGAGACGTATGAAGTAATTGAAGCAATCGATAGCGGGGATATTGACCATTTAGTCGAAGAACTTGGTGATGTCTTGCTCCAAGTGATGCTCCACTCCCAGATTGGGGAGGATGAAGGTTATTTTGCAATCGAAGATGTGATAGAGGGAATCTCTGCAAAAATGATTCGCAGACACCCACATGTCTTTGGAAATAAAGTAGTTGAGGATTCAGAAGAAGTCCTTCGAAACTGGCAGGAAATAAAGAAGCAGGAAAAAGGAGAGACAGAAGCCTCTCTTCTTGATGGTGTTTCCAAATCAATGCCGAATTTATTAAGAGCTTACGAAATTCAGAAGAAAGCGGCGAAAGTTGGCTTTGATTGGCAGGAAATAACACCAGCTTTAGAGAAAGTGAAAGAAGAGCTAGTGGAATTTGAGAATGAGATAAACAAAGAAAGCCTTATAGACGCAAAAAAAGAATTTGGCGATATCCTGTTTGCCTTCGTTAATGTAGCAAGATTTTTAAAAATTCATCCCGAAGAAGCATTATTTGAAACCAATGAAAAGTTTATTAGAAGGTTTCGTTATATTGAAGAAAAAGTAATGGAAAGCAAAAAGCCGATAGAGGACCATTCCTTAGAGGAGCTAGATCGGTTTTGGGATGAAGCGAAATTAAAGGGATTATAGAAATGGGGGACTATTGAATGAGACTAGATAAGTATTTAAAGGTATCAAGATTAATCAAAAGAAGAACATTGGCAAAAGAAGTATCCGATCAGGGAAGAATTCTCATAAATGGGAAAGAAGCAAAAGCTAGTTCAACGGTTAAAGTTGGTGATGAGCTGACAATCCGTCTTGGACAAAGACTGGTTACAGCAAGAATTGATCAGATTCAAGATACCACTCGAAAAGAAGCTGCTGCTGAAATGTACACGATTATCAAAGATGAAAGAATCGGGGAATCACAGTTCTAAGTGTAACAACTATAAAGGCTTGTTCTAATTCATTTGCCCTTTACATAAAAATGTACTAAAGGTTGTTCAAATGATTGTGAGGGATGAATAATGAGCCAATATTATGAAACAAACCCTGTCAAAAGCACTGTTCCAGAGCATGATGTCATCATGAGAGGAAGGAAACTCCTCGATATAACAGGTGTTAAACAAGTAGAAAGCTTTGATAATGAGGAGTTCTTATTAGAAACCTCAATGGGTTTTTTAGCAATCAAAGGGCAAAATCTTCAAATGAAAAACTTGGATGTGGAAAAAGGAATTGTCTCCATTAAGGGAAAGATATTCGATTTAGTTTACCTAGACGAACAGCATGGGGAGAAAGCTAAAGGTTTCTTTAGTAAGTTATTCCGATGACCCTCTCCACTCAATTCCTCACCATGCTTTCGATGATTGGGATGGGGTCGCTGTTTGGTGTAATGTTTGATACCTATCAGCGTTTCTTAGATCGCCCTAATCGAAAGTCATGGATTGTTTTTTTTAATGACTTGTTATTTTGGGTCATTCAAGCACTGATTATCTTTTATATCTTATTCCTTGTGAACAATGGAGAATTACGTTTCTACATTTTTGTTGCCCTCCTTTGTGGTTTTGCTGCCTATCAAAGTTTATTTAAAGGTATTTATCTAAGGTTGCTTGAATTCATAATTAATACGGTAATTGCCATTTACAGATTTATGAGAAGGGCGTTTCAACTACTTATCTATAAACCTGTCCTTGGTCTAATCCAGTTGGTTATTTCCATTATCATCTTACTTGGCAGGGGGCTCTTTTCCCTTGTCAAATTTGTTTTAAAGATTTTATCGGTTGTTCTTAGGGTAATTTGGGTACCAATTGAAAAAATAGTGTTACTTCTATGGAAACTTTTGCCGAAAACTATTAAAAAATCCGTCGAGAAGTTATATAATAAAACGGCAGGAATTTTTATGGAAATCAAGAATTATTTACTAAAGTTAATGAAAAAGTGGAAAAAACCAAAAAAATAAGGGGGGAAGGGAAAATGAGCTCAGTAGGAGATAAGAATATAGCAAAAATACAAACCACTTATGTACACCAACAAGAAATCGCAGAAATTGCATCAGCTAGAAAAAGAAAGCTTCTATTCCGAAGGCTATCCTTGTTCTTAGTTTTCGCTGCTTTGATGTCCTATTTAATGATTACGAGCTTTATTTCCCAGTCCTCCACATTAGATAAAAAAGTGGCACAAAAGAAACAGCTGGAACAACAGATGACTCAATTAAAAAAACAGCAGGAAATCCTGAAAGAAGATATCGTTAAGTTAAATGATGATGATTACCTTGCTAAACTTGCTAGAAAAGAATATTTCTTCTCTGAAAACGGTGAAATTATCTTTAATATTCCGGAAGAAAATAAAGGTAAAAACAACCAATAACTAGTCTTATTGACACTTATTTTTCCCATTTTGTATAATATAAATTAAGTATGATTTTTTTATTTTCTTAAGGAGGAAAATTCTTTTTATGTCAATCGAAGTAGGCAGCAAGTTACAAGGAAAGGTCACAGGGATTACAAAATTCGGAGCTTTTGTGGAGCTGCCTGATGGCTCAACTGGACTCGTACACATCAGTGAGGTTGCTGATAATTATGTGAAAGATATCAATGATCATCTTAAAGTTGGTGACCAAGTAGAAGTTAAAGTCATGAATGTTGAAAAAGATGGGAAAATTGGCCTTTCTATAAAAAAAGCAATTGATAAACCAGAGGCTCAGCAAAAGTACCGTTCACACTCGAGCTCACATTCACAACGCCCTCGTCAGAACAGGTCAAATGATCGAAATGCTCCAAGAGTAGAGACGTTTGAGTCAAAAATGGCGAAGTTTTTAAAAGATAGTGAAGATCGTTTAACTTCTTTAAAACGTCATACAGAATCTAAGCGTGGCGGAAGAGGAGCTAA
The DNA here is from genome assembly GCF_002272245.1 of Bacillus sp. 7884-1. GTDB lineage: Bacteria > Bacillota > Bacilli > Bacillales > Cytobacillaceae > Neobacillus. Next base: position 17,585 of record NZ_NPDD01000195.1, on the reverse strand, counting down.
AAGAGGTTAACTTGTTGCTTATATTAAAATATTAATTTAGAAAGACAGGTCTAGCGGCTTGTCTTTTTTGTTTCGAAAATTCTTATTGACATCTATTTTCACTCTATAGTAATATATAGCTTGTGCCTTAAATACTTGGCGGTGTAGCTCAGCTGGCTAGAGCGTACGGTTCATACCCGTAAGGTCGGGGGTTCGATCCCCTCCGCCGCTATAAAAAAAGAAGTACCGATTCTTAATCGGTGCTTCTTTTTTTTTTGTAAAAAATATTCCTTATTCCGACACCATTTCAATTTGTCAACATTAATTGAATAAATATAGTGGAAACCGTCGAACGAAACTTTGCATACGTTCACTAATCTGACAAAATTTTGAATCTATTAATTTTATAATAGTCATTAACAAGAATTAATAGAGGAGTGTGATTTATGGAAAAGCTAGAACGGAGTTTACTAGAACCGGTCGGAGAGGTTAACTTTAAATCCTCTAAATGGTCTTGGGACAGCGTCTTGAAAAAATTCCAGTTAAAAGTTGAATCCTTCTTCCTTGTAAAGGGTTACCTTTTACTTTTGGTTGGTTTCTTACTAGGAAGAGCTTTGATATTGTCTACGCTTGCTCCCTTTAGTCTGCCGTTTTTCGCTGCAGTCTTTCTTATAAAAAGAGATAGGTCTCCACTTGCCTTAGTGGGGTTGGTTGCGGGTGCCGCAACTGTCTCCTTAAAGAATGCCGCATTTACCTTTTTGGTGTCCATCCTTTTTCTAGTCATTTACCGAATTAGTGAACGATGGATAAAAAATGAGATGAGAATGATTCCATTCTTTGTAGCCATTATTCTAGGGACAGGAAAATTAGCCGAAGCTTTTATTATATCTAAGCAGCTTTCATTATATGACGCTATGATGGTTGGAGTTCAGGCTAGTCTTGCCTTTATCCTAACACTTATCTTTTTACAGAGCATCCCCTTATTAATTTTAAACAAGCGCAGGCAGTTGTTAAAAACAGAGGAGATTGTCTGCTTAATTATTATGCTTGCTTCTATTATGACGGGAACCATCGGATGGAAGATTTACGATTTATCACTTGAGCATATTCTGTCACGCTACCTTGTTTTAGTATTTTCCTTTATTGCGGGAGCAACGGTTGGTTCGACAGTTGGGGTCGTTACCGGTTTAATCTTTAGCCTTGCAAGTGTTTCAAGTTTCTATCATATGAGTTTACTCGCGTTTTCAGGGGTATTAGGCGGTTTGTTAAAGGAAGGGAAAAAGATAGGCGTTGCTATTGGCTTGTTTATTTCAACACTGTTAATTGGAATGTATGGTCAGGAGGGCGGTACCGGAACCTTAACCATTACACTAATGGAGTCTGGGGCAGCTATCCTCCTATTCCTTTTAACACCCCAGATATTTACTTCTAAGCTTGCCAAATATATACCAGGTACACCAGAATACACAACCGAACAACAAAAATATATGAGGAAAATGCGTGATGTGACAGCACAGCGGGTTGCTCAGTTCTCTAATGTCTTCCATGCACTTTCAAAAAGTTTTTCACAAATGGAAGTAAAGCCTAGTGTTGACGAGGATGCACGCGAAATGGATTTCTTTATGAGTCACGTAACGGAAAAAACCTGTAACACATGCTTTAAGAAGGAGCAGTGCTGGGCGAAGAATTTTAATACCACCTATGGGTACTTGGAAGAAATTATTCATGAAATGGACCAAAATGATGGCGTCGTTTCACCTAAATTATCTCGTGAGTGGGAAAAGCACTGTACCCGGTCAAAAAGAGTGTATGAAGCGGTCGGACAAGAGTTGACCTTTTATCAAGCAAACCAAAAGCTAAAGAAACAGGTTCAGGAAAGTAGAAAACTTGTCGCAGATCAACTACTTGGAGTGTCAGAGGTAATGGATAACTTCGCAAAGGAAATACAGCGCGAAAGAGAAAACCATCACAAACAAGAGGAACAAATTATGGAGGCGATTCAGGCTTTTGGTGTTCATGTTGAACATGTTGAGATTTATAGTCTAGAGTCGGGAAATGTGGATATCGAAATGTCCGTCCCTTTCTGCAATGGGCATGGTGAGTGTGAGAAATTAATTGCACCAATGCTTTCAGATATCCTCGGGGAGCAGATTATCGTTAGCTCTGAAGAATGTGCTGCATATCCGAATGGTTTCTGCCACGTAATCTTTCGTTCATCAAAAGCCTATACGGTTGAAACAGGAATGGCCCACGCCGCCATGGATGGTGGTTTTGTATCAGGTGACAGCTATTCAACAATGGAATTGGGACTTGGGAAGTTCGCAATCGCGATAAGTGATGGTATGGGAAATGGGGAAAGAGCTCATTATGAGAGCAAGGAGACATTGCAGCTTTTACAAAAAATACTGCAATCCGGAATTGAAGAAAGAGTTGCCATTAAGTCAGTGAACTCAATCCTTTCCCTTCGTACGACAGATGAAATTTTTTCAACATTAGACTTAGCCATGATTGACCTGCAAAACGCATCAGCGAAGTTTTTGAAAATTGGCTCCACTCCTAGTTTTATTAAAAGGGGAAATAAGGTTATAAAAATTCAGGCTAGTAATCTGCCAATCGGTATACTAGAAGAATTTGAAGTAGATGTGGTTAGCGAGCAACTAAAGGCAGGAGATTTACTCATTATGATGAGTGATGGAATATTTGAGGGTCCTAAACATGTAGAGAACTACGACTTATGGATGAAGCGTAAAATACAAGAATTACAAACAGATGATCCTCAGGAAATATCCGACTTAATATTAGAAGAGGTAATTCGGTCACGGGATAACTCAATTGGAGATGATATGACCATTGCTGTGGCAAAAATAAAACACAATACACCTAAATGGGCTAGTATTCCTGTTACGAAGTTGAAGAAACAAGCGTAATCAATTATTTTATGCTGTTTACCCTTTGAATATGTATAAATCCCCTCCACCGTGTCGAAAATGGAAGTAACTCGAAAAGTGGAGGGAGAATGAGTATGTATACAGGGAAAATTCGTCAGATTCTATTAATAACAGACGGCTGTTCAAATCAAGGGGAAGATCCTATTGCGATGGCGGCTCTTGCAAAAGAACAAGGTATTTCCGTAAATGTTATCGGTGTTATGGAGCAGGATGTAATTGATGAAAAGGGTATGACGGAAATTGAAGGAATAGCCATGTCTGGCGGCGGAGTCAGTCAAATCGTTTATGCTCAGCAACTCTCACAAACGGTCCAAATGGTTACAAGGAAAGCAATGACCCAGACAATCCAAGGTGTGGTAAACCGAGAATTACAGCAAATTCTTGGCCGCTCACAAACCATTGAAGATCTTCCTCCTGAGAAAAGAGGGGAAGTAATGGAAGTGGTTGATGAGCTTGGAGAAACTGTCGAATTAGAGGTGTTGATTCTTGTCGATACAAGTGCAAGTATGAAACACAAGCTACCTACCGTAAAAGAGGCACTACTTGACCTATCGCTAAGCCTGAATGCACGTACAGGTGATAATCAGTTTGCAGTTTTTGTATTTCCCGGGAAAAAGAATGATGTCGAAAAAATTCTAGAATGGACTCCAAAGCTACAATCTTTGACAAGTATCTTCTCCCAGCTTACAACAGGTGGAATTACTCCAACAGGACCTGCAATTCGTACAGCACTAACTTCATTTAATTCAAAACGTTCATTAAGGAGTCTTTTGACCGGTGATGATGAATCATTCATTGAAGAGTCGATGTAAGGTATCACCTGGCACTATAATCACTGGAAAATGGCATTCAAATAAATATACAGTTCTAAAGGAACTCGGATTTGGAGCAAACGGCATTGTCTACCTTGCAAAGTTTAAAAACACGCAGGTAGCGTTAAAGATGAGTGATAACGGAATGTCTATTACCTCTGAGGTAAATGTATTAAGGTCATTTGCGAAGGTCCAAGGGTCAACCCTCGGGCCTTCTTTGCTTGATGTAGATGATTGGAAAAGTAATCGAGGACAGATTTCATTTTACGCCATGGAATATATTCAAGGCCCTGACTTATTGACATTTATTCAAAGTAAAGGAAAATCATGGACCACTGTTCTTTTTCTGCAATTGTTAAATGACTTGAATAAATTGCATGAAAATGGCTGGGTATTTGGGGATTTAAAGCCAGAAAACCTAATTGTTACTGGTCCCACCCCTAAGATTAGGTGCATTGATGTCGGTGGAACAACTCTTCAAGGAAGAGCCATTAAGGAGTTTACTGAGTTTTATGATAGAGGGTACTGGGGATTAGGATCAAGAAAAGCCGATCCGGCTTATGATTTATTTGCTGTCGCAATGATTATGATTAATACTGCCTACCCAAAACGGTTTAATAAAACAACGGGTGGAATTGCCCAGCTTAGAGAAGCCATTCGAAATCAGAAGGATTTACTTCCACTAGAAAAAGTCATTGTAAAAGCACTTTATGGACAATACTCGAATGCACTCGAAATGAGAACAGAATTATTATCGCTTGTTATGGATAATAAAACTAGTCATCCTGGAAATAAACAACCCGTAACCAAACCCACCACTAGTACCCATCAAAAACAAAAAGTAAGCCAGGCTGTAAGTCAGCCAAAAAGCAGGCAGACGTACCGTAGAAAGAAGAAAAAAAGCCGCTGGTTCGAAACAATCTGTATTACAACCTTCATTACACTTTTATACTTATTGTATATTTTTCAAAAACTTTTATGATTTTTGAAACTAATGGTTCAACATTTCGTATATAAGGGAAGGAAAAAAAGACCTAATCAATTAGGTCTTTGTTTTTGATACTTTTGTCATAAAAGTGGTAAGCTAGTGATATTCAAAATAATTTTTAAAGAATCTTTATAAGGAAGAATGCAAAATGTTAGAAGCAAAGGTAGCTGCACTACTCAATCGCCTTTCATTTCAAATAGAAAATAAAAAAGTGGTGGTTGGAGTTTCGGGCGGACCAGATTCACTGGCATTGCTTCACTTCTTGTGGATGCAAAGGGAAGAGAAAAATCTCTCCATTGTAGCTGCACACGTAGATCATATGTTTCGTGGCCAAGAATCATTTGAAGATGCTTTATTTGTGAAGGCTTATTGTGAACAAAAGGAAATTCCGTTTGAAATGGCACGAATAAATGTTCCTGAAATCATTCAGAGAACAAGGGAAAACTCGCAAGTTGCATCAAGACAAGCAAGATATGAGTTTTTTGAAGGAATAATGGAAAAATACAATTATGACTTTTTAGCCCTTGGTCATCATGGTGACGATCAAGTTGAGACGATTTTAATGCGATTGACAAGAGGGAGTTCTGGTGCTGCAAGAGCAGGGATTCCGTTCACGAGACCTTTTGGGAATGGATTTATTATTCGCCCTTTCCTATCGTTAACGAAGGCAGAGCTTGCAGAATATTGTCAGAAGCAGCATTTAGTACCTAGACTAGACCCAAGCAATAAAAAAAATATTTATAGCAGGAATCGTTTTCGAAATGAAGTTCTTCCCTTTTTAAAAGCAGAAAATCAAAATGTCCATGAACATTTTCAACGTTTTAGTGAAGATGTACAGAACGATGAAATACTTCTTCAGGAATTAACTGTCCAAAGAATGAATAAAGTAATGAAAATGGGAGAAGGAAATAAAATTATCATTGACATAATCCCTTTTCTAGAAATGCCAATTCCTTTACAAAGAAGAGGTATTCAACTAATATTAAACTATCTTTACAAAGTAATACCAGTGTCACTTTCTGCTTTACATATTGATGATATTCTATCTTTAATTCGACATCATCATCCTTCTGGAACACTTGATCTTCCCATTGGACTAAAAGTGATTCGTTCTTATTCACAGCTTTCCTTCCAATTTGAAGTGAAAGCGAGTACACCTTATTCCTATGAACTATCAGGACCTGGTGTAATTAAATTACCTAATGGGGCAAGTATTAGAATGGATGTAATTGATGATAAAGGTACTATTGAAACAAAAGGATTTTATGCACTATTTCCTGCTGACAAGATTAAGCTGCCCATCGAGATTCGAACCAGAAAAATAGGGGACCGCATGAACCTGAAAGGAATGACTGGAACTAAAAAACTAAAGGATATTTTTATCGATAGTAAAGTTCCTATTCAGGATCGAGATTCATGGCCTGTTATTACTGACAAAGATGGGTGGATTCTATGGCTTCCTGGATTAAAAAAATCTGCTATCGAAGGCATTAATCATTCAACAAGTCAGTATATACTACTCACATATAATAAGTAATGATCTTCTAGGAGGCGCAATTTATGATGAATCAGGATATTGAAAAGGTGTTAGTTTCTGAAGAGGAAATTCAGGAAAAAATCAAGGTGTTAGCGGCTGAATTAACGGAGGAATATAAAGATACGGTTCCTCTTGCTATCTGTGTTCTAAAGGGTGCAATGCCATTTATGGCTGATTTACTAAAACGAATGGATTGTTATCTAGAAATGGATTTTATGGATGTTTCGAGCTATGGATCTGGTTTTGTTTCTTCAGGAGAAGTGAAAATCCTAAAGGATTTAGATACTTCAGTAGAAGGAAGAGACATCTTAATTATTGAGGATATCATCGATAGCGGCTTAACATTAAGCTATCTCCATGATTTATTCCGATATAGGAAGGCGAAATCAATCAAAATTGTTACCCTGCTTGACAAACCAACAGGAAGGAAGAGTGCAATAAAGGCGGATTATGTTGGTTTTATTGTCCCAGATGAATTTGTGGTAGGATACGGTTTAGACTATCTCGAAAAATACCGGAACCTTCCATATATTGGAGTTTTAAAACCAGAAGTATATAGCGATAATCTTTAAATGAAACTAAAACCAGATTAATTTAAGAATTGGAATGATTTTCTATGATACTATCTAAAAAAGTTTTTATCGCGGGAGGAGGTAAGAGATGAATCGGATTTTCCGTAATACCATCTTTTATTTATTGATATTTTTAGTCATAATTGGCGTGGTAAGCTTCTTCAATGGCAGCAACGAACCTACGGATAACATTTCTTACAATGAGTTTGTAGCACATTTAGAAAAGAATGAAGTGGACGAATTTTCGATGCAGCCTGAACGTGGGGTATTTGAAGTTCGGGGGAAGTTTGAAAAAGAGATAAAAAGTGGTAAGAACTTCTTAACGTATGTACCAAACAGTGAGAAAATTCTAGAGCGTATTGATGCAGCAGGTTCGAAGGTAGAAGTAATGCCTGCTAAAGAAACTAGTGGATGGGTAACATTCTTTACCTCCATTATTCCATTTGTGATTATCTTTATCTTATTCTTCTTCTTATTAAATCAAGCTCAAGGCGGCGGAAGCCGTGTTATGAACTTTGGTAAGAGTAAAGCAAAGCTTTACAATGATGACAAGAAGAAGGCTCGATTTAAGGATGTTGCTGGAGCGGATGAAGAAAAACAAGAATTAGTCGAAGTGGTAGAATTCCTTAAGGATCCTAGGAAATTTGCGGAACTTGGTGCCCGTATTCCAAAAGGAGTACTCCTTGTGGGTCCTCCAGGTACAGGTAAAACTTTACTTGCACGTGCAGTAGCAGGTGAAGCTGGTGTTCCTTTCTTCTCTATTAGTGGTTCTGACTTCGTTGAAATGTTTGTTGGGGTCGGTGCATCCCGTGTACGTGATTTATTCGAAAATGCAAAGAAAAATGCTCCATGTATCATTTTTATCGATGAAATTGATGCGGTCGGCCGTCAACGTGGTGCTGGTTTAGGCGGAGGTCACGATGAGCGTGAGCAAACCTTGAACCAATTACTAGTTGAGATGGATGGATTCGGGGCAAATGAAGGAATCATTATTATTGCCGCTACAAACCGTCCGGATATCCTTGACCCTGCGTTATTGCGTCCAGGACGTTTTGACCGTCAAATTACTGTTGATCGTCCAGATGTAAATGGCCGTGAAGCAGTCCTTAAAGTACATGCAAAGAATAAACCATTAGATGAAGCCGTTAACTTAAAAAATATAGCGATGCGTACACCAGGTTTTTCTGGTGCAGACTTAGAAAACTTATTAAATGAAGCAGCCTTAGTTGCTGCTCGTCAGAATAAGAAGAAGGTCGACATGGAAGATATTGATGAAGCAACGGACAGGGTCATTGCTGGTCCTGCTAAAAAGACTCGTGTTATCTCAAAGAAAGAACGCAATATTGTTGCTTTCCATGAAGGCGGGCATACAGTAATTGGATTAATCCTTAATGAGGCAGATATGGTTCATAAGGTTACAATCGTACCTCGTGGTCAAGCCGGCGGATACGCAGTGATGCTTCCAAGGGAAGACCGTTACTTTATGACGAAGCCAGAATTACTTGATAAAATTGTGGGCTTATTGGGTGGACGTGTTGCAGAAGAGATTGTCTTTGGTGAGGTAAGTACTGGAGCTCACAATGATTTCCAACGTGCGACAGGAATTGCTCGTAAAATGGTTACTGAATTTGGTATGAGTGATAAGCTTGGCGTAGGACAATTCGGTCAGGCTTCAGGCGGTCAAGTATTCTTGGGCCGTGACATTCATAATGAGCAAAACTATTCCGATGCCATTGCCTTTGAAATTGACCTTGAAATTCAACGCATTCTTAAAGAATGTTATGAAAGAGCTAAAACGATTCTTATTGAGAATCGTGATAAACTTGACCTGATTGCTAAGACTCTTCTTGAAGTCGAAACGCTCAATGCAGAACAAATCGATTATTTAATTAAAAATGGCCGTATGCCAGAATCTGCAGCTGAACTAGAAAGTGTTCGAGTTGATATGAAAAAATCAGATGATGTGAAGGTAAATATCAATACAAAGAAGGATGAAGGACCTGCCAGTCAGCCTTCTGAAACAGAGGATAAGTAATGTTTTAAAAAGAGTGCTTACAAAAAAGCACTCTTTTTTTTTCACGATAAAAGTAATTATGATATGATGTTTGCAGAATGACATAAGAAATATCAGAAAAGTGAGTGATTCTTTTGATTTTCGTATTTGACGTAGGTAATACCAATACTGTTTTAGGTGTATATAATGGGGAAGAACTTAAGTATCATTGGCGTGTAGAAACAAACCGAAACCGGACAGAGGATGAATTCGGGATGATTATTAAATCCTTATTTGATGCTTCTGGTCTATCGTTTTCCCAAATAGATGGAATTATCATTTCTTCTGTTGTCCCGCCTATTATGTTTGCCCTGGAAAGAATGTGTAAAAAATACTTTCAACTCAGTCCGTTAGTGGTCGGGCCTGGGATCAAAACAGGCCTTAATATTAAATATGAAAATCCTAGAGAAGTTGGGGCTGACCGTATCGTCAATGCCGTTGCTGCTATTCATGAATATGGCAGCCCGTTGATTATTGTTGATTTTGGTACGGCTACAACCTATTGCTACATCAATGAACAACGTCAATATATGGGCGGCGCGATTGCACCAGGGATTGGTATCTCGACGGAGGCTCTATACTCGAAGGCAGCAAAACTGCCAAGAATTGATATAGCACGTCCTGAAGGTGTAATTGGGAAAAATACAGTAGCTGCCATGCAGGCTGGAATTGTCTATGGTTATGTAGGTCAAGTTGAGGGAATTGTTAAAAGAATGATGGATCAAAGTGACCAAAAACCTACAGTCATTGCAACGGGAGGATTATCTTCATTAATTGCCCAAGAATCCAAGATTATTGATATTGTTGATCCATTTTTAACTTTAAAAGGATTGCAGTTAATCTATAAGAGGAATATGGATATCCTAAGAAATAGCAACTAGAAAGGAGTTACATAATGACTGATTATTTAGTAAAGGCTTTGGCTTATAACGGCCAAATTAGAGCGTTTGCGGTACGTACAACTGAAGTAGTTTCTGAAGCGCAGCGCCGACATCAAACATGGCGGACAGCCTCAGCTGCCCTAGGGCGCTCTCTAACAGCCGGAGTTATGATGGGTGCAATGTTGAAGGGTGAAGACAAATTAACCATCAAAATTGACGGAGGCGGACCAATTGGTGTCATCTTAGTCGATAGTAATGCAAAAGGGGATGTCCGTGGATATGTTACAAATCCCCAAGTGGACTTTGAGGCAAATGAGCATGGGAAGTTAGATGTTCGCCGCGCGGTTGGCACTGACGGTACTTTATCGGTTGTTAAGGATACGGGTCTTCGTGATTTCTTCACGGGTCTTGTACCCATTGTCTCTGGAGAATTAGGCGAAGACTTCACCTATTACTTTGCCACTTCGGAACAGGTGCCTTCCTCTGTTGGGGTAGGTGTCTTGGTGAATCCGGACGATACAATCCTAGCAGCGGGCGGATTTATTTTTCAATTAATGCCGGGAATAAAAGATGAAACCATTACTAAGGTTGAAGAGCGTTTAAAAACGATTCCTCCGATTTCAAAATTAGTTAAACAAGGACTTACTCCAGAAGAAATTTTGGAGGAGCTGTTCGGAAAGGAACAGGTAAATGTACTAGAAACAATGACTGTTCAATTTCAGTGTGTGTGCTCAAAGAATAGATTTGCAGATGCAATTGTCGGTTTAGGTCAAGGTGAAATTGAGGATATGATTGTTGAGGATGGACAGGCAGAGGCTCATTGTCACTTTTGTAATGAAAAATATCTCTTCACGAAAGAAGAACTTGAAGATCTAAAGAGCCAGGCAAAATAAAAAGCGCAGGGGGAGGAGTTTTTGAGACGAAAGAAGCTATGGATTGTTATTGCAGCACTTATTTTATTGAACTGTCTAACGATTGTCTTTTACTTTTCAAAAGGGAATGAAACAATTAATGACGAAGTCGTTGCAACCGTGGGGAAAGGTGAAATTACAAGGCAAGAGTGGCTTAATGAGTTAGAGTCTAGATATGGAAAAGATGTACTAAGAGACATGATTGATCAAAAAGTTATTAAAGAAATGGCAGCCAAGTATAAAATTAAGGTCTCAGAGGATGATGTAGAACGCGAATATAGAATCCTTCAAACTACATACAGTTCTCCAAGTGAAAACAAAAAAACTACGGAGAAAAAGTGGAAAGAGCATATTCGTAATAGTCTTATTCAGGAAGAAATTCTAACCAGAGATGTAAAGGTATCTCAAAAAGAAATGAAGGCGTATTTTGAAGCGAATAAAGAGCTTTATACCATTCCATCCGCCTATCATTTATCACATATTATTGTGAAATCAAGTGATGAAGCAGAAAAGGCAATCAAGGAACTGTCTCAAGGGTCGAGTTTTTCAGCTTTAGCGATGGAAAAGTCCGTTGAAGAATTTTCTGCTAATGAAGGTGGAGACATCGGGTATATTATGGAAGGGGAGGAACGGTATCCTTCTGAATACCTTAAAGCAGCAAAGAAGTTAAAAAAAGGGGCCTGGAGTGAGCCAATTAAAGTGGAACAAGGCTATGCCATTGTTAAGCTTGAAGGGAAAATTGAGGAACAAAAGTATTCTTTTAAGGATGTTAAGCAGCAAATACGCAGAGAAATTGCACTTGAACAAATGAAAACATCTGCCTCAACCGCAACCTTTTGGGAAGAAACAAAAGTAGAATGGTTTTATGGAAATAAGGACACAGACTAAGAGAAGCACAGAAGTAATTTTTCTGTGTTTTTATTTATAAATTTGGAAATTTCCCACAGCAAAAGTGTTGACAAAACCAATAGAAAACTGATAAATTTACTATAATACCAATAAAAATACTCGGAATAAAGAAAGAGGTGCTCTAATGGTACGTGTAGCAAATTCAGTTGCAGAATTAGTTGGTCAAACTCCTATTGTTAAATTAAACAGATTAGTAGATGAAAACAGTGCAGAGGTTTATTTAAAGCTTGAGTATTTCAATCCTGGCAGTAGTGTAAAAGACCGTATTGCTTTGGCAATGATTGAAGCAGCGGAAGAGAAGGGTTTAATTAAACCTGGTGTTGATACGATTATTGAGCCTACAAGTGGAAATACAGGTATCGGTTTAGCTATGATTGCAGCAGCTAAAGGATACAAGGCAATTTTTGTTATGCCTGAAACAATGAGTTTGGAAAGAAGAAACCTGCTTCGTGCTTATGGTGCTGAGCTAGTACTTACACCAGGACCAGAAGGAATGAAAGGTGCTATAGCTAAAGCCAATGCACTTGCTGAAGAAAACGGATATTTCGTACCGCAGCAATTCGAAAATGAAGCAAATCCTGAAGTACACCGTAGAACTACTGGTAAGGAAATTGTGGAACAAATGGATCAACTTGACGCATTTATTTCAGGTATCGGTACCGGTGGAACAATCACAGGTGCAGGTGAAGTTCTTCGTGAGAAGTTCCCAAATGTGAAAATTTACGCGGTTGAGCCTACTGATTCCCCAGTATTATCAGGCGGTAAGCCAGGTCCACACAAGATTCAAGGTATTGGAGCGGGCTTTGTTCCTGCTGTTTTAAGTACTGAAGTTTATGATGAAGTCATCCAAGTTCAAGCGGAAGAAGCTTTTACAGCTTCACGACGAGCTGCAAAAGAAGAAGGAATCCTAGGTGGAATCTCCTCTGGAGCAGCTATTCATGCCGCTTTAGAAGTTGCCAAGAAACTTGGAAAAGGTAAAAAAGTACTGGCGATTATTCCTGATAATGGAGAACGTTATTTAAGTACACCGCTTTACCAATATGAGGATTAATCAGTAAAATAGGAGAGGTTTTAGCATAGAGCTAAACCTCTTTTTTTGCTTTAAAAAACATTTTTCTTGTATGATGTAAGAAGTATAAAAATTAGTGGAGGTTTTAAGGGTGCATACATCTGGGAAGTACAGTATTAAATGCGGACCATATCAGTTAGACTTCGGTAAAAAAACCTATATTATGGGGATTTTAAATGCAACACCAGATTCATTCTCGGATGGTGGAAAGTACAATAATATAGAACAAGCAATTGAGCGTGCCAAAGAAATGGTTGAAAATGGAGCTGATATCATTGATATTGGCGGTGAATCTACCCGACCGGGGTATACTGTTATTTCTGAAAAGGAAGAGATTGAGCGTGTAGTTCCAGTCATAGAAGCGATTGCTAAACATGTGCAGGTTCCTATTTCGATTGATACATATAAAGCAAAAGTTGCTCAAAGTGCCATTGAAGCAGGTGCTCATATTATTAATGATATTTGGGGAGCAAAGGCAGATGAAGGAATGGCAGCAGTGGCTGCAAAATATAATGTCCCCATTATCCTTATGCACAATCGAAATAATCGAGACTACTCCTTTTTCATAAGAGACGTGTTAAATGACCTGTACGAGAGTATAAATATCGTAAAACAAGCAGGTGTGAGAGATGATCAGATTATTTTAGACCCAGGAATCGGTTTTGCTAAAGACTTGAATGAGAACATTTTGATGATGCAAAACCTAGATACACTAACGGCTCTCGGCTACCCTGTCCTTTTAGGAACATCAAAAAAATCCATGATTGGACAAGCACTCAATCTTCCGGTAACGGAAAGGATGGAAGGGACTGGCGCTAGTGTTTGTTATGGAATCCAAAAGGGATGTCAGATCATTCGTATACATGATGTTAAGGAAATGAGCAGAATGGCAAAAATGATGGATGTTCTAATGGGAAAGGGTGTCAGCCTTGGATAAAATATTTGTAAACCAAATGGAATTCTATGGGTATCATGGTGTCTTTCCTGAGGAAACAAGACTTGGTCAGCGTTTTATCGTAGATTTAATGGTGTTAATAGATTTAAAAAAAGCTGGTCAAAGTGATGAACTAGAGTATTCGGTAAACTATGGCGAGTTATTTCAGGTGTGTAAAGAAATTGTCGAGGGAAAACCGTATAAGCTTGTTGAAGCTATTGCGGAAAAAATTGCAGAAACTGTTTTGAATCGGTTTACTCTTGTTTCCGAAGCAACTGTAAAGGTTATCAAACCAGACCCGCCAATACCCGGACATTATCGGTCTGTTGCAGTAGAAATTACAAGGAGAAGATAAAAATGGGAAATACAGCATTTATTGCCCTTGGATCTAACATCGGAAACAGGTATGATTATTTGACAGAAGCAATAAAACAGCTAGCACATCATCCTGAGATTAAAATGGTAAATATCTCCTCAATCTATGAAACGGATCCTGTAGGATATGAAGATCAAGATTTATTTTTAAATATGGTGATTGAGGTTATGACTTCACTCTGTGCCCATGAATTACTAGCTATTTGTTTAAATCTTGAATTAACACTTGGTAGGAAAAGGGAAATTGTATGGGGTCCAAGAACAATTGACCTTGACATTCTTCTCTATAACCAAGAAAATATTGAAACAGAGAAACTAATTATACCGCATCCACGGATGCTAGAGCGGAATTTTGTCATGATACCTTTGTCAGAGATAAAACCTGACATAATCATTCCAAATATAGATAAACCACTTGAAGCATTAATCAATGAATTACCTAACAAAGAAGGAGTCCGATTATGGAAGCGGAAAAATGGGGAAGACGTATTCGAGCCTATCGGAAGCTAAAGGGATACACACAGGAAAGCTTTGCGAAGGAACTTAGTGTATCAGTATCAATTATAGGAGAAATCGAAAGAGGCAACCGCCTGCCTACAGGTGAGTTACTAAAGAAAATTGGTCAAACCTTAAATATTACCTTAGAGGAACTAGCACCAAATGAATAGAGGGGGAGGCATTATCGTATGTTGAAAATCGGCAATATTGAAATGAAAAATCAAGTCGTTTTAGCACCAATGGCTGGTGTATGTAATTCTGCCTTCCGTCTAACGGTTAAAGAGTTTGGTGCTGGTTTAGTTTGTGCGGAAATGGTTAGTGATAAAGGAATCGTTTTAAAAAATGCAAAAACGATGAATATGCTTTATATCGACGAACGTGAAAAACCATTAAGCCTGCAGATTTTTGGCGGCGAAAAGAAAACACTAGTTGAAGCTGCACAATTTGTAGATAAAAGTACGAACGCTGATATTATTGATATCAATATGGGCTGCCCAGTTCCAAAAATTACAAAATGTGACGCGGGGGCGAAATGGCTGTTAGACCCGGATAAAATCTATGAAATGGTTTCAGCTGTCGTTGAAGCGGTTGAAAAACCAGTAACCGTTAAAATGCGTATGGGCTGGGATGAGGACCATATTTTTGCAGTCAAAAATGCACAGGCAGTAGAAAGAGCCGGCGGTCAAGCGGTTGCGCTCCATGGTCGTACGCGCGTTCAAATGTATGAAGGAAAAGCGAACTGGGATATTATTAAAGAAGTAAAGCAATCAATCAATATCCCGCTAATTGGGAATGGTGATGTCCAAACCCCTCAGGATGCAAAAAGGATGCTTGATGAAACCGGCTGTGATGGGGTAATGATTGGAAGAGCAGCTTTAGGAAACCCATGGATGATTTACCGTACAGTTCAATTCCTCAAAACTGGTAAACTTATGGGTGAGCCCTCCGTTCGAGAAAAAATGGATGTATGTATTTTACACTTAGACCGTTTAATTGCTTTGAAAAATGAAGATGTGGCAGTTAGAGAAATGCGTAAACATGCGGCATGGTATTTAAAAGGTGTAAAGGGCAATGCAAAAGTAAGAAATGCCGTTAATGAGTGCAATACCCGGGATCAATTGGTTACCCTGTTAAATGATTTAGCCGCAGATGTTGAAAGTCTAGTAACGGTTGGATAAAGTTGACATAATACTACTCTTTTTCTATAATAGCTTTGTTTAAACACAAGACTGCCGGTGAAATACTGGCAGTTTTTATTTATTAAGAACTTTTTTGATGTCTGAATTCCTAAGTTTGTGTAAAATAATAAAGTATGTAGAAAAAGTGAATGTGAAAGCATGTATCCAAGGTTTACATAAAAAAGAAAGTAATTGGAGTTGATTAGGTATGAGTCAGGAAGAATTAAATGACCAGCTGCAGGTCAGACGTGATAAAATGAACGCCATGCGTGAAAGAGGGTTAGATCCTTTTGGTAAGCGATATGACCGCTCTCATAATATTAAAGAATTAGTAGAGCAATATGCTGAATTGGAAAAAGAAGACCTTGAAGCGAAAGATGTTTCCGTTACTCTTGCAGGTAGGATAATGACGAAACGTGGTAAGGGTAAAGCGGGATTTGCTAATATCCAAGACCTTACCGGGCAGATTCAGGTATATGTTAGAGTTGATGCAATTGGTGCGGAGGCTTATGAAGTATTTGATTCCTCGGATCTAGGAGATATCATTGGTGTAAAGGGTTCTCTATTTAAAACAAAGGTCGGTGAACTTTCCGTAAAGGTTCAAGAGTTTGAGTTTTTGACAAAGGCTCTTCGTCCCCTGCCTGATAAATTCCACGGGCTCAAGGATGTGGAACAGCGCTACCGTCAACGTTACCTTGACCTCATTATGAGCCAAGAAAGCAGATCTACTTTTATTACACGAAGCAAGATTATTCAATCAATGCGTCGTTACTTAGATAACCACGGCTATTTAGAGGTGGAAACACCAATGATGCACTCTATTGCTGGTGGTGCGTCAGCAAGACCGTTTATAACTCACCATAATGCTCTTGATATGGAACTTTACATGCGGATCGCCATTGAACTACACCTAAAGCGTTTAATCGTGGGAGGACTTGAAAAAGTGTACGAAATTGGCCGTGTATTCCGTAACGAAGGTGTTTCTACTCGCCACAATCCTGAGTTTACGATGATCGAGCTTTATGAGGCATATGCGGATTACCAGGACATTATGAGTCTGACTGAAAATCTAATTGCCCACATTGCGAAAGAAGTATTAGGAACAACTACTATCCAATACGGAGAGTATGAAGTTAACCTTGAACCAGAGTGGAAAAGATTACACATGGTTGATGCGATAAAAGAATTTACAGGTGTAGACTTCTGGAAGCAAATGAGTGTAGAAGAAGCTCGGGAACTTGCAAAGGAACATAGAGTAGAGATTACCGAACATATGCTATATGGTCATATTGTTAATGAATTTTTTGAGCAAAAGGTTGAAGAAAAGTTAATTCAGCCAACCTTCATTTATGGTCATCCGGTTGAAATCTCTCCACTCGCTAAGAAGAACGAAGAAGATCCAAGATTTACGGATCGTTTTGAGTTATTTATCGTTGCTCGTGAACATGCCAATGCATTTACTGAGTTAAATGACCCAATTGACCAAAGGGAGCGCTTTGAAGCGCAATTAAAAGAGCGTGAGCAGGGTAATGATGAAGCGCATGAAATGGATGAGGACTTTGTAGAGGCATTGGAATACGGAATGCCGCCTACAGGTGGATTAGGAATCGGAATTGATCGTATTGTAATGTTACTAACCAACTCACCATCTATTCGTGACGTATTATTATTCCCATTAATGCGCCATCGTTAATGTTATTATAGAAAGCACTGGGCAACTGGTGCTTTTTGTTTTCTTGCTAAAAGATATTTGAAAATTATTATTTTAGTATATGGGACAAATAACTTCGAAAAGGTATTGCGCTGAGGAATCAATGGTGGTATATTAATATCTGTTGTTGCGAAACAAACAACTTTTCAAAAAAAGAAGTTAAATAGTTGTTGACATTAAGTTAATAACTTGGTAAGATGATAAAGTCGCTTTTGAGCGATATGATTAAT
>NZ_NPDD01000194.1 GCF_002272245.1 Bacillus sp. 7884-1 | reverse complement strand
TTAATAGGGTTGTGCTTTTTGTATTGTCCGAAAGGACAATAATCTCACTGCGGTGGTACTTTTAAAGAAAACGGTAACGAATATTTCATTTTCAACCTTTGGGTAATTCTCCAAAGTGAATCCCTTGAAGCGGCCTTTTTTATAAAAAGAGGAATCAAAACCACTCGTTGATTCCTTCATCAAAGGATTTTTGGTACACAAGGTAACCAAAACCCAGTTTTGATTCCCTCTCCCCGGACTTTTCCATAACTAAGGTAACCAAAACATCATTTTGATTCCCTCCGCACAAACTTTCTAGCACTCAGGGTAACCAAAGCCCCTATTTAGGTACTATCCAACCCAACTAATTTCCTAAAAACAAATTTAACAGGTTTCACACCTGCGAAATATGGAGAAAATCATTAGTAGCATGTTGTTTGCAACTACATAAAATTTTCAGTATAATTAAAGTCAAATATAGTCAAAGTCAGGGGGTGCGAAGATGAGAAACATCTCCGATATTATTGAAAGGTATTTGAAGCAAGTGTTAGAAATGAGTGAGCAGGAGCATGTTGAAATAAAGCGAAGTGAAATAGCTGACAAATTTCAATGTGTCCCATCACAAATCAATTACGTCATTAATACGCGCTTTACCATTGAACGAGGATATATCGTAGAAAGTAAACGTGGAGGAGGCGGGTACATCCGAATCATGAAGGTTCAGTCCCATGATTTAGTTGACCTAATTGATCATTTGCTGTCACTCTTTGATAATCGTATTGCACAATCTACGGCAGAAGATGTTATCTATAGACTTGTACATGAGGAGATAATCACAAAACGAGAAGCAAAAATAATGCTTAGTGTTATTGATCGTTCTGTCCTTTATATTGATCTTCCATTCCGAGATGAATTAAGAGCAAGAATGTTGAAAGCGATGTTAACATCATTGAAATATAAATAATATATACCAGCTAGAGAGGTGAAATGAAAGATGATTTGCCAGGAATGTAATCAAAGACCTGCTGCACTCCATTTTACAAAGATCATCAACGGTGAAAAAACCGAAGTAAATCTTTGTGAAAAATGTGCCCAAGAAAAGGGCGAGATGTTCATGTTTACAGGAGGATCCGGCTTTACCTTTAATAACCTATTAGCAGGTTTATTAAATATCGATTCGACTGTTCAAAAGCAAAATCAAAATACCTTTCATCAGGAAGAAGTTCTTCAGTGTAGTGGTTGTTCGATGACGTTTCCACAATTTATTAAAGTGGGGCGTTTCGGATGTGCACATTGCTATGAAACCTTTAAGGAACAGCTGCCGCCGGTCTTAAAGCGGCTTCATAGTGGTAATTGGTCCCATAGCGGTAAAATACCAAAGAGAATCGGTGGAGGTATTCACCTTAAAAAGCAAGTCGAAAATCTTAAAAGTGAATTAAAAGAGTTAATTCAACAAGAGGAATTTGAAAAGGCTGCTCAGATTCGGGATGAAATTCGTACACTCGAAAAAGGCTTACCAGGCAGCAGTAAGGGAGGGGAATAACGTGTCGCTTGAACGCTTTATCAATCAAGCAGTCAGCTCGTGGATGAGCGAGGAGGGACCTGATTCAGATATTGTCCTTAGTTCCCGAATCCGTTTAGCCCGAAACTTTGAAAACTTTAAATTTCCAACATTATTTTCACACGAAGAAGCAAAGTCCATTATTAAAAAAATGGAAGATATACTGCAAGAATCAAATTTCACAAAGTTTGGACAAATGGAACTACTAAAAATTGATGAAATACAGCCTCTTCAAAAAAGGGTTTTAGTAGAAAAGCATTTGGTTAGCCCTAATTTAGCAGAAGATTCACCATATGGAGCCGTTCTATTAACCGAAAACGAAGAAGTTAGTATTATGATAAATGAAGAGGACCACATCCGTATTCAATGTTTGTTTCCTGGACTTCAGCTAACGGAGGCGTTGGAGGCAGCGAATGAGGTAGATGATTGGCTTGAAAGCCACATTCACTTTGGGTTCGATGAAAAACACGGTTATCTAACAAGCTGCCCCACAAATGTGGGTACGGGTCTTCGGGCATCTGTCATGATGCATTTGCCGGGCCTAATCTTGACCCAGCAAATCAATCGTATCATTCCAGCTATTAACCAACTGGGATTAGTTGTTAGAGGAATCTATGGCGAGGGGAGTGAAGCGCTCGGAAATATATTTCAAATCTCCAATCAAATTACTCTAGGAAAATCTGAAGAAGATATCTGTCGTGACCTTAAAGGTGTAGTAAGTCAGTTAATTTCACAAGAAAGGTCCGCTCGTGAAGCATTACGCAAAACTTCGAACATACAATTAGAAGACAGAGTGTTTCGATCTTATGGTGTATTATCCAATTGCAGGATTATTGAAACAAAAGAGGCTGCAAAATGCCTATCTGATGTTCGCCTAGGAATTGATATGGGTTATATTGATCATTTGCCTAAGAATATATTAAATGAATTAATGATATTAACACAGCCTGGTTTCCTGCAGCAGTATGCGGGCGGGCATTTAAGAGCAAATGAAAGAGATATAAGACGAGCAGCTTTAATTCGAGAGCGACTAAAAATGGAGCAAGATAAAAGGTGAGGAGGAATGGAATATGATGTTCGGCCGTTTTACTGAAAGAGCTCAGAAGGTATTAGCTTTAGCACAAGAGGAAGCAATCAGACTTGGACACAACAATATTGGGACTGAGCATATCCTACTAGGTTTAGTCCGTGAGGGAGAAGGCATTGCTGCCAAAGCACTTTATGGGCTTGGATTAGGTGCAGAAAAAATCCAAAAGGAAGTAGAATCGTTAATCGGGAAAGGGCAGGAAGCTTCCCAAACGATTCACTATACCCCAAGGGCAAAAAAGGTAATCGAATTATCAATGGATGAAGCACGAAAATTAGGACATTCCTATGTTGGAACTGAGCATATCCTGCTCGGCCTAATTCGTGAAGGAGAAGGTGTTGCTGCAAGAGTTCTAAATAATCTTGGAGTAAGCTTAAATAAAGCACGTCAACAGGTATTGCAATTACTAGGCAGTAATGAGTCAGGCGGGCACCAGGGAGGGGCTTCTGTAAGTGCGAATACTCCAACCCTTGACAGCCTTGCTAGAGATCTGACTGCAATTGCTAGAGAAGGAAGTTTAGATCCGGTTATTGGAAGAAGCAAGGAAATCCAGCGGGTTATAGAGGTATTAAGCCGCCGTACAAAAAACAACCCAGTATTAATTGGTGAACCAGGTGTAGGTAAAACAGCGATTGCTGAAGGTCTTGCACAGCAAATTGTGAATAATGAAGTTCCAGAAATACTCCGTGATAAGCGGGTTATGACTTTAGATATGGGAACAGTAGTAGCTGGTACTAAATATCGTGGTGAATTTGAAGATCGTTTAAAAAAGGTAATGGATGAAATCCGCCAAGCGGGTAATATCATTCTCTTTATTGATGAGTTACACACATTAATTGGAGCAGGGGGAGCAGAAGGCGCTATTGACGCTTCAAACATCTTAAAACCATCCCTTGCCCGTGGAGAGTTACAATGTATCGGTGCAACCACTCTTGATGAATATCGAAAATATATTGAAAAAGATGCTGCGTTAGAACGACGCTTCCAGCCAATCCGTGTAGATGAACCAACGGCTGAAGAGTCCGTCCGGATATTAGAAGGTCTTCGTGATCGTTATGAAGCCCATCACCGCGTTTCCATTACAGACGAGGCAATTGAAGCAGCTGTAAAGTTGTCTGATCGCTATATTTCTGACCGTTTCCTTCCAGATAAAGCGATTGACTTAATTGATGAAGCAGGTTCAAAGGTTCGCTTACGTTCTTATACGACGCCTCCAAATTTAAAAGAGTTAGAAGTGAAGCTTGAAGAGGTCCGTAAAGAAAAGGATGCGGCAGTTCAGAGCCAAGAGTTTGAGAAGGCTGCCTCTCTAAGAGATACAGAACAGCGTCTTCGTGAGCAGCTAGAAGAGACTAAGAAAACGTGGAAAGAAAAGCAAGGAAAAGAAAATAGTGAGGTTACCGTTGAGGATATTGCAAGTGTGGTTTCAAGCTGGACGGGAATTCCTGTCTCGAAGCTTGCTCAAACAGAAACGACAAAATTGCTTAATTTAGAAGAACTCTTACATTCCCGTGTAATTGGGCAGGAGGAAGCGGTTAAGGCTGTGTCAAAAGCAGTACGCCGGGCAAGAGCAGGCTTAAAGGATCCAAAACGTCCAATTGGCTCTTTTGTTTTCCTTGGTCCTACTGGTGTAGGGAAAACCGAATTAGCTAGGGCGCTTGCTGAGGCGATGTTTGGTGATGAGGATGCTATGATTCGCATCGATATGTCTGAATATATGGAGAAGCATTCTACTTCTCGTTTGGTTGGATCTCCTCCAGGATATGTTGGATATGAAGAAGGCGGCCAACTAACTGAAAAGGTAAGAAGAAAGCCATACTCTGTAATTCTGCTTGATGAAATTGAAAAGGCACATCCTGATGTGTTTAATATATTATTGCAAGTCCTTGAAGATGGCCGCTTGACGGATTCTAAAGGCAGAACTGTCGATTTCCGTAATACAGTGCTCATTTTGACTTCAAACGTGGGAGCAGAAGCATTAAAACGTAACAAGTATGTTGGCTTTAATATTCAAGATGGAGAACAGAATTATAAGGATATGAAGGGCAAGGTCATGGAAGAATTGAAAAAAGCCTTCCGTCCAGAATTCTTAAACCGTATTGATGAAATTATTGTCTTCCATGCATTAGAGAGAAAGCATTTAGAAGAAATTGTTACACTGTTGTCTGATCAACTGGTAAAACGTCTAAAAGAGCAGCATATTTCTCTAGAATTAACGGATGCCGCAAAGGGTAAAATCTCTATAGAGGGCTACGATCCAGAGTACGGTGCACGTCCATTACGCAGGGCTATTCAAAAGCATATTGAAGACCGTCTCTCT
Organism: Bacillus sp. 7884-1; assembly: GCF_002272245.1. Lineage (GTDB taxonomy): Bacteria > Bacillota > Bacilli > Bacillales > Cytobacillaceae > Neobacillus. The sequence continues at coordinate 3,932 of NZ_NPDD01000194.1, read as the reverse complement.
GAAGAGCTGTTAAGAGGTACAGTATTAACAGGTCAGCATGTTATAATTGATGTTGATAATGGTGAATTCTTAGTTAAAACGGCTGAAAAAACGCCTCTAGCTAAATAAACCGATTTTTTTCAGAACAACTAAAAGAGGTACACGATACTAGTTTGACCGTGTACCTCTTTTTGTATTTATAGTCAGGAGTAGATAGATATGGCAAAGCGAAAGACGAAGTTTATGTGTCAGGACTGTGGGTATGAATCTCCGAAGTGGATGGGAAAATGTCCAGGCTGCGGAGCATGGAACAAAATGGTGGAGGAAGTTGAGGTAACTGGCGGGAATCGTAGAGGAGCCTTCGCTCATTCTCAAGGTGGGTCTACACTATTATCTAAACCGACACCTATTACAGCTATTGAAACATTGACTGAACCGAGGATTCTTACTGATATGAATGAGCTAAATCGTGTGTTAGGCGGCGGAGTGGTAAAGGGATCGCTGGTATTAATCGGTGGAGATCCTGGTATTGGAAAATCAACGCTGTTGTTACAGGTATCATCACAGCTTGCGAATAAAGGGAATCAGGTCTTATACATATCCGGTGAGGAATCTTTGAGGCAGACGAAGCTTCGTGCTGAAAGACTTGGGATAAAATCTGAGAATCTCCTCGTCTATTCGGAGACCAATTTGGAAGAAATCAATCGAACCATCGAAGAGACTAATCCAAGCTTTGTTATAATTGATTCAATTCAAACTGTTTTTCATCCGGAAGTAACCTCTGCGCCTGGGAGTGTTTCACAGGTTCGCGAGTGTACCTCTGAATTAATGAGAATAGGGAAAACAAAGGGTATCGCAATTTTTATTGTTGGTCATGTAACAAAAGAAGGTTCTATTGCAGGACCAAGGCTGCTTGAGCATATGGTAGATACCGTACTCTACTTTGAAGGAGAAAGGCACCATACCTACCGGATTCTACGGGCAGTAAAGAATCGTTTTGGATCAACCAATGAAATGGGTATTTTTGAAATGAAAGAATTTGGACTTGATGAAGTGGCAAATCCTTCAGAAATTTTCCTCGAAGAGAGATCGCAAGGTGCTGCTGGATCAACGGTGGTCGCCTCAATGGAAGGCACCCGTCCAGTACTTGTAGAAATCCAAGCTCTAATTTCTCCGACAAGCTTTGGAAATCCAAGGAGAATGGCAACAGGGATTGATCATAATCGAGTTCCTTTATTAATGGCAGTCTTAGAAAAGAGAATGGGGTTATTACTTCAAAATCAAGATGCCTATCTTAAGGTGGCAGGGGGAGTCAAGCTGGATGAACCAGCCATTGATTTAGCGATTGCCGTAAGTATTGCTTCAAGCTTCCGTGACAAACCAACAAGAGCAACGGATTGTATTATTGGCGAGGTGGGATTAACGGGAGAAGTAAGACGTGTCTCTAGAATTGAACAGCGAGTGCAGGAAGCCGCGAAGCTGGGTTTTGAACGGGTTATACTGCCTGCCAATAATTTAAGCGGCTGGCAAGGTCCGAAAGGTGTAGAACTCATCGGCGTGTCCACTGTAGCTGAAGCTTTAAAAGCAGCGTTGGGAGTGTAATACATGGATAATAGAAAGCTGGGTGAACAAACCGTAAGTGAAGTTTTACAATTTCTTGCACCTGGTACACCAATTCGTGAAGGAATTGATAATGTATTAAGGGCGAATACAGGCGGGCTTATTGTTGTTGGTTACAATGATAAGGTCAAAAGTATTGTAGATGGCGGTTTTCAAATAAATTGCCCATTTTCGCCAAGTTACCTTTATGAGTTAGCAAAAATGGACGGTGCAATCATCCTTAATGAACTAGGTAATACTATACTTATTGCGAATGCCCAACTGGTTCCGGACTCTGAAATTACTGCTTCGGAAACAGGGATGCGGCATCGAACTGCTGAAAGAGTGGCTAGGCAGACGAAGGCACTTGTTATAGCTATTTCTCAAAGGAGAAACGTGATAACCCTATATCAAGGGAATTTTCGTTATGCGCTTAAAGATATATCTGTGATCTTAACGAAGGCGAATCAGGCCATTCAAATGCTCGAAAAGTATAAAGAAGTACTTGGGCGGAGTATTGCCAGTTTAAGTATCCTAGAGTTTGAAGAATCTGTTACCTTTAATGATTTTCTTCTGGTCCTTCACCGATTTGAAATGGTTCTTAAAATTAAAAATGAACTTATAACCTACTTAAATGAATTAGGTACAGAGGGCAGGCTTATTCGCCTGCAGATGAATGAAATTTTGACAGATTTAGAAGAAGAGACATCTAATATCATCAAGGATTATTCGTTTGATCGCAATGTCAAGGCGAGGGAAGTCCTCAAACGAATGCAGGTTTTAACGAGCAATGGGGCATTAGAGGATATCGCCATCTTGAAATTAATGGGTTATCAAGGTTATACACCCCTAGATGAAAATAAACAACCAAGAGGTTATCGGATACTTAATAAAATCCCCCGCCTGCCTATTGTTATCATTGAAAATATCATTACAAGCTTTGGCGGGTTTTCAAAAATTATTTCAGCCACTGTTGAAGAATTAGATGATGTGGAGGGAATTGGCGAAATCCGTGCAAAAAAAATTAAAGAAGGCTTAAAATTAATCAAAGAGCGATTATATACGGAACGTCAAATATAGAGTTTATATAGATAAACAGCATATTTACAATTGATTGACAGAGATTTTTCCCAGTGCTACCCTATGAATAAAAATATATAAAGTTTATTTTCAGGTTTTAAAACTTACCGTTTGCTAAAAATAATCAATAAACAAAGGTTTCATTTTTGGGAATATGTTTATAATGAGTAGAGGAGGTGAAGGAATGTTAAAACGTATTGTGCAAGCATGTTTTCTCATTACCGGAGGTACGCTTGGAATATTATTGATCCCGCAATTACTAAAATTAATAAAATTTGATGACATTCCAATAATCAGTAACTCATATGCAACGGCTATTATAGGTGCAATTATTTTCTATCTTATTACTTTTTGGGCAGTAGATTATGTACTGGAGTTTATTAAATGGGCGGAAGATTCACTGGTGAAAATCCCTGTAACAGATGTGATTTTTGGCAGTATAGGATTAATTTTTGGTTTATTAGTTGCCTTTTTAATTGGTTTTGCTCTAAATGCCGTTCAAGTACCTATTCTTAATGCTGTCGCTCCTATTTTGCTGACATTATTATTTGGATACCTAGGATTTCAGGTTGGATTTAAGAAAAGGGATGAGTTATTAAATCTCTTTGGCAGCCGCGGGAAGAAGAAGTCCGGTGAAGAGGATGCGGAAAAGTCTGAGGGACAATCACTAAAGATCCTCGATACGAGTGTAATTATTGATGGCCGCGTAGCAGATATTTGCCAAACAGGATTTTTAGAAGGAACGATTGTCATTCCTCGCTTTGTACTAGAGGAATTACAGCATATTGCTGATTCATCTGATGTGTTAAAGCGAAACCGCGGGAGACGGGGCTTGGATATTTTAAATCGAATTCAAAAGGAACTTGCGATTAAAGTAGAAATTTATGAAGGCGATTTTGATGAAATTCAAGAAGTCGACAGCAAGCTGGTGAAACTAGCTAAAATCACGAATGGCATGCTTGTTACGAATGACTTTAATCTTAATAAAGTATGTGAATTACAGAACGTTTCTGTATTAAATATTAATGATTTAGCCAATGCAGTTAAACCAGTGGTATTGCCTGGTGAGGAGTTAGCCGTACAGGTGATTAAGGATGGTAAGGAATATCACCAAGGTGTAGCCTATCTTGATGATGGAACGATGATTGTAGTGGAAGAGGGCAGAGAATATATCGGAAAGAGAATAGATGTTCTGGTTACGAGTGTTCTTCAGACATCAGCAGGAAGAATGATATTTGCAAAACCAAAGTTACTGGAAAAAAGCGCACTAGGTT
>NZ_NPDD01000193.1 GCF_002272245.1 Bacillus sp. 7884-1 | reverse complement strand
CGCAGCTAGACTGGAAGCTAGAAAGAATAGATTGGAGATTTATTATGGCTTATCAAGTCATTATACCTGCTGCAGGTCAAGGGAAGAGGATGGGCGCAGGGAAAAATAAGCTTTTATTAGAGTTAAATAGTATTCCTGTATTCATTCATTCACTAAAGGTTTTTGAGGAAGATGAGCTATGTGATGGAATAATCTTAGCCATTCACCAACAGGACGAAGCTGAATTTAATTCCCTTTTGAAGGAGCATGGAGTGAAGAAGGTGCTTGAATTAGTTCCAGGAGGGAAAGAGCGTCAGGATAGCATTTATAATGCCTTGAAGACAGTGAAGACTGATGGGATAATTCTTGTTCATGATGCGGCTCGTCCTTTTATTCTCAAGGAACATATTCACCGACTACTAGATACAGCACAAGAAACAGGTGCAGCAATCATTGGAGTGCCAGCAAAAGATACCATGAAAACAGTACGTGATGATGTAGTAATGGCAACTGTCGAAAGGTCTAGCTTGTGGGCTGTACAAACCCCACAAGCTTTTCGTTTTTCCCTATTGTATAGGGCATACGAACAGGCAGAAAAGGATGGATTTATCGGTACGGATGATTCTAGTTTGGTAGAGCGAATCTCTCATCCAGTTACAATGGTCGAGGGGGACTATGATAATATCAAGCTTACGACACAGGAAGATCTATTTTTTGCACAAGCAATTTTACAGAAAAGACAAGGGAGTTTTTGAATATGTTTCGTATTGGACAAGGCTTTGATGTACATCAATTAACGGAGGATCGACCGCTGATTATTGGCGGCATTACCATCCCATATGAAAAAGGACTGCTGGGACACTCAGATGCAGATGTTTTATTACATACGGTAGCGGATGCATGTCTTGGAGCTATTGGAGAAGGTGATATTGGCAGGCATTTTCCAGATACAGATCCAAACTTTAAAGATGCAGATTCAGCTAAATTGATGGAGCATGTGTGGCAGCTTGTCAAAGATAGAGGATATGAGCTTGTTAATGCAGATTGTACAATCATTGCACAAAAGCCTAAAATGGCACCCTATATTCAGCAAATGAAAGTGAGAATTGCTGAATTACTTAATGCTTCTCCTGAACAAATCAATGTGAAGGCGACAACGACAGAAAAGCTAGGCTTTACTGGCCGTGGTGAAGGAATTGCCTCACAAGCGGTAGTTTTACTAAAAAGGAATTAAATTCTTTATTGCTGAAATACACAATGGTAAAATAAATCAGATATAGAAAATCAACGGTATACGGAGGCATAATGATGTCAAATGAAGTTCGTGTAAGGTATGCTCCAAGTCCTACTGGACATTTACATATTGGGAATGCCCGTACTGCATTATTTAATTATTTGTTTGCACGTAATCAGGGCGGTAAATTTATTATCCGGATTGAAGACACAGATAAGAAACGGAATATTGCTGGCGGAGAAGAAAGCCAATTAAAATACCTTAAATGGCTCGGTATGGATTGGGATGAAAGTGTGGATGTCGGCGGTGAATATGGACCTTATCGACAGTCAGAGAGAAATGATATTTATCAAACCTACTACAATCAATTATTAGAAAATGGTCATGCCTATAAATGTTATTGTACAGAAGCAGAAATCGCAGCAGAACGGGAAGAGCAGACTGAAAGAGGCGAAACTCCTCAATATTCTGGAAAGTGCCGTCATCTAACTGCTGAGGAACGTGCAAAATTAGAAAGTGAAGGCCGCGAGCCGAGTATTCGAATCATCGTACCAGAAGGGAAAACTTACACCTTCGAGGATATGGTAAAAGGGACTGTTTCCTTTGAGTCGGAAGGAATGGGCGATTGGGTCATCATCAAAAAGGATGGAACGCCAACTTATAATTTTGCGGTAACGGTTGATGATTACTTAATGAAAATTTCGCATGTCCTTCGCGGAGATGACCATATATCCAATACGCCTAAGCAGTTAATGGTATATCAAGCCTTAGGCTGGGAGCCGCCGATTTTTGGTCACATGACACTAATCGTGAATGAAAGCAGAAAGAAGTTAAGCAAACGGGATGAATCTATTATTCAATTTATCGAACAATATGAAGAATTAGGCTATCTGCCAGAGGCTTTGTTTAACTTTATTACATTACTAGGCTGGTCACCAACAGGTGAAGAGGAGCTATACTCTAAAGAGGAATTTATTGAAATTTTCGATGCCAATCGCTTATCAAAATCCCCGGCTTTATTTGATACAAATAAGCTGACATGGATGAACAATCAATATATGAAGAAGATAGAGGTTGATCGAGTATTGGAGCTATCCATGCCACATCTAGTAAAAGCTGGAGTGTTAAGTGAGAGCTTGACGGATGAAGATCATGAGTGGGCAAGAGGTTTAGTTAGTTTGTTACAGGAAAAAATGAGCTTCGGTGCAGAGATTGTTGAGCTTTCGGATATGTTTTTTAAAGAAGAGGCAGAATACGAAGAGGATGCTAAGGAAGTATTAACAGGAGAAACAGTTCCTGAAGTACTTAAGGCTTTTGCTGAGGAGCTAGAGAAACTAGACAACTTTAAAGCCGGTGAAATTAAAGCGGCGATGAAGGCAGTTCAAAAATCCACCGGTCAAAAGGGAAAAAATTTGTTTATGCCGATTCGTGCAGCTGTTTCTGGTCAAACACATGGTCCAGATTTACCTCAGGCTATTGAACTTTTAGGAAAAGGAAAAGTTCTAAATAGAATTCAAAAAATTATTGGTTAACATTTGAACAAATATGTAATATAGTAATGGATATATACTCTTGATAAGAAAAAGTGTTGAAGAGGAAAAGTAGAATATGACGCTTTAAAGAGAAAACCATCATCGGCTGAAAGTGGTTTAAGCCTCTCATGTTTGAAAATGCACCTCTGAGTCCCATTTCGAAAGATGTTACATCTGTGTAGATATGGGCGGAACCTTTCCGTTAACAGGTAGAGTGAGACCAATGTAAGCTGTATGTAAAGCAGCTTAGGTCTAATCAGAGTGGAACCGCGCCAAAGCGTCTCTGTCGTTATGACAGGGGCGTTTTTTATTTTTCAAAAAAGACAAAGGGGAACAACGTAGAGGAGACTATCTTGGGCTAAAGCTAATGTTTTATAAACAATAAGGGGGAAATGAAAAAATGTTCAAAAGGATGAGGGAGGATATTGAGGTTGTTTTTGAACAAGATCCTGCAGCGAGAACCTACCTAGAGGTTATCCTAACGTACTCAGGCTTACACGCGATTTGGGCACACCGTATTGCCCATGCATTTTTTAAACGGAAATTATATTTTCTTGCAAGGGTAATTTCTCAGATTAGTCGCTTTTTCACAGGTATTGAAATCCATCCGGGTGCAAAAATAGGCAGGAGATTTTTTATAGATCACGGAATGGGCGTTGTTATCGGAGAAACTTGTGAAATTGGTGATAATGTAACAGTGTTTCAAGGTGTGACATTAGGTGGAACTGGAAAAGAAAAAGGTAAACGTCATCCAACGATAAAGGATAATGCGTTAATTGCAACAGGTGCTAAGGTGCTAGGCTCAATCACCATTGGGGAAAATTCGAAGATTGGTGCAGGCTCTGTCGTCTTAAAGGAAGTACCGCCTAATTCAACGGTTGTAGGTGTTCCAGGAAGGGTAGTAATTCAGGACGGCAAGAGAATAACGAGAGACTTAGACCATTGTAACCTTCCTGACCCAATTGCAGATCGACTAAGGGAAATGCAAATAGAATTGAGTGATTTAAGAGAAGAGTTAATTGAATTGAAAAAAGAAAGGACTAAAGTAAATGGCCATTCAGCTTTATAATACATTAACCCGAAGAAAAGAAGAGTTCATCCCCCTTGAGGAAGGGAAAGTTAAAATGTATGTTTGCGGACCGACTGTCTATAATTATATTCATATCGGTAATGCACGACCGGCTATTGTTTTTGATACGGTTCGTCGTTATTTTGAATACCGTGGCTATGATATACAATATGTTTCCAATTTTACAGATGTGGATGATAAATTAATCCGTGCTGCAAATCAACTTGGGGTGGATGTCCCTGCTATCGCGGATCGTTTCATTCAAGCGTATTTTGAAGATGTGTCAGCATTAGGCTGCAAACAAGCGGATGTTCACCCACGGGTAATGGAAAATATGGATATTATCATTGATTTTATTGCACAGCTTATTGAAAAAGGTTTTGCCTATGAATCAGAAGGTGATGTTTATTTCAGAACAAGAAGCTTTAATGACTACGGTAAACTCTCCCATCAATCTATTGATGACCTGCAAATTGGAGCAAGAATTGAAATTGGTGAGAAGAAGCAGGATGATCTGGACTTTGCATTATGGAAAGCTGCAAAAGAAGGGGAAATCTTTTGGGAAAGCCCTTGGGGAATAGGGCGTCCAGGCTGGCATATTGAGTGCTCGGCAATGGCGAAAAAATACCTGGGTGACACGATTGATATCCATGCTGGCGGTCAAGATTTAACCTTCCCGCACCATGAAAATGAAATTGCTCAATCGGAGGCACTATCTGGAAAGACCTTTTCCCGCTACTGGATGCATAACGGATATATCAATATTGACAATGAAAAGATGTCAAAATCGCTTGGGAACTTTGTTCTTGTCCATGACATAATAAAGGCACACAATCCACAAGTGTTGAGATTTTTTATGCTTTCGGTTCATTACCGCAATCCTATCAACTATAGTGAGGAGTTACTTGAAAGCACAAAGGCTGCCTTTGAACGCTTAACAACCTCTTATCAAAATTTAAAACATCGTAAGGAATCTAGTACAGATTTAACAAATAATAATCAGGAGTGGCTAGATAAAATAGCAGCCATTCAGGATGAGTTTACAAAAGCAATGGATGATGATTTCAATACGGCAAAAGCTATTTCTGTTTTGTTTGACCTTTCGAAGTTGGCTAACTACTATCTATTGGAAAAGAACACTGCGGTAGAAGTAATTGATACATTTACCAAACAATTTGATAAGTTATTTAATGTCTTAGGTCTGACACTTGAACAAACGACAGAAATGTTAGAGGAAGAAATAGATGCCTTAATAGAAAAAAGAATTCAGGCTCGCAAAGACCGTAATTTTCAATTGTCTGACCAAATTAGAGATCAACTAAAGGAAATGAATATTATTTTAGAAGATACTCCGCAGGGTACAAGATGGAAAAGAGGCTAATTCATGCTTGATTATCAAGAAAAAGTAAATGCTAATCAATTGAACAGTCTTGCACTAGCTTACTTGGGTGATGCTGTCTATGAGATTTATGTCAGACGTCACCTCCTGCAAAGCGGGAAGGTAAAGCCTAACAGTCTTCACCGTGAAGGGACAACCTATGTTTCCGCAAAGGCGCAATGCCAAGTGTTATTTCGAATGATGGATGAAAACCTCCTTACAGAGGAGGAGTTGGCGGTAGTTAAGCGCGGACGTAATGCTAAATCAGGTACGGTGCCAAAAAACACAGACGTCCAAACCTACCATTACAGCACCGCATTTGAAGCGTTATTAGGATTTTTATATTTAACAGAGAGAACGGAACGACTTGAAGAACTTATCGTAAAGTCCTTTGAACATGTGGAAGAAAAGAAAGGAGGAAAAAGCGAGTGAACGAAAACCAGGATTATATCATTGGTAAAAACCCAGTTATGGAAGCACTAAGGTCGGAAAGAGATATCAACAAAATATTGATTGCAGAATCCTCCCAGCGTGGTCAAATGCAGCAATTAATTCAATTAGCAAAAGAAGCAAATGTTATCGTTCAATTTGTCCCAAAGAAAAAAATTGACCAGATATCTGATGAAAATCATCAGGGAGTTCTTGCTTACGTTGCAGCCTACCAATATGCAGAGATGGATGATTTATTTGCAGCAGCAGAAAAGAAGAACGAGTCTCCATTCTTTTTATTATTGGATGAAATTGAGGATCCTCATAATCTAGGGTCAATCATGCGTACGGCAGACGCAGTAGGCGCACATGGAATTATTATTCCAAAAAGAAGAGCAGTTGGTTTAACGGCTACGGTCGCAAAAGCCTCAACAGGTGCAATAGAACATATCCCGGTAGTCCGTGTTACCAATATGGCGAGAACCATCGATGAATTAAAGGAGCGCGGTGTTTGGATTGCCGGTACTGATGCAAGTGGAAAACAAGATTATCGTCAATTAGATGGTACGATGCCGTTAGGTCTGGTAATTGGGAGCGAAGGAAAAGGGATGGGACGTCTTGTTAGAGATAAATGTGATTTCCTCATCAACCTGCCGATGGCTGGAAAGGTAACATCATTAAATGCTTCTGTTGCAGCAGCGTTATTAATGTATGAGGTATACCGCAGGCGGCATCCTCTTGAGGGATAGCAATGGACATTTTGCTCGTCGATGGATATAACATAATTGGGGCTTGGCCTGAGTTAAGGGCATTAAAGGACCATGACTTACCAGCAGCAAGGGACCGTTTAGTAGAACGGATGGCAGAATACCAAGCATATTCAGGTTATCGGGTCATTGTTGTTTTTGACGCCTACTATGTGCAAGGAACCGAAAAGAAGTATAGAAACCATAAAGTAGAGGTTATTTTTACAAAAGAAAACGAAACAGCGGATGAGCGAATTGAGAAATTAGCCATTGCTTTAAATAACCGGAGGACTCAAATTCATGTTGCTACCTCGGATTATACAGAGCAATGGGCTATTTTCGGCCAAGGAGCACTAAGGAAATCTGCACGGGAGTTACTTATAGAAATGTCCTCAGTCGAAAAGGGAATCGAGAAAAAGGTGAAAAAAATTCAAGAAAAAAGGCCAGTCTCAAAAATACCAATTAGCAGTGAAGTGGCAGAAATTTTTGAAAAATGGCGCAGAGGTCAAAAGTAAGCGTTGACGTTCAAAAGTTTTCGACAGTATAATAATACTATCTATGCTTGTTTGGTGGAGGGGGATCTTAATTGAGTACAGACTTCGGGGAAAAAAGCAACCTGCTATTTTTATCAATGGAAGACGAGGGAATTGTAGATCTAGTGCACCAAGGTAATAGTGAGGCTTTGGATTATTTAATCCACAAATATCGAAATTTTGTACGTGCAAAGGCAAGGTCCTACTTCCTAATCGGTGCAGATAAAGAAGATATTGTTCAAGAGGGAATGATTGGGTTATATAAGGCAATACGTGACTTTCGCGAGGACAAGCTTACCTCCTTTAAGGCGTTTGCTGAACTATGTATCACTCGGCAAATTATCACTGCAATTAAGACAGCAACAAGACAAAAGCACATACCATTAAATTCCTATGTATCATTGGATAAACCTATCTATGATGAAGAATCTGACCGCACATTAATGGATGTCCTTTCTGGTGCGAAGGTTCTTGACCCAGAGGAACTGATTATTAATCAAGAAGAATTCGATCACATAGAAGTGAAAATGACTGAATTATTGAGCGATTTAGAACGTAAGGTTTTGGCGTTATATCTAGATGGGCAATCCTATCAGGAGATTTCAGAAGAACTGAATCGTCATGTTAAATCAATTGATAATGCTTTGCAGCGTGTAAAAAGAAAATTAGAACGGTATTTAGAAATTAGGGAATTTAGTCTCTGATTTTTGAAAATGGTGACATTTGGATGAACACGCACGCGAATCCTGTTGACAATAATTAGGGGTCATGTTACATTTTTAAAGATATAAAAGATGGATATTGAAGGTGTCGAATTATGAGTAAAAAGATTATTCTGGCATGTGCTGACTGTGGGTCACGTAATTACACTACGAATGCAAATCAGTTACAATCAGAACGATTGGAATTAAAAAAATATTGCAAAACATGCGCCACCCATACAATCCACCGAGAAACAAAATAATTTTTATTCATAACAAGCAATGTTATTCCAATAGTTGGAGGGTTACAGATATGCAACGCTTAAAGAAATTCTTCAGTGATGTTTTACTTGAAATGAGAAAAGTTAGTTGGCCGAAACGCAAGGAACTAACTCGCTATACCATTACTGTTCTTACAACAGTTGCTTTTTTTGCAATATTTTTTGGAGTAGTCGATTTAGGAATTTCGGAATTGATTCGGGTTATCCTTGAATAATAAAAGGTATTTCATGGTATAATGGTGAATAATAAAGCAGTTATTTATGTAAAGCCCGTCTAACGGGTTTTTTCATTTGTCTAGAAAGTTTTATTTTTTTATAAAAGTACGGGGAGGGATGGACGTTTAGTCCTCTTGAATGGAAAAAAATTGGTATGTTTTACATACTTACTCAGGTTATGAAAATAAGGTAAAAGCGAATCTAGAAAAACGTGTTGAATCAATGGGTATGACGGATAGAATCTTCCGTGTAGTAGTGCCTGAAGAAGAAGAGACAGAAATAAAAAATGGAAAAACGAAAGTAGTGAAAAGAAAAGTATTTCCAGGCTATGTACTTGTTGAAATCGTCATGACAGATGATTCGTGGTATGTTGTACGGAATACTCCAGGTGTAACTGGATTTGTCGGTTCTGCTGGAGCAGGATCTAAACCAACTCCACTACTGCCTGAAGAAGTAGTTGTCATCCTAAAACGCATGGGCGTTGATGAGAAACGCATCGATGTAAACTATGAAATTGGCGAAACGGTTCGGGTAAAAGAAGGTCCATTCATGAACTTTACAGGAACAGTAGAAGAAATGGATAAAGACAAGGCAAAACTTAAAGTTCTCGTTAATATGTTTGGCCGGGATACCCCGGTAGAACTAGAATTTACACAGATTGAGAAGTTGTAAATTAAAGAATTATTAATAGTAATTTGAAAAAAACTTGAAATCATTTTTAAAAAGTGGTAATATTTCATAGGTCAGTATGTCTCTTGTGAGACTAGACTTTTGATAAGATCTTTATCTTTATATAAAGACAGATACCTGAGTGGGAGGGCAAAAACCCTATTACCACATCACGGACTTTAAGGAGGTGTGTCTCGTGGCTAAAAAAGTAATTAAAGTTGTTAAATTACAAATCCCTGCTGGGAAAGCGAATCCTGCACCACCAGTTGGACCTGCATTAGGTCAAGCCGGTGTTAATATCATGGGATTCTGTAAAGAATTTAACGCTCGTACAGCAGATCAAGCTGGATTAATCATTCCTGTTGAAATCACGGTTTTTGAAGACCGTTCATTTACATTTATTACGAAAACTCCTCCTGCTGCAGTTCTTTTGAAAGTAGCAGCTGGAATCCAGTCTGGTTCTGGTGAACCAAACCGTAATAAGGTAGCAACAGTTAAGCGTAATACAGTACGCGAGATTGCGGAACAGAAAATGCCTGACCTAAACGCTGCAAGCGTTGAAGCAGCAATGCGCATGGTTGAAGGTACTGCTCGCAGCATGGGAATCGTTATCGAAGACTAATCCATGCAAACTGTTTTTTGTAATGAAGGGGGTTGCGTTACTTACGCAACCTTTATTCGTGGCAAGCTGCGGCGCCTAGCCCCTCGGGGTCATAAGCCAATCCGTCCAGAAGGTAAATAACAACCTTCTAGCCGGCTCGTCTTATGCCTGTCGGGGCTGGACAAGGCGCCTCCGCTTTTATAAGTGGGAGTTATTAAACGTTAAAACCACAATCTAGGAGGAAATAAAAATGGCTAAAAAAGGTAAGAAGTATTTAGAAGCTGCTAAGCTTGTTGATAATACAAAAGCTTATCCAGTTGCTGAAGCAATCGAACTTGCAAAGCAAACTAATTATGCTAAATTTGATGCGACACTTGAAGTTGCATTCCGTTTAGGTGTAGACCCTAAGAAAGCTGACCAGCAAATCCGTGGTGCGGTAGTACTTCCAAACGGAACTGGTAAAACTCAACGTGTTTTAGTATTCGCGAAGGGTGAAAAAGTAAAAGAAGCAGAAGCTGCTGGTGCAGATTATGTTGGCGATGCAGAATACATCACTAAAATCCAACAAGGTTGGTTTGACTTTGATGTAATCGTAGCAACTCCTGACATGATGGGTGAAGTGGGTAAACTTGGTCGTACTTTAGGGCCAAAAGGTTTAATGCCAAACCCTAAAACAGGTACAGTAACATTTGATGTAACTAGAGCTATTAACGAAATTAAAGCAGGTAAAGTTGAGTACCGTGTAGATAAAGCTGGAAATATCCACGTGCCTATCGGTAAATCATCTTTCGAAAACGAAAAGCTTGTTGAGAACTTCAAAACTGTGTTCGAAACAATGGTTAAAGTTAAACCTGCAGCTGCAAAGGGAACATACATGAAGAACGTAACAGTTACTTCAACTATGGGACCTGGCGTGAAGGTTGATCCTTCATCTGTAACAGTTAAGTAATTTTTTACCAATTGACAAATATAGATACATTTTATATAATCTATTTTGTTGTTTAAATAAAACATTTGTACTGAAGACAGCAGGTGCGAGCATTCGCTTAATTCCCTGCCGAGGTAATGCGATAGAATTGGCTGAAATCTTCGGCTATTGTATGCACCTCCATGTCTGACTATTGATATGGAGGTTTTACTTTGCCTGGTATAAATGTAGAGAATCTACAGGAGGTGTAAAGATGAGCAGCGCAATCCAACAAAAAGTTCAAATCGTTGATGAAATTACAGCTAAGTTAAAAGCTAGTGTTTCAACAATCGTAGTTGACTACCGTGGTCTGACTGTTGCTGAAGTAACTGAACTTCGTAAGCAACTTCGTGAAGCGGGTATCGACTTCAAAGTTTACAAAAACTCTATGACTCGTCGTGCGGCTGATGCAGCTGAACTTTCAGAGTTAAATGCAGCATTAACTGGTCCGAACGCAATCGCGTTCAGCACGGAAGATGTAGTAGCACCTGCAAAAATTCTTAATGACTTTGCTAAAAAGCACGATGCACTTGAAATTAAAGCTGGTGTAATCGAAGGCAATGTAGCAACAGTTGATGAGGTTAAAGCACTTGCAGAACTACCTTCACGCGAAGGTTTGCTTTCTATGCTACTCAGCGTACTACAAGCTCCAATCCGCAACCTTGCTCTTGTTACAAAAGCAGTTGCAGAACAAAAAGAAGAACAAGGCGCGTAAGTTAACACTTATCGCTTAACAAATAACGGAATGAAAACTAAGGAGGAACATTAAAATGACTAAAGAACAAATCATTGAAGCAGTTAAATCTATGACTGTTTTAGAACTTAACGACCTAGTAAAAGCAATCGAAGAAGAATTCGGCGTAACTGCTGCTGCACCAGTAGCAATGGGCGGAGCGGCTGTAGCAGCTGTTGAAGAGCAAACTGAATTTGATGTAATCCTAGCTAGCGCTGGCGATCAAAAAATCAAGGTTATCAAAGCTGTACGTGAAATCACTGGTCTTGGTCTTAAAGAAGCAAAAGACCTTGTTGACAACACTCCAAAAGCTGTTAAAGAAGGCGTTTCTAAAGAAGAAGCTGAAGAACTTAAAGCTAAACTTGCTGAAGTTGGAGCAAACGTTGAAGTTAAGTAATAACCTTATAGAAAAGCTCGCTGTATAAGCGGGCTTTTTTTCGATACTTAAAAGCAGAAGCGCCTAGGTGGCTTCCGCTAGATATTGGTTTTTTTCCTCAGGTAACCTCATTAATGAACACTCCTCAGGAGGTGAGCTTATTGTCTGAACATTACTATTCTCGTACACAAAAGGTTGAAAGTGAACCGAAATTTTGGGACTTTACTTTAAGGAGTCAGTTATTTCGTTTTAAAACTGATAATGGAGTCTTTTCAAAGAAGGAAGTAGATTTTGGCTCTCGCTTATTAATAGAAGCTTTTGAATTGCCAAATGTGGAAGGATCTGTCCTAGATGTAGGCTGCGGATACGGTCCAATTGGCCTTTCGATTGCGAAAAATTATCCAGAGCGCATTGTACATATGATTGATGTAAATGAACGGGCGATTGAATTGTCAAAAGCTAACGCTGTGCAAAATGCCGTACACAATGTTGAAATTTATGAAAGTGACACTTTGATAAGCGTAAAGGAATTTAATTTTGCGGCTATTTTAACAAACCCGCCTATTAGAGCAGGTAAAAAGACGGTCCATGATATTTTTGAACAAAGTTATGAGCATTTAGTCACCAGTGGGGAGCTTTGGATTGTCATTCAAAAGAAGCAAGGTGCACCCTCTGCTCTCGAAAAATTAAAAGAACGATTTACTACTGTTGAAACGATTGACAAGTCTAAAGGTTATTTTATTATTAAGGCAGTAAAATAGTTGACTTGAATTTGTCAAGTGTGTTAGCATTATAAAATGCCATCATAATATTTTCCGAATTATTCCTGAAAATACTTATTTTATAAGTATAAAACATGTTTAAGTCGGAAAAGATGACAAAATAATAGTCAAAATGTGAAAATGTGGTTTTTAAGAAATAAAAACCCTTTTTCTTTTTTTGTCTAATGGAGGAACTCCTTTTGTTCCTTTCATAAGACCAAAATATATGTTTTATAAAAACGCTTGATTTGAGGGGTGAATCAGTTGACAGGTCAACTAGTTCAGTATGGACGACACCGCCAACGAAGAAGTTACGCACGAATCAGTGAAGTTTTAGAATTACCAAATCTTATTGAAATCCAAACCTCTTCCTATCAATGGTTTCTTGATGAGGGTTTGCGTGAAATGTTCCAGGATATTTCACCGATTGAAGACTTTACTGGTAACCTATCACTTGAATTTATTGATTACAGCCTTGGCGAACCGAAGTATTCTGTTGCGGAATCGAAAGAGCGAGACGTTACATATTCTGCACCATTGCGTGTTAAAGTACGTCTTGTAAACAAAGAAACAGGCGAAGTAAAAGACCAAGATGTTTTTATGGGCGATTTTCCACTTATGACTGAAACGGGAACGTTTGTCATTAATGGGGCGGAACGAGTTATCGTTTCCCAGTTAGTACGTTCACCGAGCGTATATTTTAGTGGAAAACTTGATAAAAACGGAAAAAAGGGATTTACAGCTACTGTAATTCCGAACCGCGGCGCTTGGCTTGAATATGAAACAGACGCC
The DNA here is from genome assembly GCF_002272245.1 of Bacillus sp. 7884-1. Lineage (GTDB taxonomy): Bacteria > Bacillota > Bacilli > Bacillales > Cytobacillaceae > Neobacillus. Next base: position 45,893 of record NZ_NPDD01000193.1, on the reverse strand, counting down.
AAAGATGTCGTATATGTCAGAATAGATCGTACTCGGAAACTGCCCGTTACGGTTCTTTTGCGTGCACTTGGCTTCGGATCTGATCAAGAAATCATTGAACTGATCGGAGATAATGAGTACATTCGAAATACTCTAGAAAAGGACAACACTGAGGGAGTAGAAAAAGCGCTTTTAGAAATTTATGAGCGCCTGCGTCCAGGTGAACCTCCTACCGTTGAAAACGCAAAGAGTTTATTGGTTTCAAGATTCTTTGATCCAAAGAGATATGACCTTGCCAATGTAGGTCGATATAAAATAAATAAAAAGCTTCATATAAAAAATCGTTTGTTTAATCAGCGTCTTGCTGAATCACTTGTCGATCCTGAAACAGGTGAAATTATTGCAGAAAAAGGGACACTTTTAGATCGAAGAAATCTAGATCGAATTATCCCTGCTTTGGAAAAGGATATTAATTTTAAAGGCTTTAATCCAGCTGGTGGTGTAGTACAGGAAGAAATCATTCTTCAAGGAATAAAAATCTATGCGCCAAATGACGATGGTGAAAAGGTTATTAATGTGCTAGGTAATGCTTATGTTGCAGAGCCGATTAAAAACATTACACCTGCTGATATCATTTCATCTATCAGTTATTTCTTTAATTTACTACACGGTGTCGGCGATACAGATGATATTGACCATTTAGGAAACAGACGTCTTCGTTCTGTTGGCGAATTGCTTCAAAATCAATTCCGAATTGGTTTGTCACGTATGGAACGTGTGGTTCGTGAAAGAATGTCAATTCAAGATACTGCTACGATTACACCACAGCAGTTAATCAATATTCGTCCTGTAATTGCTTCAATTAAAGAGTTCTTTGGAAGCTCTCAATTATCGCAATTTATGGATCAAACAAATCCGCTTGCAGAATTGACGCATAAGCGTCGTTTATCTGCACTAGGACCTGGTGGATTAACTCGTGAACGTGCTGGATTTGAAGTGCGTGACGTTCACTATTCCCACTATGGCCGTATGTGTCCGATTGAAACGCCAGAGGGACCAAACATTGGTTTGATTAACTCACTTTCATCATTTGCAAAAGTAAACCGTTTTGGCTTTATTGAAACTCCATATCGCCGGATTGATCCAGATACTGGAAAGGTTACAAGCCGAATCGATTACTTAACTGCAGATGAAGAGGATAACTATGTTGTAGCGCAGGCGAATTCACGCCTAAGCGATGACGGTACATTTATAGATGATGATGTTGTTGCTCGTTTCCGTGGTGAAAACACGGTAGTAAAACGCGACCGTATTGACTATATGGATGTATCTCCTAAACAGGTAGTTTCTGCGGCGACAGCTTGTATTCCGTTCTTAGAAAATGATGACTCTAACCGTGCATTGATGGGAGCGAACATGCAGCGTCAAGCTGTACCACTTTTACAGCCAGAAGCACCGAGAGTTGGAACAGGAATGGAATATGTTTCTGGTAAAGACTCGGGAGCAGCGGTTATTTGTAAGCACGAAGGAATCGTTGAGCATGTTGAGGCACGTGAGGTATGGGTGCGTCGAATTAATACAGTCGATGGTCAAGAAGTTAAAGGTAACCTAGATAAATATAAAATGTTGAAATTCATTCGTTCTAATCAAGGAACCTGTTATAATCAACGCCCGATTGTTGCGGTGGGTAACCACGTAACAAAAGGGGAGATTCTAGCGGATGGTCCTTCTATGGAACTGGGTGAACTAGCTCTAGGTCGTAACGTTTTAGTTGGCTTTGTTAACTGGGATGGCTACAACTATGAAGATGCGATTATTATGAGTGAACGTCTTGTAAAAGATGATGTATATACTTCTATTCATATTGAAGAATATGAGTCGGAATCACGTGATACAAAACTTGGACCAGAAGAGATTACCCGTGATATTCCAAATGTAGGGGAAGATGCCCTTCGAAATTTGGATGAGCGTGGAATTATTCGTACTGGCGCTGAGGTAAAAGATGGCGACTTGCTTGTTGGTAAGGTAACTCCTAAGGGTGTTACAGAACTTACTGCTGAAGAACGTCTATTGCATGCAATCTTCGGAGAAAAAGCGCGTGAAGTTCGTGATACGTCACTAAGAGTTCCGCATGGCGGAGGCGGTATTGTCCTTGACGTTAAGGTCTTTAATCGTGAAGATGGCGATGAATTGCCACCAGGCGTAAATCAACTTGTTCGTGTATATATTGTACAGAAGCGTAAGATTCATGAAGGGGATAAAATGGCAGGTCGCCATGGTAATAAAGGGGTTATTTCTCGGATATTACCAGAAGAGGATATGCCGTATTTACCAGATGGTACCCCTATTGATATTATGTTAAATCCTTTGGGCGTTCCTTCACGTATGAACATCGGTCAGGTGCTTGAGCTTCATTTAGGAATGGCAGCTAGAGCTCTTGGAATCCACGTTGCATCACCGGTATTTGACGGTGCACGTGAGGAAGATGTTTGGGGAACGATTGAAGAAGCTGGAATGGCTAATGATGCAAAAACTGTACTATATGATGGACGTACGGGTGAACCGTTCGATAATCGTGTGTCTGTGGGTGTCATGTATATGATTAAACTTGCTCACATGGTTGATGATAAGCTCCATGCACGTTCAACTGGACCATACTCACTTGTAACGCAGCAGCCACTTGGTGGTAAAGCACAATTTGGCGGACAGCGTTTCGGTGAGATGGAGGTTTGGGCACTTGAAGCATACGGTGCCGCATATACACTACAAGAGATTCTGACAGTAAAATCAGATGACGTGGTGGGTCGTGTGAAAACGTATGAAGCGATTGTAAAAGGTGAAAACGTACCGGAACCAGGAGTTCCTGAATCATTTAAAGTATTAATAAAAGAACTTCAGAGTCTAGGAATGGATGTAAAAATCCTTTCTGGTGATGAAAAAGAAATTGAAATGCGAGATACGGAAGATGATGATGACTTACAGCAAGTCGATACGTTAAACATCGTTCCAGAAACACAAGCATTTGAATCTGAAAAGGTTGGTTCAAAGGAATAAGACTTAGCTGAAAGCGCCGTGATGTGCTTTCAGCTAATGATTGTCTAGATAGAAAGGGAGGTAGGCCCCTTGCTGGATGTTAATAATTTTGAGTATATGAAGATTGGTCTGGCATCACCAGATAAAATCCGTTCATGGTCTTTTGGAGAAGTAAAAAAGCCAGAAACCATTAACTATCGTACATTGAAGCCTGAAAAGGATGGTTTATTCTGTGAGAGGATTTTTGGTCCTACAAAGGACTGGGAATGTCACTGTGGAAAATATAAACGTGTCCGTTACAAAGGTGTAGTGTGTGACCGATGTGGTGTTGAAGTAACAAGAGCGAAGGTTCGTCGTGAACGTATGGGTCATATTGAGCTTGCAGCTCCTGTCTCTCATATTTGGTACTTTAAAGGAATCCCTAGCCGAATGGGACTAGTTTTAGATATGTCTCCAAGGGCATTAGAAGAAATTATTTATTTTGCTTCTTATGTTGTAACTGAATCTGGAGATACAGCTCTTGATAAGAAACAACTGTTATCAGAAAAAGAATATCGTGCATACCGTGAAAAGTACGGAAATAAATTCCAAGCTGCTATGGGTGCTGAGGCAATTAAAAAGCTTCTATCTGATATCGATTTAAATAAAGAAGTTGACGCGTTAAAAGAAGAACTAAAAACAGCCCAAGGTCAGCGTCGTACTCGTGCGATTAAACGCCTTGAAGTGTTGGAAGCATTCCGTAACTCTGGAAATGAACCATCATGGATGATTCTTGATGTTCTTCCTGTTATTCCTCCAGAACTTCGTCCAATGGTACAGTTGGATGGAGGAAGGTTCGCTACATCTGATTTAAACGATTTATACCGTCGAGTAATTAATCGGAATAATCGATTAAAGCGATTGTTGGATCTTGGTGCACCAAGCATTATCGTTCAAAACGAGAAGCGGATGCTTCAAGAGGCAGTAGATGCACTCATTGATAATGGTCGTCGCGGCCGTCCGGTAACAGGCCCAGGTAACCGTCCATTAAAGTCACTTTCCCATATGTTAAAAGGAAAGCAAGGTCGTTTCCGTCAAAACTTACTGGGTAAACGTGTTGACTACTCTGGTCGTTCCGTTATCGTTGTTGGTCCAAACTTAAAAATGTACCAATGCGGTCTACCAAAAGAAATGGCTCTTGAATTATTTAAGCCATTCGTTATGAAGGAACTAGTAGAAAAAGGTTTAGCCCATAATATTAAATCTGCTAAGCGTAAGATTGAAAGAGTTTCTCCTGAGGTTTGGGATGTCCTTGAAGATGTTATCCGTGAGCACCCAGTTTTATTAAACCGTGCCCCAACACTTCATAGATTAGGGATTCAGGCATTTGAACCAACACTAGTTGAAGGAAGAGCGATTCGCCTTCATCCTCTTGTATGTACTGCATACAACGCGGACTTTGACGGTGACCAAATGGCTGTTCACGTTCCACTTTCATCTGAAGCGCAAGCAGAAGCTAGACTTTTAATGCTCGCTGCCCAAAACATTTTGAACCCTAAAGATGGTAAGCCGGTTGTTACACCTTCACAGGATATGGTACTAGGTAACTATTATCTAACTCTTGAAAGAGAAGGTGTTGTCGGAGAGGGTATGATTTTTAAAGATACCAATGAAGCGTTAGTTGCATATCAAAATGGCTATGTTCACCTACACACTCGTGTCGCAGTCCATGCTGGTTCATTAGGAAATGAAACTTTGACAGAAGAACAAAATAATAAATTACTGATTACAACGGTTGGTAAACTTATATTTAATGAAATTCTTCCTAAATCTTTCCCGTATATCAATGAACCTACTAGACAAAACTTAGAGGTTGAAACCCCAGCAAATTACTTTGTTGAAAAAGGTGAAGATGTTAGAGCTAGAATTAAAGAAATGCCATTAGTGGATCCGTTCAAGAAGAAAATCCTTGGTAATATCATTGCCGAAGTATTTAAGCGATTCAAAATTACTGAAACGTCTAAAATGCTAGACCGTATGAAGGACTTAGGATTTAAATACTCTACAAAAGCAGGTATTACCGTCGGTGTTGCTGATATCGTCGTATTACCGGAAAAGCAAGAAATTCTTCACGAGGCACAAAGTAAAGTAGATAACGTTATGAAGCAGTTCCGTCGCGGTTTAATAACTGAAGACGAACGTTATGATCGCGTTATTGCTATATGGAGTGCTGCGAAGGACACTATTCAAGGAAAACTGATGAAGTCCTTGAATAAAACGAATCCAATTTTCATGATGAGTGATTCCGGAGCCCGTGGTAACGCATCTAACTTTACGCAGCTTGCGGGTATGCGTGGATTGATGGCCAACCCGGCTGGACGTATCATTGAGTTACCAATCAAGTCAAGTTTCCGTGAAGGTCTGACCGTTTTAGAATACTTTATTTCTACACACGGTGCTCGTAAAGGTCTTGCTGATACTGCCTTGAAAACGGCTGACTCTGGTTACTTAACACGTCGTCTCGTTGACGTAGCACAAGATGTTATTGTCCGTGAAGATGATTGTGGAACTGATCGTGGTTTATTAATCCGTTCATTGAAAGATGGTACCGAAGTTATCGAGGGATTGGATGAACGCTTAATTGGGCGTTATGCTCGTAACCCAATTAGACATCCTGAAACGAAGGAAGTGCTAGTTCCTGAAAATGGACTTATCACTGAGGACCTTTCTGAAATAATCGTGGGAGCTGGAATTGAAGAAGTTAAAATTCGCTCTGCCTTTACATGTAATACCCGTCATGGTGTATGTAAGAAGTGTTATGGCCGGAACTTGGCTACAGGTCAAGAAGTTGAAGTTGGGGAAGCAGTTGGAATCATTGCTGCCCAATCAATTGGTGAACCTGGTACACAGTTAACAATGCGTACATTCCATACTGGCGGTGTTGCAGGAGACGATATCACTCAAGGTTTACCACGTATTCAAGAAATATTTGAAGCGCGTAATCCAAAAGGGGTTGCGGTTATTTCTGAAATTGATGGTGTGGTTGTTGGAATTAATGAAGGTCGTGATCGCCAGCATGAAATTATTGTTCAAGGTGAGATTGAATCACGTACTTATAATGCTCCATATACAGCACGCTTGAAAGTAGCAGTTAATGATCCAATTGTCATAGGTCAGGAATTAACAGAAGGTTCTATTGACCCTAAAGAGTTAATCAAGGTAAAAGACGTTAATGCTGTTCAAGAATATCTGTTACGCGAAGTTCAAAAGGTTTACCGTATGCAGGGTGTTGAAATTGGCGATAAGCACGTAGAAGTAATGGTTCGTCAAATGATGCGTAAGGTTCGCGTAAGTGATGCGGGTGAAACAGATGTACTTCCAGGTACTCTTTTAGATATCCACCAATTCACAGATGCAAACGAAAAAGCATTGTTAGCCGGAAAATTACCTGCTACAGGTCGTCCAGTATTACTCGGTATTACGAAAGCGTCGCTTGAAACAGATTCATTCTTGTCTGCCGCATCCTTCCAAGAAACAACAAGAGTTCTTACTGATGCTGCAATTAAAGGCAAGCGCGATGAATTGCTAGGCTTAAAGGAAAATGTTATCATCGGTAAGCTTGTTCCAGCAGGAACAGGAATGCAGCGCTACCGTAAAGCAGAGCCTGTTTTAAGGGACACGACTTCTGAAGAAACTGTAACAATTGATTAAAAGTTAACATTATGCGGTACTCGCCAAGTGAGTGAGTACCGCGTTTTAAAGAATATCCACATTTCCACTCTGAAATAAAAATTCGTAACAACTGTTGACAACTATTTTAGAAGATGGTAATATATCAAAGGTGCTCCTATTCACCTGATACTTTGGAGGATATGATAAATGTCTTATGAAAAAGTATACCAGGCAACTAAGATTGTTATAGGAACAAAACAAACAGTAAAAGCACTGAAGGATGGAACAGCATGTGAGCTGATCATTGCGAGTGACGCTGAAGCGAAAGTAACAGCTGCGGTAGTGAAACTAGCTCAAGAAGTGAACATCCCAATTATCTATGTTGACTCGATGAAAAAACTCGGGAAAGCATGTGGAATAGAAGTTGGTGCTTCAACTGTAGTAATTATCCGTTAAAAACTGTTTTTGTAGATAGATGATCTGCAAAAACTTTGTTTTTGCACAAAAATGAACCACCTGGATGTGTGGGCTTACAAATAATGAAGGGAGGAAAATTAACATGCCAACTATTAACCAATTAGTGCGCAAGCCTCGTCAAGCAATTACTGAAAAGTCGAAGTCTCCTGCGCTAAACAAAGGTTACAATAGCTTCAAAAAATCACAAACTAATGTATCTTCACCACAAAAACGAGGAGTATGTACTCGTGTTGGTACAATGACTCCAAAGAAACCGAACTCAGCGTTACGTAAATATGCTCGTGTACGTTTGACAAACGGTATTGAGGTGACAGCATACATTCCTGGTATTGGTCACAATCTCCAAGAACACAGTGTTGTTCTTATTCGTGGAGGACGTGTAAAAGACTTACCAGGTGTACGTTATCACATCGTACGTGGTGCTCTTGATACGGCTGGTGTTAACAACCGTATGCAAGGTCGTTCTAAATATGGTACTAAGAGACCAAAAGCAGCTAAGAAGTAATATCAGTATAAATAGAAAGCCTGTTTGAAAGGAGGAAATTAAATGCCACGTAAAGGTCCTGTAGCAAAAAGAGACGTGTTACCAGATCCACTTTACAATTCAAAATTAGTTACTCGTCTAATCAACAAAATGATGGTTGACGGTAAAAGAGGTAAATCACAAGAAATTCTTTACTCTGCATTCGAAACAATCCGCGAACGTTCTGGTAAAGAACCAATGGAAATTTTCGAAGCAGCTATGAAGAATATCATGCCAGTACTTGAGGTAAAAGCACGCCGAGTAGGTGGAGCTAACTACCAAGTACCAGTAGAGGTACGCCCTGATCGACGTACAACTCTTGGTCTTCGCTGGTTAGTTAACTATGCGCGTCTTCGCGGAGAAAAAACGATGGAAGAACGTTTAGCTAACGAAATCATGGATGCAGCTAACAACACTGGAGCATCTGTTAAAAAGCGTGAAGATACACACAAAATGGCAGAAGCAAACAAAGCGTTTGCTCACTATCGTTGGTAGAATTACCTTTATCATAAAAACTTTCACACTAGAAAGGAGAAAGACCCATGGCAAGAGAGTTCTCCTTAGCAAACACTCGTAATATCGGTATCATGGCACACATTGATGCTGGTAAAACGACGACCACTGAGCGTGTCCTTTATTACACTGGTAAGATTCATAAAATCGGTGAAACACATGAGGGCGCTTCTCAGATGGACTGGATGGAGCAAGAACAAGAACGCGGAATCACAATTACTTCCGCAGCAACAACTGCAGCGTGGAAAGGCCACCGCGTAAACATCATCGACACTCCGGGACACGTAGACTTCACAGTTGAAGTTGAACGTTCCCTACGTGTACTTGATGGAGCGGTAGCTGTACTTGATGCACAGTCAGGTGTTGAACCTCAAACTGAAACAGTTTGGCGTCAAGCAACAACTTACGGTGTACCACGTGTAGTATTTGTAAACAAAATGGACAAAATTGGTGCAGATTTCTTGTATTCTGTTAGAACAATTCATGACCGTTTGCAAGCAAATGCACACCCAATTCAGTTGCCTATCGGTGCTGAAGATGAGTTCTCTGCAATCATTGATCTTGTAGAAATGAATGCAGTGTTCTACAGTAATGACTTAGGTACTGATATTGAAGTACGTGAGATTCCTGAAGAGTATCTTCCTCTAGCTGAAGAGTGGCGTGAAAAGTTAGTTGAAGCAGTAGCAGAACTAGATGAAGAGTTAACTGAAAAATACCTTGGTGGTGAAGAAATCACTAAAGAAGAGCTAAAAGCAGCTATTCGTAAAGGTACTGTTAATGTAGAATTCTACCCTGTTATTTGTGGATCTGCTTTCAAAAACAAAGGTGTTCAGTTAATGTTAGATGCTGTTATTGATTATCTTCCATCTCCATTAGATGTTCCTGCAATCAAGGGTCATGCTCCGGATGATGAAGAAGAAGTCCTTGAACGTCATTCAAGTGATGAAGAGCCGTTTTCAGCTCTTGCATTTAAAGTTATGACAGACCCTTATGTTGGTAAATTAACGTTCTTCCGTGTTTACTCTGGTACTTTAGAATCTGGATCTTATGTTCAGAACTCTACTAAAGGAAAACGTGAACGGGTTGGACGTATCCTGCAAATGCATGCAAACAGCCGTCAAGAAATCTCGAAAGTATTCGCGGGTGACATTGCTGCAGCTGTAGGTTTGAAAGATACAACTACTGGTGATACGCTTTGTGATGATAAGAACCTTGTTATTCTTGAGTCAATGAACTTCCCTGAACCAGTAATTCAACTTTCTGTTGAACCAAAATCAAAAGCTGACCAAGATAAAATGACAACAGCATTGCAAAAGCTACAAGAAGAAGATCCAACCTTCCGTGCACATACTGATCAGGAAACTGGACAGGTTATCATTGCCGGAATGGGAGAACTTCACCTTGATATCTTAGTAGATCGTATGCGTCGTGAATTCAAAGTAGAAGCTAACGTAGGTGCTCCACAAGTTGCCTACCGTGAAACATTCCGTGAATCAGCACAAGTAGAAGGTAAGTTCGCACGCCAATCTGGTGGTCGTGGACAATACGGACACGTTTGGATTGAATTCTCACCAAATGATGAAGGTAAAGGCTTCGAATTTGTTAACGGTATTGTTGGTGGTGTTGTTCCTCGTGAATACATCCCTGCAGTTCAAGCTGGTCTAGAAGATTCCTTGAATCGTGGAGTTCTTGCTGGATATCCTTTAGTTGATATTAAAGCTAGATTATTCGATGGTTCTTACCATGATGTTGACTCCTCTGAAATGGCATTTAAGATTGCCGCATCTATGGCTCTTAAAAATGCTGCTTCAAAGTGTAAGCCTGTTATCCTAGAGCCTATGATGAGGGTTGAAGTTGTAATCCCTGAAGAGTACTTAGGTGATATCATGGGACAAATCACTGCACGACGCGGACGTGTTGAAGGTATGGAAGCTCGTGGTAACGCACAAGTTGTACGTTCACAGGTTCCACTTTCAGAAATGTTCGGTTATGCAACAGCACTTCGTTCTAGTACACAAGGTCGTGGAGTATTCTCTATGCACTTTGATCACTATGAAGAAGTTCCAAAATCAGTTTCTGAAGAAATTATCAAAAAAAATAAAGGTGAATAATTGATTTTCACCATTTAATAAAGTATAACTACTTATGTAACCATGGAAACTGTAGAATTGGGACAACCCTGTTTACAGTTTCCATAAAATATACTTAACTTTTTTAATATTAAAGGAGGATTATCCTAATGGGTAAAGCTAAATTCGACCGTTCAAAGCCACACGTTAACATTGGTACAATTGGTCACGTTGACCACGGTAAAACAACTTTAACTGCTGCAATCACTTCTGTACTTGCTAAAACTGGTAAAGCAGAAGCTCGTGCATATGATCAAATTGATGGAGCTCCAGAAGAAAAAGAGCGTGGAATCACAATCTCAACTGCACACGTTGAGTATGAAACTGATGCTCGTCACTACGCACACGTAGACTGCCCAGGACACGCTGACTATGTTAAAAACATGATCACTGGTGCGGCTCAAATGGACGGCGGTATCCTAGTTGTTTCTGCAACTGATGGTCCAATGCCACAAACTCGTGAGCACATTCTTCTTTCTCGCCAAGTAGGTGTACCTTACCTTGTTGTGTTCATGAACAAGTGTGATATGGTTGATGACGAGGAACTTCTTGAATTAGTAGAAATGGAAATTCGTGATTTATTATCTGAATACGATTTCCCTGGCGATGACACTCCAGTTATCAAAGGTTCTGCTCTTAAAGCATTAGAAGGCGAAGCTGCTTGGGAAGAAAAAATCTATGAACTTATGACTGCTGTTGATGAGTGGATTCCAACACCAACTCGTGACACTGACAAACCTTTCATGATGCCTGTTGAGGATGTATTCTCAATCACTGGCCGTGGAACAGTTGCTACTGGCCGTGTAGAGCGTGGAGTAGTTAAAGTTGGGGATGTAGTTGAAATCGTAGGTTTCACTGAAGAACCAAAATCTACTACTGTAACAGGTGTAGAAATGTTCCGTAAGCTTCTTGATTTCGCTGAAGCTGGGGACAACATTGGTGCATTACTACGTGGTGTAGCTCGTGAAGATATCGAACGTGGTCAAGTATTGGCTAAGCCGAAATCAATCACTCCACACACAAAGTTTAAAGCACAAGTTTATGTATTATCAAAAGAAGAAGGTGGACGTCACACTCCATTCTTCACTAACTACCGTCCACAATTCTATTTCCGTACTTCTGATATTACTGGTATTTGTAATCTTCCAGAAGGCGTAGAAATGGTTATGCCTGGCGACCACATCGAAATGATCGTTGAACTTATTGCTCCAGTAGCAATCGAAGAAGGTACAAAGTTCTCTATCCGTGAAGGCGGACGTACTGTAGGTTCAGGTTCAATCACTACTATCACTGAATAATTAAAAAATCAGTTATATAAAAAGCAGCCGGATGACGATCCGGTTGCTTTTTTTTATGCTAAAACGTGTTTCTTCTATATAAATAGTTTTGCGAACTTTCGATTAATAAAGCGTTATTATAGGTTATTTTTGGAGAATGACTTTTTCTATTGTAATTGTATAGACTGGTCGCTATAATAATAAAAGTGTGCTAAACGTAACCAAAAAGAAATTATAAAAAATTGTTGCGTTTGCCTAATGTTTTATGTATAATAGACAATGTTGGTCTTTGACTGCGATGATGTGAAAGGTTGCTGACACACCCGGCCGCTTTGCCATGGCGAGTGTGTGGGAAATTTTCACTGAGAATGTCTATTTTGAAAATAGGCGAATAAAGGAGGGAAAATAATGGCAAAACAAAAGATTCGTATCCGTTTAAAAGCTTATGATCACAGAATTCTTGATCAGTCTGCAGAAAAAATCGTTGAAACAGCAAAGCGTTCTGGTGCAGCCGTTTCTGGTCCGATTCCACTTCCGACTGAAAAAACAATTTATACCATTCTTCGTGCGGTTCATAAGTACAAGGATTCTCGTGAGCAATTCGAACAACGGACACATAAGCGTCTAATCGATATCGTTAACCCAACACCACAAACTGTTGATGCGTTGATGCGTTTAGATTTACCATCCGGTGTTGATATTGAAATTAAACTTTAGTAAAAATAAATAAACAAATAATCTAGGAGGTGTGACTTAAATGACCAAAGGAATCTTAGGAAGAAAGATTGGTATGACTCAAGTATTTGCAGAAAACGGCAACTTAATTCCTGTTACTGTAGTAGAAGCTGCTCAAAACGTAGTTCTTCAAAAGAAATCAGTTGAAAGCGACGGTTATGTTGCTTTACAAGTTGGTTTTGAAGACAAACGTGAAAAGTTAGCTAACAAACCAGAAAAAGGACATGTTGCTAAAGCAAACACTGCTCCTAAGCGCTTCATTCGCGAATTCAGCGGAGTTGACGTAACAGGATATGAAGTTGGTCAAGAAGTCAAAGTTGATATTTTCGCTGCTGGCGATGTAGTAGATGTAACAGGAATCTCAAAGGGTAAAGGTTTCCAAGGCGTAATCAAACGTCACGGACAATCACGCGGCCCAATGGCTCACGGTTCACGTTATCACCGTCGTCCTGGTTCAATGGGACCTGTAGCTCCAAACCGTGTATTTAAAGGTAAGTTATTACCTGGTCGCATGGGTGGAGAGCAAATTACTGTTCAAAATCTTGAAATCGTTAAGGTTGATGTTGAGCGTAACTTACTATTAATTAAAGGAAACGTTCCTGGACCTAAAAAAGCATTATTAAAGATTAAAAGTGCGGTAAAAGCGTAATATCTTCATAAGAAAGGAGGAGCAAAAGAATGCCTAAAGTTTCATTATTTAACCAAAGCGGATCTCAGGTTGGTGAAATCGAACTTAATGATTCAGTATTTGGTATCGAACCTAACCAACACGTGTTATTTGAAGCGATTGTTATGCAAAGAGCTTCTTTACGTCAAGGAACTCATAAAGTAAAAGTTCGTTCTGAAGTACGAGGCGGTGGACGTAAACCATGGCGTCAAAAAGGAACAGGTCGTGCTCGTCAAGGGTCTATCCGTTCTCCACAATGGCGCGGAGGTGGTACTGTATTCGGTCCAACACCACGCAGCTACAGCTACAAATTACCTAAAAAGGTACGTCGCTTAGCAATTAAATCTGCACTTTCTTCTAAAGTGTTAGAAGAGAATGTATTAGTATTAGAAAGCCTTGCTTTCGATGCTCCAAAAACAAAAGATTTCAAAACAGTATTAGGTGGTCTTTCTGTTGAGAAGAAAGCACTTATCGTTACTGCTGACCTAGATGAAAATGTAGCACTTTCTGCTCGTAATATTCCTGGTGTAACAGTTGTAACAGCTGATGGAATCAATGTTCTTGATGTTGTAAATCATGATAAATTAATCATGACGAAAGCTGCAGTTGAAAAAGTAGAGGAGGTGCTTGCATAATGGATGCACGCGATATCATTAAGCGCCCCGTTATCACTGAACGTTCTACTGACCTTATGGCTGAAAAGAAATATACGTTTGAAGTTGATGTGAGAGCTAACAAAACTCAAGTTAAAGATGCGATTGTTGAAATCTTTGGCGTAGAAGTTGAAAAAGTTAACATCATGAACTATAAAGGTAAATTCAAGCGCATGGGTAAATTCGGTGGTTACACAAACAAACGTCGTAAAGCAATTGTAAAACTAACTGCTGATAGCAAAGAAATCGAATTCTTTGAAGCATAATAAAAACTAACAAGAAGAGGAGGGAATAAAATGGCGATTAAAAAGTACAAACCTACCTCTAATGGTCGTCGCGGTATGACAGTTTCTGATTTCGCTGAAATCACAACTAGCACACCAGAGAAATCTCTATTAGCTCCATTAAAGAGAAAAGGCGGCCGTAATAACCAAGGTAAGTTAACTGTTCGTCATCAAGGTGGCGGCCATAAGCGTTCATACCGTATCATTGATTTCAAACGTAACAAAGATGGCATTCCTGGACGCGTTGCCACAATCGAGTACGATCCTAACCGTTCCGCAAATATTGCATTAATCAATTATGTAGATGGTGAAAAGCGTTATATCATAGCTCCTAAAAACCTAGTAGTAGGTATGGAAGTTATGTCTGGCCCAGAGGCAGATATTAAAGTAGGTAATGCATTACCGTTAGTAAATATCCCTGTTGGTACTGTGGTACACAACATCGAATTAAAACCTGGTAAAGGCGGCCAATTGGTTCGTTCTGCTGGTACATCTGCACAGGTATTAGGTAAAGAAGGTAAATACGTACTTGTACGTTTAAATTCTGGTGAAGTTCGAATGATTCTTGCTGAGTGCCGTGCAACTATCGGTCAAGTAGGTAACGAACAACACGAACTTATTAACATTGGTAAAGCAGGACGCTCACGCTGGTTAGGCAAACGCCCAACAGTACGTGGATCTGTAATGAACCCTAACGATCACCCACACGGTGGTGGTGAAGGACGTTCACCAATCGGACGTAAGTCACCAATGTCTCCATGGGGTAAACCAACTCTTGGATTCAAAACTCGTAAGAAAAAGAATAAATCTGACAAGTTCATTGTACGTCGTCGTAAAAAATAACGGGGTTGAGCTACGGTTCAAAGAACGAGCCGTAGAACAATCACGAAGGGAGGTTCATCCATGGGTCGCAGCCTTAAAAAAGGACCATTTGTTGATGATCATTTAATGGTTAAGATCGAAAAGTTAAATGAAACTGAAAGTAAGCAAGTTGTAAAAACTTGGTCACGTCGTTCTACGATCTTCCCACAATTTATTGGCCACACAATCGCTGTTTATGATGGTCGTAAACATGTGCCTGTATATGTTACTGAAGACATGGTAGGACATAAGCTTGGAGAATTTGCTCCAACTCGTGCTTACAAAGGCCATGGTAATGATGATAAGAAAACCAGACGTTAAGAGAGGAGGGCATCCAAATGCAAGCTAAAGCTGTTGCAAGAACAGTTCGTATTGCTCCTCGTAAAGCACGTTTAGTCGTAGATCTAATTCGAGGAAAGCAAGTTGGTGAAGCGGTGTCGATTTTAAATCATACTCCAAAGTTTGCTTCTCCAATCGTTGAAAAAGTATTAAAATCCGCTATGGCAAATGCCGAGCACAATTATGAAATGGACATTAATAGCTTGGTTGTAACTCAAGCTTTTGTTGATGAAGGACCAACGTTGAAACGTTTCCGTCCTCGCGCAATGGGCCGTGCTAGCCAGATTAATAAACGCACTAGCCACATCACAATCGTTCTATCAGAAAAGAAGGAGGGATAATCTGTGGGTCAAAAAGTAAATCCAGTCGGTTTGCGTATCGGTATCATCAAAGATTGGGAATCTAAGTGGTACGCAGGTAAAGACTTCGCTGATCTTTTACACGAAGACCTTAAAATTCGTGAGTACATCACGAAGCGTTTGAAGGATGCTTCTGTATCTAAAGTTGAAATCGAACGTGCTGCTAATCGTGTGAATGTAACAGTTCATACTGCTAAGCCAGGAATGGTTATCGGTAAGGGCGGTACTGAAGTTGAAGCACTTCGTAAAGCTTTAAATCAATTAACTGGCAAACGTGTTCACATCAACATTCTTGAAATCAAAAGAGCTGACCTTGATGCGAAATTAGTTGCTGAAAATATTGCTCGTCAATTAGAAAATCGTGTATCCTTCCGTCGTGCACAAAAACAAGTAATTCAACGTGCTATGCGTGCAGGAGCAAAAGGTATTAAAACAATGGTGTCAGGTCGTCTTGGCGGGGCAGATATTGCTCGTTCAGAACACTATAGCGAAGGAACTGTTCCACTTCATACTCTTCGCGCTGATATCGACTATGCTCATGCTGAAGCTGATACTACTTTTGGTAAGCTTGGCGTAAAAGTATGGATCTATAAGGGAGAAGTCCTTCCTACTAAGAAGAAACCTGCGGAAGGAGGCAAATAATATGTTATTGCCAAAACGCGTTAAATATCGCCGTCAACACCGTGGAAAAATGCGTGGTAACGCAAAAGGTGGCACTGAAGTAACATTTGGTGAATTCGGCTTACAAGCAACTGAAGCTTCTTGGATCACAAACCGCCAAATCGAAGCTGCCCGTATTGCAATGACTCGTTACATGAAACGTGGCGGTAAAGTTTGGATTAAAATCTTCCCACATAAGCCTTATACTGCGAAACCTCTTGAGGTGCGGATGGGTTCTGGTAAAGGGGCACCTGAAGGTTGGGTAGCTGTCGTTAAACCAGGTAAAGTAATGTTTGAAATCGCTGGTGTTTCTGAAGAAGTAGCACGTGAGGCACTACGTCTTGCTATGCACAAACTTCCAATCAAATGTAAGTTTGTAAAACGTGAAGAAATTGGTGGTGAATCAAATGAGAGCTAATGAAATTAAAGACCTTACCACTGCCGAAATTGAACAAAAAGTTAAATCTTTAAAAGAAGAGCTTTTCAACCTTCGCTTCCAATTAGCGACTGGCCAACTTGAAAATACAGCTCGCATTCGTGAAGTACGCAAAGCGATTGCTCGTATGAAAACTGTGATTCGTGAGAGAGAAATCAGCGTTAACAAGTAAAAACCCGAGAGGAGGTTCACATAATGAGTGAACGTAACCAACGCAAAGTTTACACTGGACGCGTTGTTTCTGACAAAATGGATAAAACTATTACTGTTTTAGTCGAAACTTACAAAAAGCATCCTCTTTACGGTAAACGCGTTAAGTACTCTAAAAAGTTTAAAGCTCATGATGAGCAAAATGAAGCAAAAATCGGCGATATCGTACGTATCATGGAAACTCGTCCGCTTTCAGCTACTAAACGTTTCCGTTTAGTTGAAGTTACAGAAAAAGCAGTTATTATTTAATTGTTCGGATTAAGCATCATTCCGAAGGGAGGTTACACACATGATTCAACAAGAATCACGTTTAAAAGTTGCTGATAACTCTGGTGCTCGTGAGGTACTTACCATTAAAGTTCTTGGTGGTTCTGGCCGTAAAACTGCGGGTATCGGTGATGTTATCGTATGTACAGTGAAACAAGCAACACCTGGTGGCGTTGTTAAAAAGGGTGACGTTGTAAAAGCCGTTATCGTTCGTACGAAAAGCGGTGCTCGTCGACCTGATGGATCATACATTCGTTTCGATGAAAACGCATGTGTAATTATCAAGGATGATAAGAGCCCACGTGGAACTCGTATCTTCGGACCAGTTGCCCGCGAACTTCGCGATAACAACTTTATGAAAATCGTTTCCTTGGCTCCAGAAGTACTATAATTTAAATTCAATTGCCTTTAAGGAGGTGCTTACGAATGCATGTTAAAAAAGGTGACAAAGTAAGAGTTATCTCCGGTAAGGATAAGGGCAAAACAGGAGTAATCCTAGCAGCCTATCCTAAAGATAGCCGTGTACTAGTAGAAGGTGTAAACATTGTTAAAAAACACGCTAAACCTTCACAAGTGAATCCACAAGGCGGAATTATGAGCTTTGAGGCACCAATTCATGTATCAAACGTTATGCCTATCGACCCTAAAACTAGTAATCCAACTCGTGTAGGATATACAACGGTTGATGGCAAAAAAGTACGCGTAGCAAAATCCGGTGAAGTATTAGATAAATAGTCTAAATTTTAGAAGGGAGGTACAATAAGTGAGCCGCCTAAAAGAAAAGTTTGTAAAAGAAGTTACTCCTGCTCTTATGAGCAAGTTCAACTATAAATCAGTAATGCAAGTTCCTCAACTTGATAAAATTGTTATTAACATGGGTGTTGGTGATGCAGTAGCAAACGCTAAAGCTTTAGATAATGCTGTTGAAGAACTAGCAACAATTACAGGACAAAAGCCTGTAGTAACTCGTGCTAAGAAATCAATCGCTGGCTTCCGTCTTCGTGAAGGTATGCCAATCGGTGCAAAAGTTACACTTCGCGGTGAGCGTATGTATCAATTCTTGGATAAATTAGTTTCTGTTTCTTTACCTCGTGTTCGTGACTTCCGTGGTGTTTCTAAGAAAGCATTCGATGGTCGTGGTAATTATACGCTGGGTGTTAAAGAACAATTAATCTTCCCTGAAATTGATTACGATAAAGTTAGCAAAGTACGTGGTATGGATATCGTTATCGTAACCACTGCTAATACTGATGAAGAAGCACGTGAACTGTTAACACAATTTGGAATGCCATTCCAAAAGTAATCGCTAAATAAGGGAGGCGAAAACGTGGCTAAAAAGTCAATGATTGCGAAACAAAAACGCACGCCTAAATACCCGGTTCAAGAGTACACACGCTGTGAACGTTGCGGTCGTCCACACTCTGTATACCGTAAATTTAAGCTTTGCCGTATTTGTTTCCGTGAATTAGCATACAAAGGACAAATTCCTGGTGTCAAAAAAGCTAGCTGGTAAAACCCAAGTCTGGGAAGGAGGTAAAAATAATGGTCATGACAGATCCAATTGCTGATATGCTTACTCGCATTCGTAATGCGAACATGGTGCGTCACGAAAAGTTAGAAGTGCCTGCTTCTAATATTAAAAAAGAAATCGCTGAAATCTTAAAGCGCGAAGGTTTCGTTCGTGACGTCGAATTTATTGAAGACAATAAACAAGGTATCATCCGTATTTTCTTAAAGTACGGTTCAAATAACGAACGTGTTATCACTGGTCTTAAGCGCATAAGCAAGCCTGGACTTAGAGTTTATGCAAAATCTACTGAGGTGCCACGTGTCCTTAACGGTCTTGGTATCGCACTAGTATCAACTTCAAATGGTGTTATAACTGATAAAGAAGCTCGTGCAAAACAAGTGGGCGGAGAAGTATTAGCTTACGTTTGGTAAAAGAGTTTCTGAATGAATGGAGGTGCACTTAATGTCTCGCGTAGGAAAAAAACCTATTGAAATCCCTGCAGGAGTTACGGTTACTTTAAATAATAGTACCGTTACTGTTAAAGGACCAAAAGGCGAACTTACTCGCTCTTTTAATCCAGATATCGAAATTAAAATCGAAGAAAACCTAGTTACAATCACTCGTCCAACTGATGTGAAAGAACACCGCGCATTGCACGGTACAACTCGTGCTTTAATCGCGAACATGGTTGAAGGTGTTTCCAAGGGCTTTGAAAGAAAATTAGAACTAATCGGGGTTGGTTACCGTGCTCAAAAGCAAGGTAACAAGCTTGTATTAAACGTTGGATATTCTCACCCAGTTGAGATTGAACCTGAAAGTGGTCTTGAAGTAGAGGTACCAGCTAATACAAAGATTACGATTAAAGGTACTGACAAAGAACGTGTTGGCGCATTAGCAGCCAATATTCGTCAAGTTCGTCCTCCAGAGCCTTATAAAGGCAAAGGAATTCGTTACGAAGGCGAATTTGTTCGTCGTAAAGAAGGTAAAACAGGTAAGTAATGCCGCATAGGTAAACGAAAGGAGTGACGTAAATGATTACGAAGCTTGACAAAAATGCTAGTCGCAAGAAGAGACATGCTCGTGTTCGTGCGAAACTTAGCGGTACTGCAGCTCGTCCACGTCTAAATGTGTTTCGTTCTAACAAGCATCTATATGCTCAATTAATCGATGACATGAGTGGAGTTACATTAGCAAGTGCTTCTACTATGGAAAAGGATCTTAACCTTGAATCTACAAGCAATGTTGATGCAGCTAAGTTGGTCGGAGAATTAGTCGCTAAACGTGCGGTAGAAAAAGGTATCACTGCTGTTGTCTTTGACCGTGGAGGATACCTTTACCATGGCCGTATCCAAGCACTAGCTGATGCAGCCCGTGAAAACGGCTTACAATTTTAATAGACAAAGGAGGGACACATAAATGATACGTCGTATTGATCCAAACAAACTTGAACTAGAAGAACGCGTTGTAACGGTTAACCGTGTAGCGAAAGTTGTTAAGGGTGGTCGTCGTTTTCGCTTCACTGCTCTAGTAGTAGTTGGAGATAAAAACGGTCATGTTGGTTTCGGTACTGGTAAAGCTCAAGAAGTACCAGATGCGATTCGTAAAGCAATCGAAGATGCTAAGAAGAACTTAATCGAAGTGCCAATGGTTGGAACTACTGTTCCTCACCAAGTTATTGGACGTTTTGGTGCTGGTGAAATTCTTCTAAAGCCTGCTTCTGAAGGTACAGGAGTTATCGCTGGCGGTCCAGTTCGTGCTGTTCTAGAATTAGGCGGGGTAGGAGATATCCTTTCTAAATCTCTAGGAACTAACACTCCAATTAATATGGTACGTGCAACGATTGATGGTCTAAAACAATTAAAACGTGCTGAAGACGTAGCCAAGTTACGTGGTAAATCAGTAGAAGAACTGCTAGGATAAGGAGGGAAATCAAATGGCAAACAAACTATTAATTACCCTCAACCGCAGCGTAATTGGTCGTCCTGAAGACCAACGCGCAACAGTTACTGCTTTAGGTTTACGTAAATTAAATCAAACAGTTGAGCACCAGGATAATGCTGCAATTCGCGGTATGATTACAAAAGTTGCTCACCTTGTAACAGTAAAAGAACAATAATAGATTGTTTTCTTTCATAAGGAGGTGCCAATATGAAACTTCATGAACTAAAGCCTGCTGAGGGTTCTCGTAAAGAACGTAAACGTTTAGGACGCGGTATCGGTTCTGGTCAAGGTAAGACTGCTGGTAAAGGTCATAAAGGTCAAAATGCTCGTTCCGGCGGTGGTGTCCGTCTTGGATTCGAGGGTGGTCAAACACCTTTATTCCGTCGTTTGCCAAAACGTGGTTTTACTAATATCAGTCGTAAAGAATATGCAATTGTAAACCTTGATGTTCTTAATCAGTTTGAAGAGGGTACAGAAGTTACTCCAGAACTTCTAATTGAAACTGGTGTTGTTAAGAACGAAAAAGCAGGAATTAAGATTCTTGCAAAAGGGAACGTAGAGAAAAAACTTACTGTTAAAGCTCATAAATTCTCCTCTACCGCCAAAGAAGCAATTGAAGCTGTAGGTGGAACAACTGAGGTGATCTAATGTTCCAGTCAATCTCCAATTTTATGCGCGTGGCTGAAATTAGAAGAAAAATTGTTTTCACTCTTTTAATGTTAATCGTATTTCGACTAGGCAGTTTTATTCCTGTTCCTAATGTAAATGCTGAAATTTTGGCAGCACAAGATAAATTAAGTGTATTTGGAATCTTAAATACCTTTGGCGGTGGGGCGTTGCAAAACTTCTCCATTCTTGCTATGGGTATTATGCCTTACATCACTGCTTCCATTATTATTCAGCTTTTACAAATGGATGTAGTTCCGAAATTTACGGAATGGTCAAAGCAGGGAGATTCTGGTCGTCGTAAGTTAGCTCAGTTTACTCGATATTTCACAATTGTTCTTGGCTTTATTCAAGCTTTAGGTATGTCCTACGGCTTTAATAGTATGGCGGGTGGACAATTGATCAAAAATCCTGGAATTGGTACTTACTTATTAATTGCAGTTGTATTGACTGCTGGTACTGCATTTCTAATGTGGTTAGGTGAGCAAATTACCGAGAAGGGTGTTGGGAATGGTATTTCCATCATTATCTTTGCAGGTATCGTTGCAAGTATTCCAAATACCGTTAATCAGATCTATGTACAGCAGTTTGAAAATGCTGGTGAGCAGTTATTCCTCCGTATTATTACGGTTGTGTTAATTCTCATAGCTGTAATAGCGATTGTTGTAGGTACTATTTTCATTCAACAAGCAATTAGAAAAATTCCAATTCAGTATGCTAAACAACGGTCTATAAACGGACGTAATGCAGGTTCACAACAATCCACTCATATGCCGTTAAAAGTTAATGCTGCTGGTGTAATTCCTGTAATCTTTGCAGTATCATTTATTGTAACTCCAAGAACCATAGCTTCATTCTTTCCTACGAATGATGTAACCCTTTGGATTACAAGAGTATTTGATTATTCCCATCCGATTGGGATGACTCTTTATGCTGCACTGATTATTGCCTTTACGTACTTTTATGCTTTCATTCAGGTTAATCCTGAACAGGCTGCAGAAAACTTACAAAAACAAAGCGGTTATATCCCAGGTATTAGACCGGGCAGGAGTACACAGGAATATTTAACACGCGTCTTATATCGTTTAACTTTTGTGGGTGCGCTTTTCTTAACCGTAATTGCAATTTTGCCAATCATTTTTATTAATGTGGCGAATTTACCGCAATCAGCTCAAATTGGTGGAACTAGTCTTTTAATCGTTGTCGGTGTTGCACTTGATACGATGAAACAGCTTGAAGCGCAGCTAGTTAAACGTCATTATAAAGGCTTTATTAAATAAAAGGTTTTGGGGACTTGTGTTCCCTAAAACCCATAAATAGCACGAGGGGGAACACGTGTGAATTTAGTATTAATGGGGCTTCCAGGTGCCGGAAAAGGTACTCAAGCCGAACAAATCGTAGAACAATACGGCATCCCTCATATCTCTACAGGAGATATGTTCCGTGCAGCGATGAAAGAAGGAACAGAACTAGGTTTAGAAGCTAAGTCTTACATGGACAAAGGCGCACTTGTTCCTGATGAAGTAACAATCGGCATTGTTCGTGAACGGTTAAGTAAAGATGACTGTAAAAATGGTTTTTTACTTGATGGCTTTCCTAGAACGGTACCTCAAGCAGAAGCATTGGAAAGTCTATTATCCGATTTAGAAAAAAAGATTGATTATGTAATTAATATAAATGTTGATAGAAGTATTTTAATGGATCGTCTGACAGGTCGTCGTATTTGTAAAGAATGCGGATCAACGTATCATTTAGTATTTAATCCTCCAACAAGCGAGGGAGTTTGCGATAAATGTGGTGGAGAACTCTACCAACGTGCAGATGATAATGCTGAAACTGTTCAAAATCGATTAGACGTCAATATCAAACAACAAGAACCATTACTTACTTTCTATGAAACAAAAGGTTACCTTCGCACAATTGATGGACAGCAGGACATTAATAAAGTTTTTGCTGATATTGAGCAATTGCTTAGGGACTTACGTTAATGGCCATTAGTTTAATCGTAGGTCGACTCTCGAACATCTCTTCAATAAAGTTCAAAAGTATGTGGATGTAAATGGCTTTTCTATTGTACTGAGTATGTAGGACCGAGAGTTGGGCAAGACTTACATGTGGAAATTGTTATTCCATTTAATGTAGAATTTACTTGCGGACAGAAGAAGAACATTATGTTAATATTAAAAGGTTGCTAATGTTTTGTACGAAAGAAAAGTATTTGCTTTGCATTTTCGAATGTAATAGTTGAAATGAGAAGGGAGACGAATTAATGGCCAAAGATGATGTAATTGAAATTGAAGGTAAAGTAATTGAAACTTTGCCAAATGCAATGTTTAAGGTAGAATTAGAAAATGGTCATACCGTGCTAGCTCATGTTTCTGGTAAAATCCGAATGCACTTCATTCGCATCCTTCCGGGTGACAAAGTTACTGTCGAGCTTTCTCCATATGACTTAACACGCGGAAGAATTACTTACCGCTTTAAATAATTGCTTGCACTCCGTATTACTAAGGAGGTTAGGATAATGAAAGTAAGACCATCTGTTAAACCGATCTGCGAAAAGTGCAAAGTTATCCGTAGACGCGGTAAAGTCATGGTTATCTGTGAAAACCCTAAACATAAACAAAAACAAGGTTAATCTTGAAGGAGGTGCGCTCATTTATGGCACGTATTGCTGGTGTAGATATTCCACGTGAAAAACGTGTAGTTATCTCTTTAACTTACATTTATGGTATTGGTAAAAATACTGCACAAAAAGTATTAGCAGATGCAGGTGTTTCTGAAGATACTCGAGTGCGTGATTTAACTGAAGACGAACTAAACAAAATCCGTGATATCATCGACAAATTAAAAGTTGAAGGTGACCTTCGCCGTGAAATTTCTCTTAACATTAAGCGTTTAATGGAGATTGGCTGCTACCGCGGATTACGTCATCGTCGTGGTTTACCGGTTCGTGGACAAAACACGAAAAACAACGCTCGTACACGCAAAGGTCCTCGTAAGACTGTTGCGAACAAGAAGAAGTAATCGGCAAAGGAGGTTATTTAAATGGCACGTAAAACTAATACACGTAAACGTCGTGTTAAAAAGAATATTGAACAAGGGATTGCACATATCCGTTCAACATTTAACAATACAATCGTAACAATTACTGATGTTCATGGTAATGCTATTTCTTGGTCTAGTGCTGGTGCGCTTGGATTTAGAGGTTCTCGTAAATCTACTCCATTCGCGGCTCAAATGGCTGCTGAAACAGCTGCTAAGACATCTATCGAACACGGTATGAAAACTCTAGAAGTTACAGTTAAAGGACCAGGTGCTGGTCGTGAGGCTGCTATTCGTGCGCTGCAAGCTGCAGGTCTTGAAGTAACTGCAATTAAAGACGTTACTCCTGTTCCTCATAACGGATGCCGTCCACCAAAACGCCGTCGTGTTTAATTTTTCTGTATAGAATTTGTATCCCTGTCAATAATGGGATATGATACTAAAATTTTGTAGTCCATACAGAAGATTTATTCCAGTTGTTGTGCACAAAACGGGAACGTATACATGGGGGAATTTCGATTAGATAATTTACTAATCGAGGTTTCGACGTTTTGAAGGAGGGTTATTTGATGATCGAAATAGAAAAACCAAAAATCGAAACGGTTGAGATCAACGATGATGCCAAGTACGGGAAGTTCGTCGTAGAACCACTTGAGCGTGGATATGGTACCACTTTGGGTAACTCCTTACGTCGTATCCTATTATCTTCACTCCCAGGTGCCGCTGTTACATCGATTCAGGTCGATGGGGTACTTCATGAGTTCTCAACAATTGAAGGCGTCGTAGAGGATGTAACATCCATCATTTTAAACATTAAAAAATTAGCTTTAAAAATCTACTCTGATGAAGAGAAAACTCTTGAGATTGATGTTCAGGGTGAAGGTCCTGTTAAAGCTGGAAACATTACTCATGATAGCGATGTTGAAATCTTAAATCCTGATCTTCATATTGCTACATTGGCTTCAAGTGGTCATCTTCGCATGCGTTTAACTGCTAAGCGAGGCCGTGGTTATACACCTGCTGAGCAAAATAAGCGTGAGGATCAGCCAATTGGTGTCATTCCAATTGATTCTATTTTCACACCAGTCTCTCGTGTGTCCTATCAGATAGAAAATACTCGTGTGGGTCAAATGACAAACTATGATAAGCTAACGCTTGATGTTTGGACAGATGGAAGCACAGGGCCAAAGGAAGCTATAGCTCTTGGTTCGAAAATTTTAACCGAGCATTTAAATATTTTTGTTGGTTTAACTGACGAAGCGCAAAATGCTGAGATTATGATCGAAAAAGAAGAGGATCAGAAAGAAAAAGTCCTTGAAATGACGATCGAAGAACTAGATTTATCAGTTCGTTCATATAACTGCTTAAAGCGTGCTGGAATCAACACTGTTCAGGAATTAGCTAATAAGACTGAAGAAGATATGATGAAAGTTCGTAACTTAGGCCGCAAATCACTTGAAGAAGTGAAGGCGAAACTAGAAGAGCTTGGATTAGGCTTACGTAAGGATGACTGATTAGCTTCATTCCTGCTCAATAACTAATCCGTTTAATGACTTCAACAAAGGAGGGAACCCTTCATGGCATACAGAAAGTTAGGACGCACTAGTGCACAGCGTAAAGCTATGCTACGTGATTTAACTACAGATTTAATTATCAATGAGCGCATTGAAACAACAGAAACTCGCGCGAAGGAACTTCGTGGTACTGTTGAGAAAATGATTACTTTAGGTAAACGTGGTGACTTACATGCTCGCCGTCAAGCTGCTTCTTACGTTCGTAATGAAGTTGCTGATGCTGAAAATGGTACAGATGCACTGCAAAAACTTTTCACTGATATCGCTCCACGATATACTGAGCGTCAAGGTGGATACACTCGTATTATGAAACTTGGACCACGCCGCGGCGATGGTGCACCAATGGTAATTATCGAGTTAGTTTAATACCTGAAAGCAGACAACAAGGGCGCTGGACAGTTTAGTTACAAACTTGTTCTTGAGCCCTTTTTCTGTATAAAATCTAATAATGTACGAACCAAGCCAAAAAGAGTGTTATGATGAGCGTGACCTTATATTATTAGGGCATAGGAAGGAGAATTTACTCTCCTTTGAAAGATAAATGGAATTCTTTTTTTATCTTTTTCACGTCTCGTCTAGCTCATGCACCTCCTCCTATTTCTTTTTTAGAAATCCCGTTTACGTGGCAGATTAAATCGTCAGCTGCCCTGGGGTGAGGTGCAGGCTTTTTTTGTATTCTACGAGCCTAGCTTAGTATTTTTTGCATAGATGAGACGAGAGGAGAAGATTTATATGAGAAAGGCCGTTGTATCACTAAAGAATGTGTCTTTTCAATATGAAAATCAGAGCAGCTATGCACTTCAGAATGTAAGTTTTGACATCTTTGAAGGGGAATGGTTAGCGATTGTTGGTCATAATGGTTCAGGTAAATCTACGATGGCAAAGCTTTTAAATGGTTTACAATTTACGCAGACGGGTGAGATTACAGTTTGTGGAATTCAATTAAATGAAGATTCCATTTGGGATATAAGAAAGAAATTAGGGATGGTTTTTCAGAACCCTGATAATCAGTTTGTTGGTACGACTGTTCAGGATGATGTGGCTTTTGGTTTAGAAAACCATGGAATTCCAAGGGATGATATGATCTTTCGGGTAGAGGATTCTTTAAAAAAAGTTAAAATGGAGCAATTTCTTAATCAAGAGCCGCACCATCTTTCTGGAGGACAAAAGCAACGTGTAGCTATTGCTGGTGTTCTTGCATTGAGACCATCAATTATTATTTTAGACGAGGCAACTTCTATGCTCGACCCGAAAGGAAGAGAGGAAGTTTTAGAGACTGTCCGTACTTTAAAGAATGAAAAGTCTCTCACTGTCATCTCCATTACTCATGATTTAGAAGAAGCTGCAAAAGCCGACAGAATTATTGTGATGAATCATGGGGAAGTTTACCGCGAGGGAACTCCAGAGGACATATTCTCATTGGGTGATGAATTGGTCCATCTAGGGCTAGATATACCTTTTTCAATTAAAATGAGTAATGCATTCCGTCAAAAAGGAATTGACTTATCGAAGCACTATTTATCGGAAGAAGAGTTGGTGAATGAGTTATGGACATTTCGCTCCAAAATATAGAGTATCGTTATCAAGCAAACACGCCTTTTGAACGTTTAGCTATTGAAGATGTGTCTATTAACATCCCGACAGGAACATACATGTCTTTAATAGGTCATACTGGTTCAGGAAAGTCTACCGTGTTGCAGCATTTAAATGCCTTGCTAATACCTACAGAAGGAATAGTAATGATTGGCAGCCATGAGATCAAAGCGAAGCAGAAGAATAAGAATTTAAGACAGATTAGACAAAAAGTAGGGATTGTTTTTCAATTTCCTGAGCATCAGTTATTTGAGGAAACTGTCGAAAAGGATATTATTTTTGGACCGATGAATTTCGGTGTTTCAGAACGAGAAGCAAAAGAGAGAGCACGTCTTGCTTTAATGCAAGTTGGACTAGCTGAGGAAATACTAGAAAAGTCTCCATTTGATTTATCTGGCGGTCAAATGCGCCGTGTTGCTATTGCTGGTGTTCTGGCAATGGAACCAGACTGTCTTGTCCTTGACGAGCCAACGGCGGGTCTTGATCCGCGAGGACGTAAAGAGATCATGGATATGTTTTATTCACTTCATAAAAAGAGAAATTTGTCTACCATACTAGTTACACATAGTATGGAGGATGCAGCGAGGTATGCTGATCAAATTGTCATCATGCAGCAAGGACATGTTGTAAAGCAGGGGACACCTGTCGAAGTTTTCTCCTCGGTAACTGAGCTTGTTGAAATGGGTTTAGATGTACCAGAAGTGGTCCGTTTTCAACGAAGTCTAGAAGAAAAATTAGGGTTGAAGTTAGAGAAAACCTATCTATCAATCGAGGAACTATCAACCGCGGTTGCAGAACTGTTAAGAGGTGCACCAGTATGATGGATAAAATGATTATTGGGAGATATGTACCCGCTGATAGTTTAATTCATCGGTTGGACCCTAGGTCTAAGCTAATTATTGTTTTCTTATTTGTATGTATTATCTTCCTTGCAAATAATTTATTTACCTATGCTCTTATTGGAATTTATACCTTTTTTATGCTTGGTTTATCACGAATTCCCATTCGCTTTCTGTACGCAGGTTTAAAACCTGTTCTCTGGTTAGTACTATTTACATTGCTCTTACAGGTTTTCTTCACGAAAGAAGGAATTCTATTGTATGAGCTGGGCCCGATAAAGATTTATGAAGAAGGAGTCAGACAGGGTATTTTTATTTCAATGAGATTCCTTTTCTTAATATTAATGACCAGTCTGCTTACTTTAACCACGACACCCATTGAAATAACGGATGGTTTGGAAACACTATTACACCCTTTGAAAAAGGTCCGGTTCCCTGTCCATGAATTGGCCTTAATGATGTCCATTTCTTTACGTTTTATACCAACACTAATGCAGGAAACGGACAAGATTATGAAAGCTCAAATAGCGCGCGGGGTCGAGTTTTCAAGCGGTCCTATTAAGGAAAGAATCAAAGCAGTCATTCCATTACTTATCCCCCTTTTCGTTAGCTCCTTTAAGCGTGCTGAAGAGCTTGCTATTGCGATGGAAGCGAGAGGGTACCGTGGCGGTGAGGGCAGAACAAAATATCGACTGCTAAGCTGGAAACACTCTGACACCCTGCAACTTTTGATTCTTGTTATATTGACTATATTATTAATCCTACTACGTTCATAATGGAGCTAAATTATGATTCGCTATAAATGCATTATTTCCTACGATGGTTCTGGTTTCTCAGGATATCAGGTTCAGCCAAAGAAACGGACCGTTCAAAGTGTAATAGAAGCTGTATTAACCAAAATGCATAAGGGCAGCTCTGTGAAAATTTCAGCATCAGGAAGAACGGATGCGGGGGTCCATGCAAAGGGACAGGTGATTCATTTTGATTCGCCGTTATCGCTTCCTGTGGAAAAGTGGGAGTTAGCATTAAATTCCATGCTGCCAGAAGATATTTCTGTCCTAAGTGTTAAAGAGGCTGATGATCCTGCCTTTCATGCTCGATTTGATGCAAATGGAAAGGAATACCGTTATTATCTGAATCAATCACCGAAAAGGGATCCATTCCAAAGGAATTATGCCTTTCACTACCCTTATCCTTTAAATCTTGAAGCCATGAGAGAGGCTTCTGCTTATTTATTAGGGACACATGATTTTTCTAGTTTTTGTTCTGCAAGAACGGAAGTAGAAGATAAGGTTCGAACGATTGAAACCATTGAGATTCTGCAGGATGAAGAGAAAGTAAGCTTTCGTTTTGTCGGAAATGGTTTTTTATATAATATGGTTAGAATTTTAGTAGGAACTTTAATTGAGGTTGGTTCTGGAAAGCGCAAATCAGAGGAAATAGTAGAGATACTCGAAAAAAGGGATCGTCGCTGTGCTGGAAAAACCGCACCAGGACAAGGATTGTATCTTTGGCAGGTATTTTATTAAATAAAATTTCACTAACAACACAACCTGGTGTAACATTTCCTTGACTTTTAGCTCAAAAGAACTTATTATATTATATGGTTGTGTTTTTAATCCCACGATTAAGCCCCGGAAAGTCTTCATCGTGATTGAAAATATATGAACTTAAAAATTGACGCACAATGGCGTTAACGTTTATTCCCGGAACAGAATGAACGATAACGACTTATGATGGTGCGAAAAAATAATCTTTAATGGATTTAAATTAGGAGGGAAATTCATGCGTACAACGTTTATGGCTAACGCCAACAATATCGAGCGTAAATGGTACGTGATTGATGCTGAAGGCAAAACTCTTGGACGTCTTGCTTCTGAAGTAGCAGCAATCTTACGTGGTAAAAATAAACCAACTTTTACACCACATGTTGACACTGGTGATCATGTTATCATTCTTAACGCTTCTAAAGTAGAATTAACTGGTAAGAAATTAACTGACAAGATCTACTACCGTCACACTATGCATCCAGGTGGTTTAAAGACTAGAACTGCTCTTGAAATGCGTACGAACTATGCTGAGAAAATGATCGAGCTTGCTGTTAAAGGTATGCTTCCAAAAAATTCTCTTGGCCGTCAAACTTTCAAAAAATTACACGTATATGCTGGCGCAGAACATCCGCACCAAGCACAACAACCTGAAGTTTACGAACTTCGCGGTTAATAAAGAGGGAGGGAATTAACTTGGCACAAGTTCAATATATTGGTACTGGTCGTCGTAAGAGCTCTGTCGCACGCGTGCGCTTAGTTCCAGGTACAGGTAAAATTACAATTAACGGACGTGACATCGAAGAATATATCCCATTTGCAGCTTTACGTATGGTTGTAAACCAACCATTAGTTGCTACTGAAACAACAGGCAGCTACGATGTTCTTGTAAACGTAAGCGGCGGTGGATACACTGGTCAAGCTGGCGCAATCCGCCACGGTATTGCTCGCGCATTACTTCTAGCTGATCCTGAATATCGTCCAACATTAAAGCGTGCAGGACTATTAACACGTGACCCACGTATGAAAGAGCGTAAGAAATACGGTCTTAAAGGTGCACGTCGTGCTCCTCAGTTCTCAAAGCGTTAATTATCAAGCTTTGGAAGGCTCTCAACCATTTTGGTTGGGGGTCTTTTTTATGTTTAAAAAATGCTTTTGACCACGAAAATATTTTTGACCACATTGATCACAAAACGAAACAAAATACCACTTAGAATCTACCAATTTTTCGTTAACAATAAATACAGTATTATTTGGTTTACCCTTAATACGTGATGTAATTAACGATTGAAAGGTTTTGATTTAATGTTTATTTGTATCCGCTAAATATTTAGCATACAGAATCGTATTTTTAGCTACATCTAATTCAACATTATATATATTAGGTGGACCGGGCCTCCAATTTACTTCAAATAGCCATAGTTTTTGATTTTCATCAATTCCGACATCAATTCCTAATTCATCCAATTCGCTGTCATATAAAGAATCAAAATGATTTGAAAAACTTAACGCAAACTGTTCCAGATACCTTTTCATATCATACCAAGAGTCACCAAACTCTGTTTTTAAAAATATATCCAGGTAAGTACTATAACCGCCACTACCCATATTAGATGTTATGGTCCCCAACCGCCCGATCCTTGGATAAATAGAAGTAATAACCCATTTTCCTTCTCCATTTTTTTGTACATGCAATCGGAAATCAAAAACATGACCAGAATTTGTTTGACTTGAAATAAACTGTTGAACTAGGTAATCTTGTTCTAGTATTTTATGGGATATCAAGGTTAACAATTGTTTTTCATTAATAGATGATACTAATCCCGAATCGTTAATTTTGTAAAGATTTGATTCATAATTTTCAATAAAAACAACGCTCCCACCTTGATGTCCAGTTAATGGTTTGATAATAACTTTTTTATAACGTTTGATCATGTCATAAAAAATCTGATCATTAGTTAATTTAGAAAAAGGAATAAGGTATTGTTTAAATTCTTTTGCCTTTTCAATTTTGTTATATACACTTAATTTGTTCCCAATAGATTGACTTGTAAACGGAATCCTATCAAACAAATAATCAACGATTCGCTCGGCTTTATCACTTACTGGATAACTTGCATTATAGATGACATCAGGAAAGGGAAATTCCTTTTCAATCCACTGGCCAGTTTCATAGGCTTTCCCTAAAATTATTTGCTGTTTTATATTTACCTTCCCTGGGGTAAAGTAAAAAAAGTTTACCCCTTCTGCTTTGGCTACAGCGGCATAAGCATATGCTTTCTTTACATTATTTGGATCTGCACGATGATGAAGCATGCCAATTAGTGTCATTATCTTTTTTCCTCCGCTCCTCAAATTATTTATCAAATATAATAAGAACGGTTTTGCTTAGAATATAATAGTCATGATTTTTCACTCCGTATTTACAATTGGAGCAAGGTTGAAACGTATCTCGCTAGCTGCTTTCTTGGCAATTCTTATCGCCTCATCTTTTACATCGGAGGATGCTAAAATGTATCCGTATCGATCTCCCATTGATAAAGGCGGTTGTAATATCTGTCCCTTTCGGGATTTTATATACACCTCTTCTACACCGGGATAGTTAGAGCTGCGATTTTTCCCTGTTACCTTATTTAATACTCCTTTTGAATCCACGGTTAAATAATGTGCATATACATACTTACTGTGTTTTCTAGTAAGACAAGGCTCATTTCCTAACATTAATTGAATGGTTTCCTCTACTAAATTAATTCCATATCCGACTTCAATGATTCGATTCATCGCACCACCTGAGATCCTTGGGTTGATTTCAATTAATTTCCACGATCCATTTACTAGGCGCATTTCTAAGTGACAGGCACCATTTTTCAGTTGAAAAACCTTTAAGATGGAAGTTACTGTCTCAAGGATACTATCGTATAAACTTTTTTCGTTATCACGCAGTAAACAGTATCCTGTTACAATAAACCGTTGTAAAAACGTAATCTGTTGTTCGATAATTGCGATTATATGAACTTTTCCATCATGTACTAATACTTCAATTAAATATTGGGGGCCAGCTAGATACTCCTCCAGCAAAATCTGTTCACGATGGTTTAGTAATTTTTGTATTGCCAGCTTCAACTGGTTCTCGTCATTCGCCAACAGAACATCTTTTGAACCGGCAGATGTGGGGGCCTTTACAATAAGAGGTAAATAGCCCTTGTGTTTATCAATAAAATTCTCTAAGGAATGGTCTGGAGTATAAACGGCATAATGAGGAGAAATTGGAAGGTCTATGAGAAGGTCACGACATAATATTTTATTTTCCATTAAAAAAATTGGATCACTTGATACAACACTTGGACAAAATTCTTCTGATAAGGTTGCAGCTAAATACACGTAAGAATGTACAAAACTCAATACGCACTTTATTTGTTTATCTTGTTTTTGCAGATTTATAATGTTTTCTTTTAATTTGTCATAGTTAAATAATTCCACTAAAATCATTTGATGGACATCTGGAAATTCTGTTCTTTGATGAATGAAGTTTTTTTTATTGGTTAATAACACCGTAAAATAGCCGAGTCGTTCTGCAGCTTTAATTGCCTCTCTACTAGATCCTGATTTATTCGTTTCAATAAATACAATGGTTCGCATAAGCTTTGTTATCCTTTCTTGGATGGTTTTATGAAGGATTTAGTATTAACTCTTTTGTTGAGTAATAAAACAGACAACTTACATTTCTAATATATTTTCTTAAGACACGAATTGTTTGGACAATTGTCATAATACTTAAGATATGTAAATTAGAAATTTGGAAAATATGCAGACAAAGATTGCATGGATCCTGCAAGGCGTTTATTGTGTAATTAACGTTTTCCTAATTTTGAAAAAACAAGTCACTCTTCATCCACTTCTATCGCAATTCCGCCCGATTCCTTCAGATTCTGCTCCACTGTATACACCTTTTCGTTAACTAGCCACTACTACTTACTGCTTCGTGATTCATGACTTCCACCTTGGAGACCGCAATCATGTCGGTAAAGAAAAGGACTCTGTTTAAAAAAAACAGAGTCCTTTTTCTTGATTACGGACTTACGGGAGGTGATGACCAGAAGATTTAGGAATTATTTGTTGTGCACCAATAATCCTGAATTGTTGAACTTGTAATACTTTTACCGTAAGGTCAAAGACGATTTTTTCTCTCAACCTGCTAAAAGTTCCCTTGGGAGGTGTCATGGTTGGTGAAAAATCAAGTTCAAAGAAGTTTGCAGCTACTAACTCACCGAATGGCTGTTGATTGTATTTGACAAGATTTTGAAAGAAAGTTTTATCCAAGCGAGCATCTAACATGGTTCGATCATTAACAAAATTAGCTTCGGCGCTTTCAGAAATACCTATAATGGGGAATGAAATAAATCCGTTGGTGTTCTCACAGATGTCACCATTAAGGTCTGCAAATCCAGTAAACGGAACATCTGCAATTCGATCTTGAAGGGTTCCCTTACAATCATGCGTAGCATATTCTATATCTTTGCGAATATGCCCTGCTACAAATAATTTACCCCTTATCACGTTAAAAAAGTCAGTGTTGTCAATACGTGTAAATGCAACTGGGACAAGTTTAACCTGATCTAGAAATACATTTTTTTTCACTCTTTTAATTTCTGTTGCTGGTGGATGAAGTTTAATATCTGCCTCTAACACAATTTGAAGTGTTGGCTCTGCCAATACAACTGGAACCTTAATTGTTGGGGTTCTAGTGTGCTTAACTGTGTTAGTGGCCATAACCGTTAATGGCACTTGTTCCTTTGATTCGATTGGACATGGACCTCCGGGGACCGGTGGGTGTTCTGGCTTGGGATGATGCACGGAATGATGTTGATGCTCTGTATGATGTTCTGATTCACAACTTCCCATAAAAATACCCCATTTCTTTATTATATTTAGAATACATACTCCTTTTTATATTGTTAATGTATTCCGCGTTTGTCATAAAGAATAGGCTATTATAATAGGACATTTTCCCAAAATGGAAAAATAGGCAGATGAACGAAAGCACAAAAAGGCTCTGTTTCTTTTAAACAGAGCCTTTCTTCTTTATTATGCTGAAGAACATTCATTAGAGAGTTCTTGTTAGTGAACAATGCCCTGACCATGAAAGGCTTGGTTTTTTAGTTATTTTACTTTAATTGTCTAAAAAAATGATACCCAACTTTAAATTAGGTATCATCTTTTGACCACATTCTGACCACGAAACATATATAAAGATATATTATTTCATTTTCATTTTAGGAAGTAATAAGCAGCTAAACCTTGATTTAACAAGGGTCATTTTATTTCGTGCTTCTTCATATGATATGCACACATAAAAGAGCGTAAGAAATACGGTCTTAAAGGTGCACGTCGTGCTCCTCAGTTCTCAAATCGTTAATCTTCAACACTTCAAAGGCTCTCAACCAATATGGTTGGGGGTCTTTTTTATCCTATTTCGATCAGTTTATGCCTTTCTTCATCTTAAATTCATCTTGGAAGAACTAAATGAAGCTATTTCTCATAAGCTAAGTAATCTTACTATATAAAACTTTTAAGAGGGGATAGCTATTGACTATAATAAAACCTATGACATACGAAGTTTCTGATGATTCCACGAAGGAGCTGAGTATTTTCTTTGGCGGAGATACTTTGTTAGGTGATGCAGCACAAAAATTATTGGACAGAAATGGTTATGTCTATCCTTTTAAATACATTGATCAAATATACAGCTCAGCGGATGTACGGACACTTAATCTGGAGGCGCCTATCAGCCAAATTGCAAAAAAAATCGAGGCAGATAAAGATTATATATATAAGATGTCCCCTTTAGTGCTTGATGTATTTAAACAAAAGGCGTTCAACATATTTTTTTTGGCAAATAATCATTCCACTGATTACGGACATGATGGTTTATTAGAAACCATTATGTACTTGGAAAAAAATTCGATGATTCCGCTTGGTGCAGGAAGAAATAAAAAAGAATCAAGAAAAGCACTCGTTATAAGAAAAGGTAATATTAAAGTCGCTCTTTTAAATTACATGAGCTACAGGAAAAGATATCAGGAGAAATATCAACACTTCGCTTCTAATGTTCATAGTGGTATAGCCGCTTTGTCTAGAAATGCAGTATACAATGATATCAGGGCATTAAGAGAAATAGGGATAAACACTATTGTTGTGTCCATCCATTGGGGAAAGAATTATCAACCCGTAACAGAAGAGCAATTATTACAGGCAAAAATGATTGTTAAGGCCGGAGCTGATATTATCATCGGACATGGATCCCATCAATATCAAAAAATGAGCGTTTTGGAGGGTGTCCCCGTTTTTTTTAGTGTCGGAAACTTTATTTTCAATACTCCTGGTCGATCCCCTCTTACCTATGGGTTTCCAACAACTTTACACTTTAACGAAAATGGTTTAATAAGGGCTGAGATTTGGCCAATCCATACTAATAATAAAATAATTAAGTTCCAACCTCGGCATTTATCTGGTGAAGATGCGTTTAAGGCCATCCAGGAGTTATATACAAATTCCGATTTAAATGGACTGAAAAAAGAGATCGATGTTAATAAAGGTGTTTTATTTTTTTAGACGAAGAGGATAAATGAATTCATCTTTACATCACTTCAAAGGCTCTCAACCAATTTGGAGGGGGTCTTTTTTATGTTTTAATATTGCTATGGATGACATCCTTTATAGAATTAGCAGCATTCTGCTAAATGTTGAAATATTATTTCACTTTTTTGTCATGTATTTTAAAAAATAATGCTAATGGCGTAATCCTTTTTACCTGTAGAAACGCCTGTTATGTGACTTAAGTGGTATAGACCACTGCACAACATTACCTATATACTTTTACTATAAGTTGTAAGCGTTACCAGTATTTTGGTATACATAGGGGAGACCAGCCTACAATTCAATCAATTGTATAAAGGAGGATGTATGAAAAGTAAAACGTTTATGATTACTGCAGTTTGTACCTTGCTACTAGGCACATCACCCGTATTTGCCAACAATGAACTTCCCAATGATTCAACGATTGAAAAGCGAGGAAAACTCACATTCCCATCTAAGAAACCACACCCTGTCTTTACATGGAATTCGACAATCATTCCTGTATCGAGAGTGCTCCACTCAAGTTCAGCGCGAGGAGCTGGAATGGTGGATGCTCCACTCCAGCAAATTGATCATATTATGAACCAAGCAATTTCACAAAAATTAATGCCAGGTGCTGTCACTTTTGTAGCGAGAGCTGGAAAAATTGTAAAACATGACGCTTTTGGCTTTTCAGCTCAATACACCGATGGTAATTTTACCGAAATGAAAAATCCAATTCCTATGGAAAACAACACGATTTTTGACTTGGCGTCTATCAGTAAAATTTTCACTGCAACGGCCGTAATGATCCTTTTTGAAAAAGGATTATTCAATCTTGATGATCCGGTGGCAAAACATATTCCTGAATTTGCTGCAAACGGGAAAGAAAACGTAACGATTCGTCAGTTGTTAACCCATACTTCCGGGTTCACCGCTTGGATTCCTTTATATTCAAAAGGGAATTCAAGAGAAGATAGGCTGAAGTTGGTATTAAACCAACCGTTGAAAAATGCTTCCGGTACAACATATGAATACAGTGATTTAAACATGATTACGTTAGGAATGTTAGTTGAGCACTGGTCTGGAAAGCGTCAGGATGAATTCGTCCGGGAGCATATCACAGAACCTTTAGGGATGAAGGATACGATGTACAATCCACCAGCTTCTTTGAAGAACCGTATTGCTGCAACTGAATACCAAACAACACCAAATCGCGGTCTCGTGTGGGGAGAAGTTCATGATGAGAATGCTTGGTCATTGGATGGGGTTGCTGGTCATGCTGGTGTGTTCTCTACCGCCATTGACTTAGCTAAACTTGCCCATATTTTCATTAATGAAGGAAGTTATGGCGGACAAAAAATCTTGAAGCCGGAAACAGTACAGTTGCTGCTGCAAAATCAGAATGAGGCATTCTCTGGAAATGACCATGGCCTTGGCTGGGAGTTAGGCCAAGGCTGGTATATGGATGCTTTATCAGAAGGTACATACTCTTTTGGCCATACGGGTTATACAGGAACTTCGATTGTAGTAAGCCCGAACAATAAAACAGTAGCAATTTTATTGACCAATCGTGTCCATCCGTCAAGAACTATGGGGTCCATGAACCAAACCCGCCGCTTATTTGCAAGAAATATAGCAGATTCAATCCCTGTCTCGATTCCTGGTAAGAGAGATGCTTGGTTTGCAGGGTACGGCGACAAGCTAAACCGAGAAATGGAAACTGATATCCATTTATCTAAGGATACCAAACTCACCTTCTCCACATGGCATATGATTGAGAATATCTGGGATATCGGGTCTGTAGAGATTTTTAGAGGTGGCAGTTGGCATCAAGTTGCTCTATTAACAGGCACAAGTAATGGCTGGGAAAATAAAGAATTGGCTATACCTAGTGATGCGACAAAATTACGGTTTGTCTATCGAACTGATGAATCTACCAATTCCCGAGGTTGGTACATTCAGAATCCAAAACTGGATTCTGGATCAAATCTTTCTTTTAAAAATAATGAATGGGAACTAAGAGATTATTAAAAGTTAGAGGAGGAGAAACAACATGCGCAAATTTTTAAAGACATTTATCACCTCGTTTCTGGCATTTGCTCTAGTATTAACGGGAATCCCACTTGCAGGGGGAGCTGCCACGGGAATTGAGGATTTAGTGATTGATCTCAATGTTCCACAGGTTACAAGAGAAGTAAAGGATAGCAAGCTTGATTTAAATGCACTTCATGTTTATGAGGATGGTCACTTTAAGCTGGCATCTGAGAACCTTAAATGGCAATCTTCTAATAAAAATGTTGCCTCTGTATCTAAAGATGGTGTAATAACTTTATCCGGTCACAATGGTAAAACATTTATATCTGTCAGCGATGGCAGCCATAGCGACAGAATTTCGATTCAATTCAAAGGAAATCAAGAACAGGTCCTTATTGAAAAAGAAAAAGGTGCACGCTATGACCTCATCGGAAATGCCATCAAGCATATGAGTATGGAAGAAAAGGTCGGACAAATGCTAATGCCCGATTTTAGGAATTGGAATGGCAAAAATGTCACAGTAATGAACGACGAAATTGCCAAGCTTGTGAAGGATTATCATCTCGGCGGTGTGATTTTATTCCGAGAAAACACAGTGACTGCTGATCAAACAACTAAGCTAGTCAGTGCCTATCAGGAAGCTGCGGAAAAGTACGGACTGTTAATTTCCATTGACCAAGAAGGTGGAATTGTTACACGTCTGCAAACTGGTACCGACATGCCAGGGAATATGGCGTTAGGTGCGACTAGATCTGAAGAGCTTGCCGAAAAAATTGGACGAACAATTGGTGAAGAGCTTAATGCACTTGGTATTAACATGAACTTTGGACCAGTATTGGATATAAACAACAATCCAGATAATCCGGTGATAGGTGTTCGATCTTTTGGTGAGGATCCTGAGTTAGTAGCTAACCTAGGAAATGCCTATATTAAAGGGCTCCATGAAACGGGCACTGCAGCAACTGCAAAGCATTTTCCTGGCCATGGAGATACTGCGGTTGATTCACATGTAGGACTTCCATCTGTACCTCATGATATTGATCGTTTGAAGAATGTAGAATTGTATCCTTTCCAACAGGCAATGGATACGGGAATTGATGCGATTATGTCAGCACACGTGACATTCCCAAAAATTGATGATACGAAAGCAATCTCTAAAAAAGACGGAACAGAAGTCGCTGTACCAGGTACACTTTCCCACAAGATATTAACGGGTCTTATGCGCGAAGAAATGGGCTTTAAAGGAGTTATAGTAACGGATGCGATGAATATGGGTGCAATTGCAGATCATTTTGGTCCTGTTGATGCGGCAATCCGTGCTGTTAAAGCAGGGGCGGATATCCTGTTAATGCCAGTTGGAATCGTAGATGTAGCAAATGGACTTTATGATGCTGTGAACTCAGGCGATATTTCAGAAAGTCGACTTGAGCAGTCAGTAGAGAGGATTTTAACCTTGAAACTGAATAGAAGCATCGTTAAGGCAGAAGAAGAAAAGAGTCTTGATGAAAAGGTAGCAAAAGCACTTCAAGTCGTAGGATCACCTGAACATAAAGCAATTGAAAAAGAAGCAGCAGAGAAATCAATTACTCTTGTAAAAAATGAGGCTGTTCTCCCGCTTCAATTAGCTGTAGATGAAAAGATTGTTATTGTAGGTTCAAGTAGTTCTGAAATTGCTGCCGAGGTAAAAAAGCATCATAGTAACGTTACAGTTATTAATACTACAGCACTACTTTCAGTTGCTGATTTAGCAACAGTGAAGACTGCGAAATATGTTGTTTTAGGAACTTCGACTTCAAACGTAGCTCAAAGAGCAACCAGTACGAACTTAATGAAACTAGCCAATCAGCTCATAGAAGAAACGGATGTTCCGATAATTGGTGTCGGAATCAGAAATCCGTACGATATTATGGCCTACCCTAATGTTAATGCTTATCTAGTGCAGTATGGATTTAGACCAGCAAGCTTTGAAGCAGCAGCAAATACAATTTTCGGTAAAAACAATCCAACTGGAAAACTGCCAGTAACAATTTACAACCATGATGGCAGTGTGCTATATGGATTTGATTACGGTTTAGGTTACTAGGCAGGGAATAGATAAAGAGGAGGGATACTTTTGAAAAAGTGGTTAACTGGATTATTGATTTTCGTTTTACTACTGTCAACTGTTTCTGCGGCGATGGCTAAGAACGATAAAGAGAAAAAGAATAAAAAGTTACGATTAGGTATTGAGGTTTTGTTAGAGGATCAAATTGATTTGATTAAGGATAAACGCATCGGGTTAATCACAAATCCAACTGGGGTTGATCAGAACGTTACGAGCATTGTGGATTTACTCTTTAATAATTCCGATGTGAATCTTACTGCTCTTTACGGCCCTGAGCATGGTGTACGAGGAAGTGCCCAGGCTGGTCAATATGTTGAACAATATACCGATGAAAAAACAGGGCTTCCTGTTTACAGCTTATATGGAAAGACAAAAAAGCCGACACCTGAAATGCTTAGTAATGTCGATGTATTGTTATTCGATATCCAAGATGTAGGGACACGTTTTTACACGTACATTTACACAATGGCATTAGCAATGGAAGCAGCAAAAGAGAACAATATTCGAATCATTGTCCTTGACCGCCCAAATCCAATCAGCGGGACCAAAGTTGAAGGACCTGTGCTAGAGGATAAGTATTCTTCGTTCATCGGTGAATATCCGATTCCTGTTCGCCACGGGATGACCGTCGGGGAGTTAGCGAAGCTCTTCAATAGCGAATTTGGAATTGGAGCAGATTTAACGGTAGTGGAAATGGAAGGCTGGAAACGAAACATGTATTACGATGAGACGCCATTAGAATGGGTACTTCCATCACCAAACATGCCAACCTTGGAAACTGCTGTAGTGTACCCAGGTGCTGCCCTCATTGAAGGAACCAATGTTTCCGAAGGACGAGGAACAACAAAGCCATTTGAATTGATTGGAGCACCGTTCATTAATAGTGACAGCTTAGCTTCCAAGTTAAACTCTTACAAACTACCTGGTGTCACATTCAGAGCGGCTTCGTTTATCCCGACATTCTCGAAGCATGCGAATGTGTTAAGCCATGGTATTCAAATTCATATCACAGACCGAAATGCCTATAAGCCGTTTGAAACTGGATTATATATCGTAAAAACAATCCATGATATGTATCCAAACGATTTCCAATTTAGAGCACCGAGCGCAGCAGGAATCTCCTTCTTTGATAACCTTGTCGGCAATGGCTCCATCCGCGCAGATATTGAAGCTGGCAAAAGTGTTGAAGAAATGAAAGCAGCATGGCAGGCGGGTTTAGAGCAATTTAACGTGGTTCGTGAGAAGTATTTATTATATTAAATAGTGAGCAGGGGGCCTTCTTTCTAGGAGGTCTCTTTTTTGCAGAAAATTAATCAATGGATTGATTATTGTAGAAAAACCACTGAACAAGTCGAAGTTTGTATTTTCAGGGAAATAATAAACTATTTTTGTTGAATTATATGGAAACCGGACAGTCATGAAGCGACATAACAAAACCTGTGTCAGGGTTGATCCGGAATAAAGTAAAAAGGGCCTTAGAAGCCCCTTTAATCAATCATTCAAATATCAAATTCTTTTCGAAGTCCAATTATATAGGAACTGTCTACTCCTAGTAGTTCTGCTAAAATCTTTTCATTCGCATTTGGGTTCTCTTTTAGGAATTTTTTAAGCTTTTTCTTTTGAGCTTTGCGGTCTGTTTTCAGCATCTTATTTTCTTTTTGAGCGTTCGTATCTACTTTCAGCACCGAACTTTCTTCTTTAGCTTCCGGCTCTGCTTTCAGCACCGAATTTTCTTCTTTAGCTTCCGGCTCTGCCTGCAGCAAAGAATTTTCTTCTGTAGTGTTCGGAACTGTTTTAAGCTCCGAAC
The DNA here is from genome assembly GCF_002272245.1 of Bacillus sp. 7884-1. Taxonomy (GTDB): domain Bacteria; phylum Bacillota; class Bacilli; order Bacillales; family Cytobacillaceae; genus Neobacillus. Next base: position 3,562 of record NZ_NPDD01000193.1, on the reverse strand, counting down.
TATCTTCAACTTGTGATTCATTTTGTTGGTTAGTTAGTAGTGATAATTCCCCGATTAACGAATCAAGCTTTTCTTCGTACTCTCCAATCAATGTTTTTTGATTTTCATTAGTTGCTTTCAACTCGTCTACTTGTTTATGAAGTTCTACAATTTCCTTTTTGCTGTTTTCTAGACTTACAGCAAATGACGTAATTATTTGTTCCTTGGTGCCAATTACTTCTCTTAGATTTTGTAACTGCATTTCTTGCTCAGCTACTAGACTGCTTAGCCCCCCAATCAATGATTGATTTTTTTCATTGGTAGCTCTCATCTTGGATATTTGATTTTGAACTTCTGTAATTTCTATATTGCTTTTTTCAAGGCTTGCGGTTATTGAAGCTATATCTTCTTCCTTAGTTGCCAATTCGTCTTTTAGACTAATTTCTCGTTTTAACACATTAGCCAATAACTCATTAATACGAGTTGTAAGTGCCATAAGTTCAGAAAAGTCTTGCTTATGATCACCTTCGGCTCCGTTTACATCATGAATTTCAGTATCTTCATTGAATGTACTATCTGCCATTCCTTACACTCCCCTTTTGGTTGTTCACTATCATAGGTTCAAAAGAATCTATCACGTACTTATAATAAAGTATGATGCGAATGAAAAATTGAATGGACAAGTATCTAAATTTAGGATAAATAATAAAAAATCTTTTCTTCAATCTATTTTAGGTTACAAAGGTAGCAGTGAATGATAGGACGGATGTTTTATCAAATTTGCCTCTTACATGACAAAAATGTCACTTTAGATGTTGTTATATCGATGGTTGACGGGCAGATTAGTCAGTATAGTAAGGTGGAGAAGGAGGATGAAACAATGACTAAAATAATACAAACTAAGAACTTATCGAAATCTTACGGAAAAACACAAGTCTTAAAAAATATTGATTTGACCATTGAACATGGGGAATTTACCGCAATTATGGGGCCATCGGGCTCTGGGAAAACGACATTAATGAATACCCTCTCAACGATTGACAACTTTAATACCGGGGATGTTTGGATTGAGGAAAAATCGCTATTAGACTTGAAAAAGAAAGCCTTACGAGAATTCCGCCAAAAACGAATGGGATTTATTTTTCAAGATTACAACCTGCTTGATACCTTAACGGTGAAAGAAAATATTCTGCTGCCGCTTTCGTTACAAAAAACACCTGTTGCTGAAATGGAGCAGCGATTAGCGAAATTGGTTGAAGCATTAAATATTGAATCGATCTTACATCATTATCCGTCTGAAATTTCTGGCGGTCAAAAACAGCGAACAGCTGCAGCAAGGGCAATCATTACAAATCCAGCGATTGTGTTTGCTGATGAGCCTACAGGTTCACTTGATTCAAGGTCTGCTACCCAGCTGCTGGAACAAATTCAATTTCTTAATAGAACATTTAAGACAACCGTTCTAATGATTACCCACGACCCGTATGCAGCGAGCTACTGCCAACGTGTAATTTTTCTGCGTGATGGAAAAATCGTCAATGAAATGTTTAAAGGCGAACAATCAGAAAAAGAATTCTTTGACCGAATCCTGACGATTCAAAGTGTCATTGGAAGTGACCAGCGATGAACTTAGTTGATTTATCATGGAGGAATATGAAGCGGAACTTTCGTTTATATACCATATATTTTATTTCCATGCTTGTCGGGGTTGTCATTTACTTTACCTTTTCCGGATTAATGTTTAACAAGGACGTCGTTTCAGCAATCCAAAATAAAGAAAACTATAAAACGGTTATTTTCATTGCCTCAGTAATCGTCTTTTTGTTTATTGTGTTTTTTATTTTGTACGCTAACTCATTTTTCATGAAACAGCGAAAAAAAGAATTTGGCATGTATTTACTATACGGGATGAAAGAAAGACAAGTTGCCGCAATGGTCTTTTTTGAAACGTTATTCTTGAGCTCCATTTCTGTATCCAGCGGTATATTAATCGGTGGATTACTATCGAAATTTTTCGGTAGGGTATTAATGAACCTAATGCACTACAAGGACGACATTTCTTTTGCTTTTCCACTTGAAGCAATCATCTCAACAATTCTGTTATTCGCTTTATTAATCGGTATTATTACGATCCAAAGTTATTTGAACGTCCGCCGTGTACAGTTAGTTGAATTGTTTCATGCAAAAGAAAAAATGGACAAACCGCTTAAATTTTCATTTGGATTGGCGATATTGTCAATCCTATTGATTGCAGCTTCCTACTACACGATTACCCTGGCAGGAGATACAGAAATTTGGAAAGAAAATTTTAAAGAAACATTAATTGCTGTAACAGTTGCATTGATTGTCGGAACGTATTTATTTTTCCGCCAGTTTTCCGGTTGGATTTTACAAAAAATGAGTCAAAGTAAAAATTACTTTCATGGTAACAAAATGTTATGGATTTCCTCTCTTCGTTTTTCGATTCGAGGAAATACTGTAAACTTTACGTTTAATTCACTTATTAGTGCTATTGTCATTTTTGCAGTTGGATTTATTGCTGTAGATTACGCCGTGAAAGCTGACGTGGTAAAAAAAGAATTTCCAAACCATTTTGCCTTCTCGACGCAGGATGATAAAACACAAAAACGAATTGAACAAATGATGAATGACTCACATCCCATTATTGCTCATGAAACTATTACGGGAATTCAAACAGAAAAGATTCCAAATCGAAAAACGTTTTATAGCTATCCCGAATACTACACTGAGGAGTTTTACCTTTTCCCTGAGTCACAATTAAATGCGATTGTTGATTTACGTGAAGTTGGTGAAAAAGTAGACGTAGAAGGTAAAGAAGTAATTGTTTTATCAAGAGGAATAGATGAACCTTTTGAATATAAAAGTCCTCTGCCCGAAATTACAGTTTTAGAAGACAATACCTTTCGTGTAGTCGAAAAAATCCGATACCCGTTGTTAAGTATCCCAACGAGTCCTGGTGGGGATACAGCTCCTCAACCCTCAGTACTCGTTATTTCAGACGAAGCTTTTGATGACTTAAAAGAAAAACATACTCTTTCTTCCTATGAAATTTATCAAATCGAAGATGCGAAAACATCCAATGACGTATCACGAAATGTATACGAAATGGTTATGAAAACAGAAGGGGCCTATTATTCAGCCTATGTAGATCAATATTCTCTTAATACTGAGTCTTCCTCCTTAGTATTGTTCTCCGTTGCGTTTTATGGAGTCATTGCATTGTTTGCTTTAGGAAGTGTCATTTACTTTAAACAGCTGCGCGAAGCTACAGAAGAGCGAGAGCACTACGCAATTTTACGGAAAATTGGTGTAGGCAACAAGGAAATGAAAAAGATTATTCGGAAACAATTGCTGTTCGTATTTTTACCGCCGCTAATACTTGGATTGGTACACAGTTGGTATCTTTTATATTACACAGTCATCCTTGTAATAAAAGATTTACCATCTCTAACGACCATTATTTTTTCTGTCATGGGAATGTATGTGTTAACCTATATAATCTTTTACCTATCATCAACATCTATATACTACAAAATTATCAACAAAAAAAACACACGGTGAG
>NZ_NPDD01000192.1 GCF_002272245.1 Bacillus sp. 7884-1 | reverse complement strand
TTACACTGCTGTCTTTACATCTCTAATGCCCTTCCATTCCTTCCATTGAATCCTTCGATTCATTTGGGTCTTCCGTTTCACTTGCTGTTCCAATAACAAATTCTTTCTTAGGCATATTGTGCATATCTCTAGCTGTTACGTGTGAAATAATATAATACGTTCCTTCTTGTGCGAACGACTTTTCTAAGCGATAGATTCCATCTTCAGCATGCTCGATCTTTACCTTTTCGTGGTTTTCATCCTTCGCACGCCAAATTTCAAATTTCACTTCGTCTGCGTCTTCAACATTCTCTTCTCCTTGTGTAACCTTTGCTTCAAATATAATCGGTTCATTGGCTTGTCCATGCTCCGGAGTAACAGTCAACTTTACTTCTACAAACTCAGGCAACTCTTTTTCAGCTTGATTTTGATTGTCTTTGGTACCGCATGCAGTGACGACCAATAAAGCTAAAATCAATAGACTTAGCAATTTAATTTTTTTCACGTTTACCTCTCCTTTATCAATTTCTCCATAATACCATTGTGGACATGGATAAGTGATACCTTAGCCTCATTTGAGATGGTCGACTGTGTGATTCTGCTAATAGCGGAATAGTATTTTTCAAATTTATTCTTCCGTATTCTCGGATGAGAGTTCTCATCAAGCAGTTCCCTTTTCACTGCCTCAGTTAAGGTTTCTTCACTACTTCTATCACTGGCAGCTAGCATACGATTATTCCAAATCATTCGATACTCAGCTAGTAATTCATCAAAATTGATATTTCCTATCGTCAATACCCCCACCTCCATATCTCCTCAATTGCATTGTTACATACTTTCCAATATTATTGCAAAAAATAGATTTTAACAACACCATGAAAGGAGCAATATATGTCTACACCCTATAAATGTCCTAATTGTAAAACAAATCGAAGCCGCTTTAATATTATTCAACAAGTTTCCCAATCTGTGAAGCTTGACCCTCAATCTGGTGAAGTGATGAAAGAATACAGTCAAAATGAATTAGAACCCTTTCACCTTCCATACAATGGACCTGATTATCGAATTCAATGTGCCTCCTGTGGTTTAATTGAGGACGAAAGAACATTCATTAAATTCGGAGAACAAGCCTAACAGAAAAACACCTTTAACTTTTGCTAAAGGTGTTTTTTATTTATTTTAAGTCATTTTCTTTTAAAAACGATTCAGAGTCTACTTTCCAGGCATCCATCGTTGAAAATCGAATTAAATGGATTTCACCACGATAGTGCTGACTTCCTCTATTTTTAATAAACCAATCAATTTCAATTGGAACATCCATGCTTATTTCCTGTTTTAAATCCTCTGCTGGTAAAATTGGCATCCGGGTTATTCTAACATTTTCAATTCTGCCTAATATCGGTTTCCATTCAAGCTTCTGTACAGAGATCAACTTTGAAATATAGGAATCCTGCTGCTTTAAACCAGCTATATACGCTTTAACCGTTTCATAAGGTGATGTTATACTTAAGTACTCTTCTAATTTCCCAGCCGCCTTATAAACCATCAACATATGCGAGAGGTCCATTGTGTTCGTCCGATGAGTGGTACTGCCGAAAAAATGGATACAAAAATGCCCTGGAAACTTATTTTTTAAGGCACCCCCACCGTGCGGCATTCCATGCATTGACCCGGCAATCCATTGATCATTGCGAATCACGATGATGGCACGCCGCTTCCAGCTCCATTTTCCTCCGTAAATCTTTTTCATGATTTTTGTATCCTTGGGTGTCAATGGCTGAACGTCGGCATGATGACTGCCGGCACGCCTTTGAACTTTAAACTTCTTCCCTGTTTCAAGATCTAGAACCGTAAACTTAGAATACTTCGGCAGCACATTATTGACTTCTTCCCATGGCAGCATTTCAATTTTGTAACTAATATTTGTTGCTGCTTGTATCCCTTGACCACTTAGGAGGAATAGAATAACCATCACAAAAACTGTTTTCTTCTTCATCTAAACCCCCTTTACAATGAAAAAATAACTACATTAAAAGAGTTACCTGAAGAAGAAATGTTCATTCATTTTAATTTTGTTTTTTGAAGTCTTTTTCAAGTTTACCTAGCTTTTCCTCAATCTCAGACCAATCCATATTTTCGCCGATAAATACCAGATTTAAAGGTAAATTCATTTCTTCCTTCATATATAAAGGCATTCCATAAGAATATTGGAAGAGATATGGTTTTGATAAAGAATCAAATTTTATATAGCCTTTGATGCGATATATCCTCTCAGGTAAACCCTTCAAAAAATCCTCGAAGTCAGAATGGTTGATTGGTTCTTGGAATTGATAGACAAACGTGGTTAAATTAAGAGCTCTTTTCGAAAAATCAGCACTAGTTTGTTTTGAAAATGATGAAAGTGTCAGTTTTCTCAATTCATCAATAGAGACCTGAGAATAATTTGTTAATAAGCAGCGTGCAGCAGAATTAATTCCTTGTATCTCAAAAATAATTTTTGATTGCTCTGATTCCGACAATTCATCCATTTTATTAACAAGGATAAAATCTGCGTGTCTGACCTGCTCGAGCAGTAATTGATGAACCTGTGGACTTAACGTCTTTCTGTCACGCCATCTTAATCCATCCACTGTTGTTACAATACCCTTTATCGTAAACTGATCCGCAAATAAAGGTGAAAGGATGGCATCTAGAACTTCAACCGGGTGTGCAGCCCCCGTGGTTTCAATATAGATAACTTCTGGCTTTTCATTCAATAATAAGCCCTGCAGCTGTGCTTCAAGCTTGTCCTGAATGGAACAGCAGATACAGCCCCCTAATAGCTCCTTCAAAGCTACATCTTCGTCCCGAGCGACTTCTGAATCGATTGAGACCTTTCCTAGTTCATTCATCATTACGGCGGTTTTTCGACCTGATAATTGCTCATTTTCAAGCAGACGCTTCAATAGCGTTGTTTTTCCACTTCCTAAAAATCCGGATAAAATATATACCTCAGTGTTTTTCATCTGTGTTTACCTCTTTTTCCTCTGATATTCCTTTTATTATAGCTGAAATTGGGCTATCAACTAGATAAATGTGGCTTATAATAGTAGTAAAAGAATATTCAGAAAGGACCTTCCCTCATGATTTATGAGTATGTCTACCCAAGAAGTCTCCTTCATTTTATTAAAAACCCATCACATGAATCCTTAAAAGACCTCCTTCTTCACAATACGGGTGAAACAGATTTTCTAGATTTTAAAACCAAATGGACAGAATTTTCTAAGATGGCTAAACACGTACTTGCGATTGCAAATTCGGGTGGCGGCTGTATTATTGTTGGTGTCAGTCAAAATGATGAGGGTTCCATTTCCTTAACTGGACTGCAGGAAGATGATTTTTTAGATAAAGCGGATATTGATAATAAACTGGCTAATTTATTGCCAAAATACTTAAAATATCGGACGGAGGATTTTTATTTTAGCGGGGACCAACAAACATTAAGCAATAAAAGATTTCAGGTACTCGTCATTGAATATGATCCAAAATATGTTCCGTATACCTCTGTTGTTCAGCGGAATGAACTTCGTTATGGTGCCATATACGTTCGGCAAGGGACAAAATCTTTGGAAGCAACCAATGACAGGCTCGTAGAAATTATTCTACGAAAGGTACAGTCAGGAGGTTCTGGAGTGAATGAATATACCCTGAAAGAGCACCTTGACCAATTAAAGGAATTATATGAGGAGCTTGCCTTGCAAAAAAATAATGAATATAGTCAATTTATTGCAGAAGTAATAGAACGTAAAAAAGAAAGAATCAGGCAATTATTAGATATTCTTCCTGAAAATTAATGAGAAAGTGAATGAACTCATTCACTTTCTCACTTGTTTAATAAATCCCTTGCTCATCTTCTAACATTTTATTTACATTTTCAAGCTTGTTTTTTTTATTGGCAGCCACTATTTCTATTTCTTCAATTGAAGTGACAGGGTTCATCATTACCGTTAATCCCAAATCCATTAACTTTCCTTTTCCTATGTCAGTGTTGACATTTTTTAAGGTCTCATTCAGAACTTGTGGTGCTATAGTGAGGAAATCCTCAGCAGATATTTCTTTCAATACTTCTTCTTTTAATGCCATAAATATTGGAGATAATTCTTTAGCATAACTTGGATTCATTTTTAGCTGCTCAAAATATTGGACAAAATCCTCACCCTTTAGTATTTGTCTTTCTCCATCCAGATGCCCTTCAATTCCAGTCATCATTTCTATCCCGTTCGGAGCAAGCACATCAATTACAGTCCCGAAACCAGAAGTATCAAAGATAAAACAATAATCAATATCTACTTGATATTTTTCTGCTGCCTGTTTTTTCAGGTGCTCCAATTCCCCTTCTTTGCCATCAAGTGCAAGCATGATAGATCCGTACTCGATTTTATTTTGGTCTTTATCATATTTTAACAACAGCCCTGGTTCGGTTGCTGATGAAGCTGAGCCTTTACTATTTTCGATAATAAGAAAGGTTTCCACCTTATTCTCACTTTCAGAAGAATCCTTTAATTTTTCTAGAAAAGGGATACTCTTCGCTTCTTCTCCCTTCTTCTCCGTACTGCTTTGAAAAAATGTCTGTAAGGGGCCTAAGCCGAAAAAGGACAGGACAATAACGGCAATGATTAACTTTTTCATATCTAAAATCACCTAATTCCTTTTTTTATCTCCATTTTCGGAAAATTAGGCAAAGATTATACTTCTACATGGAAAAAGCCTGAACCAGCAGCACGGTTCAGGCTTTTCTTCATTTCATTTCCTCTTTTAACACTTCAATTGCTTTTTGAAGCTGAGTATCATGGTTTTGAATCTGTTCTCTAAGCTTTTCCATTAATTTAAAGGTAGTATCTCCTTTTAAGATTCCATCAGCAGGCAGATTATTTGCTGTTTGAAAGCTAATAACAGCCTCTTGTGTTTTCTCATCGAAGAATCCGTCTACACGTCCTGGATCATACCCAATTGCCTTTAACATTTTCTGAGCTGATTCAACCTCAGTTGAAGAACTTGAAAGCTTCAGCTCTTTGTCAGGATTAATGATTGGTAATGTTGCGTATTCAGGAAGTGGAACTTCAAAATCAGGCTTAATTCCTTTTTTATGAATCCAATTACCATTTGGCGTGAGCCATTTTGCAGTTGTAAATTTTATATTTGAATTGTCAGGGAAGTCCTTGGCCGTTTGAACGGTTCCTTTCCCAAAGGAATTCTCACCTACTAGCTTAACACCAGCAGATTCACTAACTGCTCCAGCAAGAATTTCAGAGGCACTGGCACTGCCTTTATCAATTAATATGACCAACGGGAAGTCTGGATCCCCATCATTTTGTGAAGGATATTCCTCGGTCTTACCATTCCGGTCTTCCACTTTTAATATTAGTTTTCCTTTTGGAACAAACATACTTGAAATACTAATGGCTTCATCTAATAATCCGCCTGGATTTTGACGCAAGTCTAAGACTAACCCTTTCATCCCCTGTTTCTGCAGTTCATTTAGCTTCGCAGCAAGGTCCTTTGAGGTATTAGTAGAAAAACTTGTAATTTGAACTTTGGCAATACCGTCGCCAACCATTTCACCATAAACGGTTTCAATTGGAATATCATCGCGGGTAATCGGTACCTTAACAGGTGCGTCTGTTCCCGGCCGTTGAATGGTTAATTCCACCTTTGTTCCTTTTTTTCCACGAATAATGGTTACGGCTTCAGTCGAGGTCATTCCCTGTAGACTTTTTCCGTCGACAGATACAATGATATCATTCGGCCTCAAACCCGCTTTTTCAGCTGGAGAGCCCTTAATTGGTGAGACAATCATAATATGTCCGTCTTTCTCTTGAATCTCTGCACCAATTCCTTGGAATGAAGAATTAATTGAGGCATGGAAATTTTCCGCTTCCTCCACACTCATATAGTCAGTATAAGGATCGTCTAGAGCTTTTACCATTCCATCAATAGCCCCATTAATTAGTTTTTTCTGATCAAGCTCCTCAAAATATCCACTCTTCAGCGTATCATAGGCAGTATAAAGTTTATCAAATTCTGATCTTTCCGTACCAACTGTAATGACTTTTTCATCCCCAAACGATAAGGCAAATGTTGTAATGCCTGTAGATAGCAATACAAGGAAAAACAACATCAATATAAAATGAAATTTCTTAATGTGTACATACCCAGATTTCTTCTCTGTTTCCTGCTCTTGTTCAAGATTTTCTTGATTAACATTTTGCTCATCCAAAGATTTCACCACTTTCATTGTCCAAAAAATAATATGTAAAACTAACCCTTAGTGATTAGAATAACATTTTTCATAAAAAAATAACAAAGAAAAGTTATGTATAATGAAAAAGGGCACATCCATTAGTCAGGCGTGCCGGAAGTCACGATTTAAATTTTCTTCACTTCATTGAAATATTCTTCTAGTGTCCAGCTATGCTCGTACATAATCGTTGCAGCTTTTACACCGACATAGCGGAAATGCCACGGCTCATACATATAATTTGTAATGTCCATTTTCTCTTTAGGATATCTCAAAATAAAGCCAAAATGATGTGCGTTTTCTTTTAGCCATTTACCTTCTGTGGTATTTGCAAAGGCTTCATTTAAATATAATTTATTCGACCTGCTCGAAATATCCATGGCTAATCCAGATTGATGTTCACTTGCACCTGGAATAGCTACAGCCTGCTCAGCCTTTTCTACCCCTACTCTATTTACTTCAGCGTCATACAATGATTTCTGCCGGCTATAGGAGCGGTATCCCGATACAGCAAGAATTTCGATTCCATTTTTTGCAGCGTTAGTAAACATTTTCTCTAATGCTACTGCCGCTTCTTTTCTCATTAAGCTTTTTTCTATATCTTCTTCCCCAAAGGAGAATTCCACTTCTGGTTTGACAAGATCCTCAGGTATATAATTTTCTGGCAAATAAAACTCTTTGTTAACCAATGCCATGACGTTCGTAGAATTTTGGATGACATTTTTGCCATCTACTTCTTTAATATCATTGAAAAACATTGATTCTAAACTAAGTGGATCATTTATTGGAGATTCATCTTGTTGAGACTCTTGGTTTTTACTAGAGTCATTTCCAGTGAAGGGAAGTTTATTTAATAATGAATCAACCTGACTACAGCCGCTAAAAAGAACTGTCATTGAACCAATTAATACTATATTTTTCCATACCATAATTCTCACCTATCTATCTTTCTTTATACTTTCTGCACTATATCTATTTTTACCAAAAAAATCAATAAGAAACCTCTCTCAATACTTGAAAGAGGCGGTTTTACCTATTCTTTTGTCGCTGCTTCTAGTGCAACTACAATCATATCATTAAATGTTAATTGTCTTTCTTCCGCTGTTGTTTCTTCACCTGTTAAGATATGATCACTTACAGTAAGTACCGACAATGCTCTGCGGTTAAATTTAGCGGCTAACGTATATAATGCGGTTGTTTCCATCTCAATGGCAAGAATCTGATACTTTGCCCATTTTTCAAGTTCAGCATTGTCATTATAGAAAGAATCAGCAGTAAAGATATTCCCTACTTTTAAATTAAGCCCTTTTTCTACACCTGCATCATAGGCCTTTTTAAGTAAATCAAAGTTCGCACAAGGAGCGAAATCAACTCCTCCAAAAGTAAGACGATTTATATTAGAGTCGGTCGAACTAGTCATTGCCAAAATGACATCGCGGACTTTTACGTCCTTTTGGATGGCTCCGCATGTGCCGACTCGGATTAAATTTTGGACATTATAGCTGTTCATTAATTCATTTACATAAATGGAGATAGAAGGTACACCCATTCCTGTTCCTTGAACAGAAATTCTCTTCCCTTTGTATGTACCGGTATAACCAAACATATTTCTTACTTCATTATAACATTTGGCATCTTCTAAAAAGGTTTCCGCGATATATTTAGCCCTTAACGGGTCTCCAGGCAGTAATACCGTTTCAGCAATTTCATTTTCTTTTGCACCAATATGTACACTCATTATAAAATCCTCCAATCAATTAAAGTGAAGTTCGTAACTTCACACTTGTCAATATATCACAACACTTTGTCCAATGAAAAACCTTTCACTGAAAACGTCATGAATTTTTCTATTTGTGGGAAGCTATTTTTAGATTATCCAAAGGAGGTTCATAAAATTATGGGAAAAAAGCATAGAGCACAAACAAATCGCCCTAAGAAAAATAATCATATTCCCCCTGAGGCCATTGAAGCAGAGCATAATGCCCATGCAAAAGAAAATGAAGCATCAGGCGGTCGAAAAAGTAATGGTCAATAAAAGCTAAAACAATAAGAAAAGCACAAGCGCCCTGGTCAGCGGCGTATGGCCTCCTCGAAAAAGCTACGCTTTTCCTTCGTGCGAAGCTTATGCTGCCGAAGCGTTCCTTGTGGAGCGCTCCAACTGAGATAAAGGAAACACGAAGAGCCGGAGGCGATTCGATGTTGACTTATCGTAGGGCGGAGAGCGAAGAACACTAGCCGCTAGGGCGCTGGAGCTGGACAGTAAGAAAACCTAAGGAATTTTCTCCTTAGGTTTTCTTTTATCTTATTTGGATTCGATTAACAGGCTGCCACCCGCCAGGTTTTAATTGATAATAATGCTGTCCGCCTCGACCTTCATCAATTAATATGATGTCTCCAGTGGAAAGAAATCTCCCCTGATAATTCGATGGAATTCGATCCGTAACATTAAAGAGACTAAACGTTTCTTCCAAACAATTTTCATGGCTGCCTGCTTGAATGAATGTACGATATACCTGTTTGTACCCTTTATATTCCCTGTACTTTGGAGTTTGAAAGATTGTCACATCATATTGAATACTAGCTCTTCTGGTTATCGCCTTGATCATCTTATCCCCTCCAATAATTAAAGTAATTCTTATTACTTAATATTTAGAGATGGATATAGGAGAATCCTTCAGAGAAATCTGTCTTTTTTTGTCGAAAATCAAGAAAATCTTTGAATAACGCTTTGAATTTGCTGTTGGAGGTTTGGAATATCGGCGGATGTTACCGTTAATCTTACATTACTTTCATCCAAACCAGCTGCTTCTGCAAATAATCCACCCAATCCGCGTGCACGACGGTCAACTTGTAAAAGCAACTCTATTATGCCATTTCCTGATGGTCTGAGGACTACCTCTAGCTCATCTAATCTTCCACGGAATGGTCCAGAAGTTGGTACATATTCAAATTCTTGCACAAATGGCAAGCGGCCGCGAACTTTGTAAGATGCTTCTTCACAATCAGCTTCACGTAAACGGAATCCAAGACTGTCGACTGCGTTAAAGATGGCATTCATCAATTGATCAGGAACAACTTGAATATAGTCTTTATCACCTGGGTCCACAGCGTTCTTAATGTCTAAACCAGTTGTTACCCAAATTTTTGACCTTCCGATAGACAGTGGTGTATCTAGTGGAAGCTGGAAGGAAAAAGGAATTTCTTTTCTTTCATTTTTTCCAATTGTAAATGGGCTGGTGACTCGGAAACGATCGATTGTAGCTGTAACATTATACTTTTTATCATCTGATTCTTTTAAATAGGTAGTATTCAATGATAAATAGATATCATCTACATGCTGGTCTACCTTTCCACCTCTGATTTCTACAATACCATTAACCGTTTCACCCGGCTTATATGTATCCCTCTCGAGCTTGGTGTCTACCGTTGCTGAACCAATTCCTACACTAGCAAATACTTTGTCAAAAAAAGACATTTTTATTTCCTCCCTTATACTACAAATAATTTTTGGATATCTGACTTTACTTGTGCGCAGCACTCATAACAGTCTTTTATTTGTAAAAGTCTGCTGATAATGTACTTTGCATGATATGATATCTCCAATTCCTCTTCCCAGCTGCTTTCCTTGGTTTTTTTTGGAAAAGAAAAGTTGGAGTAAAGTAAAAACAACAAAAAATGACCAAGGCCATAAAAGTCTGCCTGTGGATTTACCTCTTTTCGCAAATACCGTTTTCGCTTTATTCCTGCTGCATTCACATGATTACGTTTCCTTGCCAGCCCTAAATCAATAAGCACAATCTCAGAACCATTCGCAATTACATTAGGGATTCGAATATCTCTATGAATTAACTGCTGTTCATGCAAATAATTTATGTGCTCTAGTAATTGATTCGCAATTCTAAAAGCTTCTATTTCTGAATATTTTTGCCCATCCTGAAAGATCAGCTGTTCGAAATTCTTACCTTCAATATACTCCATTGTATAAAATGGTATATTTTTATAAATTCCATCTTCGAAAAAACGAGGAAACCCAGCGTGATTAATGGTTTGGAGCAGGTCTTTTTCAAGCTCAAAGTCCCTTTTCCCTGACTTCGTAATTCTTTTATGGATGCGTAATGCTTTTAGTACTTTCTTTTGCTGCGATACCTGATCAATTACTAAGTAACTATTTCCATAGCTTCCAACGCCTAAATGGTTGATAATCTCGTATCGCTCTGCAATAATTTCATTTTCCTTAAATCTGCTTTCCATTATGTTAGCAGCAACTAAAGTCATTCTTTTAAACATATAAGTAATTAACTGCTAAAGAAGCTAGAAAATAAACTGCCGCTTTTATGCTTCTTTTTATAGTGCTGATGTCCTAGGTGCTTATGTTTATGGTGGTTCATTTTCTTCCAAGCATTACTAGAATGTGAATATTTTTTTTGATGATGAAGTTTACTTCCAAGAATTGATTTTAAAATCTTTTTAAGCATCCATCATTCCTCCTCATCTTCGCTATTCATAATACGATAAAGAGATAGTAAAGTTTCACCAATTAAAGAAATATAGCAAAAAAAATATCACACACAAAAAGCGAGCAGGTTCAAATGCTCGTCTTTCGCTACTTCTTATTAAAAAGATGAATACAGTATCGTGATATTTTACCTATTCATCTTCTACTTCTTCGTCGATAATACTTTTCTCGATGAGATACTCGAAGGTGATATCAGCGATTTCTTCCAATTCTTCTTCCGTAGGAACGTATCCTCTTTTCACCAGCTCATGAAAGAAAAATTCAGCAATCTCTTCCGTATCAATAAATACTTCAATTTCTCTCATAGCATCGCCCCCTTTTTACGAATGTATGATGAATTCTGCACATTCATGCTATTTACTTCTAGAAGAATCGGTAAATATTCTGCAGCTTAAACATAGAGTGCAAAATAAAAGATTAAATATGTCTTTTTTTCTTTGGACAAGCATAGAATGAAAAAAATACGATTATGAGGTGATAGTATGTCAAATCTACAAGCGAAATTTGATGCTATTCTTGATGATGTAAATCAGGAGGATGGATTGATCATCACTGCCTTTGAAAAGATTTTAGACGGCCTATTTTTTCTAATAAAATGGGGTGGGTTTCCTTTGGTCATTTATTTATTAGTGGCAATTTCCAGGTGGTAGAAGCTAGACATGGCTTTTACCATCGTCATTTACAATACTCTTTAATTTCCTTAAAATGACACGCATAACTTGATAATACTCCTGGTCGTGAAATATTGTATATAAAATTTTGTAATCATTAAAAATATCTAATAAATTATCGATTAACTGCTTCTTTTCCTTTTTTCGTTCAATTTCTTCAAGTTCTGCTTTTCTCACAATGTTTTTTTGTGTTTTTGAAATTGCGACCTGGTGCTTCTCTTCGTTATTTACTAAATAAAGGAGTCCTAGTTTTTGAATAAACGTATCCGCACTCTCAGCGTCTGCAACGAGTGTCATTTCCTCTTCACCCGCTTCCAGCCATTCCCCATCACTAATTCTTGAAAGTTCGTAGATAACATCTTCCCATGCATCTTCTTTGTAGCGCCAAATTTCTGTTCGAAATCCGACAATCTTAAACAAATCTGCGCCATATCCGGCGACTTGAACTAAATCTCCGAAGAAGAATTTATATTCAATATCTATTTGTTCTTGCTCCACCAAATCTCCTTCATATTCTGAAAGGAGCTGCAGTCCTGATTCAACAAAAAGACCATCACTTTTATTCACTTCGTACACATAATTCCCGTCAATCAACTTGACATCGGTTATTTTGCCAACTGTACCATACATCGCTATCACGACCGTATCACCGACCTTATACTTCGGTATATTCCTTCTTTTCATATCCTCCATCCTCTCAATGATGAGTCGTGAATTTTGATTACAATAGTATATGCACCAATGGATGTACCCGCGCACACTGGGGAAAAAGAAAAATCGCCTCTTTTTACAGAGACGATCTAAAGGGATTTACCTAAATTCAATTACTTTCTGATAACACATAAAGGTCCCAGGCTTCATCAAATATAGTCATGGACTCTAGATAATGGCCATTAAATTCTAGGTAAGAACTGAGCTCATGGTAGTCTTCAGATGTTTTTGGGAAGCTATGATCCAAAAAAGCCTCATTCGCAAAAACACTGAGGGCATCCTTTGGTTCTGGGTGCCGATATTTCATTAAAAAATGATAAAAGGATTTAATCATACATAGCGCCTTTCTTTCTATCCTGAGACAAAAATTGATTTTACTTAAAGATACTATAAGTGATAAAGATTTGATATAATTTTACCAAATATATAGAAACAGAGGTACATACATTGGCAAATAGGAAATTTCAATATTGGTTAATTCAGGTCTTGTTAATTTTAACCATCATTTGGGTTTCAACTAAGATATCCTTCTTATTTGAACCAATCGGAATCTTTTTTTCAACCATCTTTTTCCCCATTTTGATAACAGGTTTTCTTTACTTTTTACTTAATCCAGTCGTTAATTTTCTACAGCGCCATAAAGTGCCTAGATTATTAGCCATCCTTATCATTTATGTTGTATTTATACTCATTTGTGTACTTGCAATTGGAAATTTAATTCCTGCGATTACAAAACAATTTACGGCTCTTGCGAACGAACTTCCAGTATATGCAGACAAAACCATGCAGTTTTTTGACAATGTCATGAAATCATCTGAATTTAAATGGATCATGGACGAGCAAAAGGATCTTCTTGAAACTGTTCAGGAAAGACTCATCGAATTTGCAAATACCCTGCCTAACACGATTACAGGCAGCATAACGAATATACTTGGTGTGATAACCAATATAGCTATCATTCTCGTCACGGTTCCTTTTTTATTATTCTACATGTTTAAAGATGGACACAAGTTTCCTACGGCAATCTCAAAATTCCTTCCCAACCCATACAGGGAGGAAGGCTTATCCATCCTTAAAGAGACAGGCGATACTCTCTCTGCGTATATCCAGGGCCAAGTAACTGTAGCATTGGCTGTAGGCACGCTGGCGTTTATTGGTTACCTGATTATTGATTTACCCTTTGCACTTGTCATGGCCTTAATCGTAGCATTTACCAACATTATTCCTTATATCGGCCCAATTCTTGGAGGAGCACCTGCGGTAATCGTAGCGTTATTCGATTCTCCAACAAAAGCATTGTTAGTCATAGTAGTTATTCTCATTGCTCAACAGGTGGAAGGGAATGTATTATCCCCGCTCATTCTCGGAAAAAGCTTGGACACCCATTCAGCAACCATTATCATTATATTACTAGCTGCCGGAAATCTGGCTGGAGTCCTTGGGATGGTCCTGGCAATCCCATTTTATGCAGTCATGAAAACCATTGTCTTAAACCTAGTTAAGTTTTTACGAGCGAGGAAAAACGCAGCAAAACCGATTCAAACAGAATAATCAAAACCCCCTATCGACGCAGATAGGGGGTTTTGTTTTAGGAAGAAAAATCAAAATAATTTCTCTTCAAAAGTCTCGGAAGGGACATTAACTCTTTATAGGTGATGCTGTTTCCAATTTTCTTCGTATCAATCAGGAATAATTGATCTTCAATTTCCTTTGTTATTTCATCTGTTTGATAGACCATGTTGCAATCATCGCAAACCACTGCGGGGGTTTCTATTATTTGAATGGCTCTTGTGCCGTCAGGAAGCTCCCAATAAACGATATTCTCACCATTTTTAGCAGCACTCCCGCACCATTCACAGACTAATCCCATATTCATCCCCCTATTCATTCGATGTAGAGTTCCCATCAGAATCATTTTTTTCAGCAGGCGCTGGTTTGTTTTGAAGTGCCTGAAATTTCTTTTCCTTCAACTCATCACGCTTGACTCGTTTATCCTTCAATGTGGTATGGGTAGGATTTTGATTGTATTCTTTTCGACGATTTAATCTCTGTAAGCCCTCTGGAACAAGGTTAAAATGCTGGTCATTCATAATTCCTGCAATCCCAACATTAGAGCGTTTCTCCTCCATATCAGGATAAATCTCTTTAAAATAACCTTCTGCTGTTCCTGGCTTATAATTTTCTGGTTCTGGATAAGAGGTAATGACTCCTTCAAAATTCCTGAGGACAACCTTTTCTGCACTTTGTGAAATTAAATAATTCGGCTGAAGTGAAATTTTCCCGCCACCGCCCGGACCGTCAAGCACAAAAGTCGGCACTGCATAGCCGCTCGTATGTCCGCGGAGTCCTTCTATTATTTCAAGTCCTTTTGAAACAGGTGCACGGAAATGACCAATTCCTTCAGATAAATCACATTGATATATATAATATGGACGTACACGAATTTTCACGAGATCATGCATAAGCTTTTTCATAATCGGCACACTGTCGTTGATACCAGCGAGGATGACCGATTGGTTCCCGACTGGAACACCAGAGTTAGCAAGCATTTCACAAGCCTTTTTAGACTCTTCAGTTATTTCGATGGATGTATTAAAATGAGTATTCAACCAAATTGGATGATACTTTTTTAAAATGTTACAAAGGTTTTCGGTAATCCTTTGCGGGAATACTACTGGTGCTCTTGTTCCAATCCGAATAATTTCCACATGGTCAATTTCACGAAGATTTTTCAAAATATATTCAAGGATATTATCATTTATAAGCAGCCCGTCACCGCCAGAAATTAACACATCCCGTACTTGCGGGGTTTGCCGGATATAATTTATCGCTGCATCTAGCTGCTTCTTTGGGACGCCCATTCCAATTTGTCCTGAGAATCTTCTTCTCGTACAGTAGCGACAGTACATTGAACATTGATTGGTGACAAGAAATAGAACGCGATCTGGGTAACGGTGCGTCAATCCTGGTACTGGTGAATCTTCATCCTCATATAGTGGATCTTCAAGGTCATATTTCGTTTTATGAATTTCTTTTGAAATCGGAACGGACTGCATCCGAATGGGGCAGCGTGGGTCATCAGGGTTCATAAGCGAAGCATAGTAGGGTGTTATATTTAAGGGTATCGTTTTGGTTGAGATTCTTACTCCTTCTTCTTCATCTGGAGTTAAGTTGATTACCTTTTTTAAATCTTCTAGTGTGCGGATGGTATTTGTTAGCTGCCATAGCCAATCATTCCATTGTTCTTCACTTACATCTTTCCAAAGCTCTATATCTTTCCAATGCCTATTCGGCTTATATAGTGTCTGTTTCATATTAAATTCCTCCTTACCCTGCTTTACTAAGATATTATGCAAGAATTATGCCAATGCACTTAGTCCGGGTAAGGATTCCATGTCTTAATCATTTTAAAATAAAATTCAAAAAAAAGCGCCGATTTTTCGGCAGTTATTCTCTAATCTTTTTAAGTTTATATTGTAAGGTTTGTCTTGGGATTTCTAGTAGCTTGGCCGCTTGATTGATGTTGCCGTCTGACATTTTCAGTGCTGAATCAATTAGTTGTCTTTCCATTTCTTCGACATTTTTTCTTAAAGAAAGGCTGTTCTCAACATTTTCATTGATTGCCGCATGCTGTTTCATCATTATTGGCAGGTCCGCCATTTGAAGGACCTCATCCTCGCACACGTTCATCATATACTCAATTGTATGCTTTAGCTCCCTCACGTTCCCTAGCCAAAGGTGAGTCATAAAGAAACTCTCTAATTTTTTCTCTATCCCTTTAATCCTTTTATTCAATTTCTTATTAAAAAATTGAATAAAATAATCCGTTAAATACAGGATATCCTCTTTTCGTTCACGAATCGGCAGAAGCGAAAAGGTAAAGACATTTAAACGGTAGTAAAGGTCAGAGCGTAGCTTTTGATTTTCTAGAGCCGTATTTGGATGGACATTCATCGCTGCTATGACGCGGACATCAACCGAAATATTTTGTGCACTTCCGACTCTTCGTACCATCCCATCCTCTAAAACCCTTAACAGCTTAGCCTGCAGCTCAATCGGCATGGTATGAAGTTCATCAAGAAATAGTGTACCGCCGTCTGCCAGCTCAAAAAGCCCCTTTCTCTCAACCGCACCGGTATAGCTTCCTTTTGCCGTACCAAATAGAATACTTTCAAGCAGCGTTTCTGGGATGGCTGCACAGTTTTGAGCAATGAACGGCCCATCCCCGCGAAGGGATTCGTGATGGACACCTTGCACAAACAATTCTTTTCCTGTCCCGCTTTCTCCATATACAAGAATGGGAGAGTATGATTTTGCCAGCTTTCTAGCTTCGTCCTTCAGGCTCTGGAATATCGGATTTACACTCTTTAAATCATCTAATGTATACTTGACGTTTTTTGATGTTTTTTTCTTATTGTTTTTATTCACACTTTTTTGCAAATCTAATAGGCTTTCCGCAAGTTGCTTCATCCGGGAGTAATCCTTGGCAATTTCAACCGCACCAATAATCTCCTTATCTACAAAAATAGGAAGTGTCGTATTAATGGTATCAATCCGTGCTCCATGGATGTTTACATAAACCTGTGCCTGATTATAGATGGGTTTGCCCGTTTTAATCACCCTGAGCAGTGTACTTGAATTCTCGGTTAAGGAAGGAAAAACATCCAGCAGGTCTTTCCCCTGAACTTCCTTCACATTCATGCCATCATGCCTTGCCGCAACCTCATTATAAAAAATGGTTTTCCCTTCTGTATTTACCACATGGATTCCTTCATCGATGGTTTTCAGGATGGCTGAAAGAACCTCCTTCGTTAACGCAGTTAATTGAACCATTGTTTCACCTCCTATTAAAAGGTGCCGAAAATTCGTCACCTGTAGCCGAAATATTAGCAGTTTGCCAGATTCTTTACCCACATATTCATATTCTCAAGCTTGTCGTAGATATAGCAGTTATTCATTAATCGGCCGCGATACTTATATCCAAGCTGGTATAATACCGCATTCATTCCAAAGGATAAACTCCTTGCTATTGAATAGGCACAGAATATTCCCTGCCTCTTCAGTTCACCCTCTAACTCACGGAGAATTATTTTCATTAACCCATATTTCCGATGTTCCGGTAAGGTCGCACAATCGGTCAATTCTGCATTTTTATAAAAAGAATTCACTTCAGCAGATGCAGCACTGACAATTTTGCCCTGATAAAAGTATACGTAATAGATAGTCCCTTCCATTAACGTCTTTTTCACATATTCAGGGTCATGTAAGGGTGTAGGGTAAATCTGAAACACCTGTCGATATAATCCTGACAGCTCTTCGGCACAGGCTTCATCTGCTTTTTTTAATTCATACTCCTTTGGCGGAAAGGGCTTATCAATGGTGGTGTTCAATTGATAAATACTGTGAATCATTCCGTCCTCCGTAATCCAATGGTCATTCTTCTTTCGCTCCACAGTATAAAACTTTGAAAAAAAATGAGCATCAGATCCGAGAAAATAGCGTTCCACCACCGCTTCCGGCTGTAAGCCTTTTTCATATAAGTGTAAAAAATCCTCGGACCGCGCTTTCATTATTAACTTTTCTGCTTGATACTTGCGGACTAACTCCTCCGCTTTTTCCATAAGTAAATTTATATTACCGCGATAATCATCAATGCGAATTCTTTTATTAAAAGGATCTAGATAGACTTCTAAATAGAAGTTACTATCATCGATATAGATAGTGGAGGCACGTTGATTCATCCTATAGACTCCTTCCCGATAAGGCAGGTAAAAAAATGCCTGACTGGAAATCAGCCAGACATTTTCTTCTACTCTGTTTTAAAGCTGATCAGCTTGAGTTCAGTCATTTCTTCCACTGCATATTTGATTCCTTCTCGCCCCATTCCGCTCATTTTCACGCCGCCATATGGCATTTGGTCAACGCGGAAGGTAGGGATTTCGTTAATCATAACACCGCCAACATGTAGTTTTTTGGCAGCTTGAAGTGCTTTGTGGATATCATTCGTAAAGATTCCGGCCTGCAACCCATATTTAGAATCGTTTACTAGATTGATTGCATCATCAAAATGACGGAAGCTATTAATATGCACAACGGGTGCAAAAACCTCTTCACAACTCACCTTTTCGCTTGAAGGGACATTTACTAAAACGGTAGGCTGGAAAATCCCTTCTTCGGAGTTTCCGCCAGCCTTTAATTCTGCTCCATTGCTAATCGCTTCATCTACCCATTCCTTCGTTCGCTGTACGTCACCACGTGTAATCATTGCTGAAATATCACTATCTTCCTCAAGGGGATTACCTGCTTTTAACTTTTGGGTTTCACTAACAAACTTCTCCACAAATGCTTCAAAAACCTTTTCATGGACAAAAATTCTCTGAATTGAAATACAAACCTGCCCCTGATAGGCAAAGGCCCCATTCACAATTCTTGGGATGACATTCTCTAATTGAACACCAACGTCAACAATTAATGCAGAATTCGAGCCTAATTCCAAGGTCACCCGCTTTAAACCAGAGTTTTCTCGAATATAGCGACCTACCTCAGGACTTCCTGTAAAGGTAATCATTTTGATACGGTCGTCTTTCATAAGTATATCGCCGATTTTACTGCCACTTCCCGTAATGACATTCAATGCACCAGCCGGTAAGCCTGCAGAGTGAAAGTATTCGGCTATCTTATATGCCGATAAAGGAGTCTGACTAGCTGGTTTTAAAACAACACTATTTCCAGCCGCAATGGCTGGACCCAATTTATGGGCAACTAGATTCATAGGGAAATTGAACGGGGTAACCGCAGCAATCACGCCTAATGGTTCCCGAATCGTAAAGGCAAGTCTGCCCTGACCTCCAGGTGCAGCGTCCATTGGCACCGTTTCACCATGAATTCTTCTCGCTTCATGTGCCGCAAAAGTGTATGTCATAATCGTCCGGTCCACTTCTGCTCTCGCTGCCTTTAGCGGTTTTGCAGCCTCCAGGGCTATTATTCTCGCGCATTCCTCTCGGTCATCCTTTAAATATTGAGCAACTTTCTCAAGGATTTCCGCCCGTTCAAATGCAGGCATTTCTGCCATTATTTCTTTAGCATCTTCTGCTGCCTTTATTGCTGAGCGCACATCTTCCTGATTGGCAATGCCAATTTGGGCAAGAACCTCCAAGTCAAATGGATTCTTAAGCTCCATATAGGAAGAAGCACTTCGATATTCCCCGCCTATCCACAAATCCTTCTTCATCACAATCCCTCCAATTGCTAAAAAGTTCTTAATAATATTGTACCAAACTTTGCCAATTCTGTTTTAGGAGGGATTCTTATCACTGACTTCACACCACTTTAATAGAGTTAGAGCAATAATCTTACTTGCTGCAAACAGATCTTCCAACTGGATGTGTTCATTCGCGTCATGTGCCGTTGCCGTTATCCCCGGTCCGAATACAACTACAGGTGTATTTCCGACATTTGATAGAATTCCACCATCCGTCCCCCAAGGACTTGCTTCAATAACTGGTTGCTCTCCCTTGATTTCTACAAAACTCTCAGAAAGTGTCTTCATTAATGGGTGATCCACTTCAAGGTTACCTGGAAGCCATCTCCCCCCAAACCATTCAATCTCTATAGGATTCTTTTGGAACCACTCGTCTTGCTCATTGAGTTCATTTAACACCACAGCCATTTCACCTTGAGCCGCTGAAATCGTTTCTTCAGGGGATACGCCCATTCTACCCTCAATTACAGCTAAATCAGGAACAGATGACGGCCATTCACCACTATTTATTTTTCCAATATTAATCGGGATTGGTATCGGAATACTGTTAAATAGCGGATCGGTGATTTTTATATTTCGATTTTTTTCTAATTGCTGCAGCTTTTGGATGACCAATACTGCCTTTTCAATGGCGCTTACGCCTTCATATCTTGTTCCGCCATGTGCCGCCCTGCCCTTCACGGTAACTCTAAACCACATGGAACCCTGCTGCTTTGGAAAAATTTTCATCCCGGTCGGTTCCGGGATAATAGCACCGTCAGCACGATATCCTCGTAGAACCGCAGCGAGTGTACCCGCACCGCCGCTTTCTTCCTCTATTACACTTTGAAAAACAACATCCCCTTTAAGCTTAATTCCAGTGGAAATGATTGCCTCTATCGCCATAATTAGAGCAGCCGTGCCGCCTTTCATATCCGTACTTCCTCGTCCATACAGCTTTCCACATTCAATATGTCCGCTAAACGGATCATGTTCCCAGTTTTTCTCATCTCCAACCGGGACCACATCGATATGTCCATTTAGAATGATAGACTTTCCGCCGCCAGTCCCTTTTAACACCGCGACTACATTTGGATTTCCTTCAAAGCTTTCCCGATCACAGCAGAATGCCTCATGCTGGATGAGCTCATTTCTGTCAATTTCCCAGATATCGAGATTCAATCCCAACTGCCGGCATTTTTCTATAATGACAGCCTGAGCACTACTTTCGTTTCCTCTTGTACTATTTTCTTGGACGAGTATTTGTAAGAACCTCGTCCCTCTAGCACGATTGTCCTTCAGCCATTGTTTAATGGATTCTTCATGATTAGTCAACGCTTTCACTCCTTCTTTTTAAGGATGGGTGAGTTTAATAGGATATCTTTCGGACAATATCACTAATCGTGAACTCACATTCTGTATTATTTACGACCTCTTGTAAGTCATAGGGCGGAAATAGTTCTGTTAGCAATAATCCCTCAGGAGTTACCCTGAAAACAGCTAATTCCGTAATGATCATATCAACGCAGGCTTTAGAGGTCAGTGGTAATGTGCAGGAAGTAACAACTTTCGGATTTCCCGCTTTATCACAATGATTCATCAATACAATCACTTTTCTTGCTTTTTGAGCAAGTTCCATCGCACCGCCCATTCCAGGGACTTTTTTTCCAGGAACAATCCAGTTGGCCAGATCTCCATGTTCACTAACCTGAAGCGAACCCAAAATCGTGATATCCACCCGTCCTTTGCGAATCATCCCAAAGGAAATAGCACTATCACAGTAAGAACCACCTTGGTTCAAGGTGACTGGAAAACCTCCAGCATTGCATAAATTCTCATCTTCCATTCCTTTATCTGGGCTAGGTCCCATACCCGTAATCCCATTTTCAGCATGGAACATCACCATCATGTCTTTTGGTAAATGATTAGGAACTAAGGATGGGATACCAATGCCCAGGTTAACAACCATTCCATTCGTGATTTCCTCTGCTGCTCTTCTTGCTATTTTGTTACGAAAGTCTACTCCCAAGCCCATTTCCAGTTCACTCCCTTCGAAGGGATAATGTGATCGACGAACACTCCAGGGGTAATAATTTCATCAGGATTGAGGCTTCCAAGTGGAACAATCTCCTCTACCTCTGCAATCGTGATATCCCCTGCCATTGCGACAAGAGGATTTGTATTTCGGGCACTTTTGTCATAAATTAAATTTCCATAGGGGTCTGCTTTTTTGGCATAAAGTATTGATACATCTGCGGTTAACGCTGTTTCAATTAAGTAGTCCTTTCCGTTGAGGAAAAAATGGGGCTTGTTTTTTGATACTAGATCATTATCCATTCCAATATCACTTAGAATCGCAGGAAGACCGACTCCTCCTGCACGAATCCTTTCTGCTAAAATTCCTTGCGGTGAAAACTCCACCTCTAGCTTTCCTTCATGCATGAGTTTTCCGGCAATGGGATTAGAACCAATATGAGAGGCAATTACCTTTATTGCCCTTTCCTGACTAACTAATTTTCCAATGCCGATGTGCGGAAACCCTGTATCATTCCCAATTAGAGTCAACCTTTCTATCCCTTTTTCAAGGATTCCATCAATCAGGGTTGGTGGAGACCCAACACCGCCAAAACCACCAAACATTAAGGTCATTCCGTTATAGAAAAGTTCCAAAACCTTTTCTAAGGTTGTAATTTTTCCAAATGGATTTTCCATTTAAACACCACCCGTTTTCAATTGCAGAGTAAAAGCATCAAAGGTTGCTTGCATGAGTGAAACCAATTCGTCTATTTCATTTTTGGTAATGGTTAATGGCGGCGCGATGATTATGGAATCACCGTTGACACCATCAATACCAGAACCTGCCGGATAAACAAGCAGCCCTTTTTCCTTAGCAAGGGAAATTATCTCTTTGGTAACGAGTGCCTCCCTAGGAAAAGGTGCTTTAGTGGTGACGTCCTCAACAAATTCAATTCCGAGCATTAAGCCTTTACCGCGAATGTCACCGATAAAGGAATATTGATTTTTTAAATGTAAGAGCATATTTTTTAAGTAATCTCCCTTGGATTCTACTTCGCTAACAACCTGATTTTTTTCCAAGTATTCTAGTACCGCTAGAGAAACGGCACAGGATTGCGGGTTGGCACTTAAGGTATGTCCGCTCATCACCACTTTTGTCCCCGCTAAAATGGGCTCAATGACCTTTTCACTTGCAAGCGCAGCCGCAATTGGAGCGTAGCCTGCCCCCATTCCTTTTCCTAAAGCCACAATATCAGGAATTACCCCATATTGCTCCATAGCAAGCATCGATCCTGTTCGCCCAAAACCAGTCATCACCTCATCTGCAATAAAAAGGATGTCATGGTCTTCACAGATTTTTTTGATTTTCTTAAAATATCCCTCTGGTGGTGCAATCGCTCCCCCCGCAGCACCGATGACAGGCTCTGCTATAAAGCCCGCAATATGATTGGCACCAATCCGTTTAATCGCAAGTTCTAATTCCTGAGCGCAAAGATAGCCACAGGATGGAGCTTCAAGGTTGTAGGGACAACGATAACAATATGGAGGATTAATGACTGGAAAATCCTCTAGAAGTGGAACAAATCGTGCTCTCCTGCCAGTATGACCGGACAAGGAAAGCGCACCTAACGTGATTCCATGGTAGCTGACCCACCTTGAAAGCACCTTCGTTTTCGTTTGTATGCCTTTCTCCTGCCAATATTGGATGGCCATTTTCATTGCGGTTTCTACCGCTTCGGAACCGCTATTAACAAAGAAGCACCAATTTAAATCAGCTGGTGTTAAAGCTGCGATCTTCTCTGCGAGTTTCTCAGCACTTTCACTCGTAAATTGCGAGCGATACACGAAAGAGACTTTTTTCGCCTGTTCCTGCATCGCTTCAATAATTTCAGATACCCCATGTCCAATGTTGGCTGTAACAGCGCCTGATGCACCATCAAGGTATTTTTTTCCATCCTTATCATACAAATAAATCCCTTTACCATAATCAATCATCGGTAAGGATTCATCGAGTAATGGTTTAATTAAATACGTACGTTCCACCGCCACACCACTTCCCCTTTTAGTTCATTGTATGAGCGAGGTTTTTAATACTTTCATCTTATATTTGTATATAGAAAAAAACAGATACGCCTTCGCATCTGTTTTAGTTAGTGAGTACTATTGACTTTTCTAAATTCTGATTTGTCAGTTGAAGCTCTTCCCTGATTTCAGCGTCGTATGGATGGTATTCCATTCCTTTTTCAAGGATATCCTTTGCCCCTAAATGTCTGCCTTGTTCATTGAATAGACGCCCTAACCGTAAATGGACGTCATGTTCATAAGGGTTTTCCTTGATAATCCTCATCATCATGTCTTCTGCTACACGTGTTTCTCCCATTTCACAATGACACAATGCAACCAAATAGCGGAGATGGGAATCCTCTGGGTCACTGTTTAATTGACGTTCAAACAGCGGCAGTGCTGAAAAATAATCTTCCTCATTCAAATAATTCATTCCTAACTGATAAGCAAGAGGTTCATCCCACTTTTTCTTCAGACCCTTTTGTAAAATTTTTATGGCATCCTCAGTTAGTTCAAAATCCTCATAAAGTTTAGCAAAATGACTTACTGCTGATAGATTATTTTTATCCAATCTAATCGCCATCTCATACAGCTCGATGATAGATCCAAAAAGGTAAATTTGCTTGGTGTGGTTTTTTAGCTTCGTGACAAAACGACCAAACGCATTCCCTTCACCTTCAACTTCATCATTCAAATTCATATCCAGAACGAATTGTTTTCCCGCCTCTGCGGCTAATAAAAACCTCGTGCTTTTACCTTCATCTTTCCCTCCAAGTTTTGTCAGGAAATTCGGGAGCCTTGACCATTTATTTGCAGCAGCACTGTAGATAATGAGTGTTCGATATAAATCCCCATTCTCAGGGTCATTATTTAAAAGCAATGTTAAGATAGACCGAGCCTTCTTCCACTTTTTTGCTTTAATAAAAATCTTAGCCTGATGATGAAGCAGTTCC
The DNA here is from genome assembly GCF_002272245.1 of Bacillus sp. 7884-1. Taxonomy (GTDB): domain Bacteria; phylum Bacillota; class Bacilli; order Bacillales; family Cytobacillaceae; genus Neobacillus. The sequence continues at coordinate 18,607 of NZ_NPDD01000192.1, read as the reverse complement.
GAAAAGTCTGGATTTAGTTGAAGAGCAGCATTTACCTTCTCTTGTTCAAGCTGCGTTTCACCTAGAGCACCATATACATAAGCTTCTGAATCAAGCCTCCAAATTTCATTTAACCCTTTAGGCAATGATTGAAGCGTAGCTAGTAATTGTCTCTGTTTGTCTTCATCTAAAATTGAAACTAAATATTCTATATTTACACTTACTGGAGCAAATTCCAGCAGGCGGAGGAGATATTCAGCTTCTTCCTCGTGATTTTCATTGAATGCTGCTATTTCAGCTAATCGCAAATAGGCAGGCTCAATGGCAGGGTCAATACTTATGCTCGTTTTATAAGCACTTGCTGCAGGCTCATACATTCCAAGCTTAAAGTATACTTCCCCCAATCGATAATAAGGAAAAGAATCTTCTCTTACCTGTATGGCAGTTTTATAACAATCCAAAGCAGGAGCGTATTGCTGTTGTTCCTCGAACAATGTTCCCTCATAGCATTTGATTTCTATCACACTAGAATTATCTGTAAACTTTTGTTTGAGAAAATCAATAGCTCGGATAATGAAAGGTGTCTCACCAGCTATTTTTACATAAAGCTCTAAAGCTTCATTGAAATTGGAGTGAATATGGTTGATTCCATTCTCTATTAACTCTAAGGATTCTTCTATTAACTGATTATTATCTTCTTCCATCGCCCATTCAGCCATCATACTTCCACTATTAATCAAGTATTCACTATCTTTATCAAATTTGGCTGCATGGGTTTTAAGAAATTCAACTGCCTTTTCCTTATTATCCTGCCTGCCTAGGATTCCTGCTAAACCAATATAGGCAAAACCTTCATCTGGAAATAAATCGATACATTCTTGATAACAGTCCCTACACTTTTCGATTTCCCCACGTTCATGATAGAAATCTCCGAGACGTACCAAAAGCTGGGCAGAAACAGCGGTATTTATGCCTGATTGTAATATTTCTTCTGCTTTTGCAGGCTCCTTCAACTCGTAATCATAGAGGTCGGCAGCTGCAATTACGGCAAAAGGAATATTGTCTTCCAAATTAATTGCCATTAAATAACCACGCAACGCCTTTCTTATTTTCCCCAGCTTCTGGTCAAGACGCGCTCGTTCATACCATGCATGACCATCCGTAGGTATTTCTCGAATTAGCTGATCATAAATCCCCCGAGCTTCATCGTACTTCTGCTTTTCAATTAATACTGCTGCATGATTGATTCGGACAAATCTTTCTTTCGGTGCAAGCTCCATACTAATAGAAGAGAAATACTCTGCCTTCTTAACATCATCCGAATAAAGATAGGCGAGCGCAAGATAGCTCCATGTATAGTATTGGTCCGGATCAAGCTGCAAGGAGTTCCGAAAGCAGCCAATTGCTTCTTCCATTTCATCAAAATAAAGGCTAATTCTTCCATTAAGAAAATGATAGAGCGGAGAGAAGGTTTTCCGTGCCGTATAGTTAAGCTGCTCCCTAGCCTGCTCCATTCTTTGGAGACGCATATAGGCTTGGGCCACATGTAGATTCATAAAGTCATTATTTGGATAAGACTCTAACATTTTTTCAGCACATTGAACGATGAAATCACTATATTCCTCAAAAGAAAAATGCTTTACCACATAAATTGGTGTGTAAGCGACATCGATAACAGCCTTTAAGAATTCTAAAAAAGTCTCTTTGTACTTTTCTTCATCCTCCTCCAGCTTTTCGCCTAAATCATGCAATCTGCGGAAATAATCATCCTCTTCTTTTGTTAAAAAGGAAAGTTCTTGGGCTCTTTCCTTTGGAACGCAAACGATGGACATATAACTCGTTGATGCATTTGCCTTTTCCAGATCATCTGCAGCTAAATACATCGTTTCCAATAGGTTAGGTTCTTGTATATGATAAAAATCAAACATACTGTCATATCCTGTCATCACTTGTACATGGGAAGAATGCTCAAAATCAACACTTAACAGAATTGGAATATTCCTTTTCAATAATTCTTGATAAAGCTCTTTCTTGCCTACAAAATATCGACATTCATATCCGTTTTCTTCAAGATAGTCAACAGTCGTCGACAGCTTCGAACCAGTAAAATCAAAAATATGAGTGGCAATTTCATCCTGGGTAATGTCTTTTCCAAAAAAGGTCAGAATCATCTCTAAGCTTGCTGGAACACAATAATTGCTTTTTTGAATAATGGGCTTGATAGTAAGTTTTATTAATTCACCCTGTTCATTTTTTACAGTAAAAAGGGATTTCTCCCCCTTCTCTTCGTTCCTTAAGAGATCAAATTCTCCTAATTGGTAGTAGGCCGTTTTTGTTAAATGGCGAAAATACTTTTGATAGGCATGCTCAGCTATTCTTTCATTCAATTCCTGTATCAAATCAAGCATTTCTGTCATTTTACCGAGATCACGGTAACGTCTTATTTTTTCTAAAGTGAAAGAAGGTGTTTCAGGGTAGAGTTTCTCCCCTTGTTCGATAAGCGCTAACGCCTCTTCAATTTGTCCATTTGATGCTTTTAAATCGGCCAGCAGCAAATAACAAATCCTTCCTTTTTCAGAATCGTTTAGGCCTTGTTGAAAGTACTTCTCTGCTGTCTCCCTATTCCCGGTTTGCATAAATACGTAACCAATCTTGTCATGTAGAGGGCGGGAAGATTCCTTCACTTTTTCCACGAGCAATTCTGCTTGTTTAAATAGCTTCATTTCTAACAAACAACGAATCTTGCAAAAATAAAGCCGTTCGACTTCTTCACCATCCTGATTGTCCTCTTGGTTTTCAGCAATTGCGGCAGAAATAAGCTCATCTGCTTCTAACAGCTTTCCATTATCAATAAGCTCCTCACAATACCAAGAAAGTGTTAAAACGCAAGGGAAACGGCGGTAAGCGTAACGAGCTATAAAAGAACTATATTGATACATCAAAAAATGGTCTGTCAACCGAATCAATACCTGAAATTCTTCTGCAGACTTTATTCTGTTTAGCTCTTGTTTTAATTCAGAGTAGCCCAGCGATTTTAACACATGTATCTCTTGATTTATGATATCTAAAGCTTGATAGTATTCTTTCTGGTCATATAAGGATTTCAACTTTGTGATCATATCCATAGTCCCCCAGGCATCCTTTGTCCTAATAACACTAGCATATATAAAAATGTCAGAAAATTCTAGTGGGAAAACTATCTTTTACTTTTAAGAGCGGTTAATATAAAATAACACATAGATTTACATAAGGAAGGATCAAATGAATATTTCGAGAAAACGATTCTCTAAAAAGAAAGAATTATCAACAATTCAATTAATCGTTATTTTTTACTTATCTGCTTTAATCATTTCAACATTTCTTTTAAAAATACCATTGGCACATCATGAAAATGCATCCATTAGTTTTATTGATGCCTTATTTACATCAGCTAGTGCTGTAAGTGTAACAGGTTTGAGTGTAATCTCCTTAAAAGATACCTTTAATAATTTCGGAATATTTCTTTTGTGTATCATTCTCCAATTAGGCGGATTAGGGGTAATGTCTCTTAGTACCTTCCTATGGATAATGATTGGAAAAAAAGTAGGATTAAGGGAACGCCAACTGATCATGGTAGATCAAAATCAATCCAGCTTATCTGGTTTAGTGCAGCTGGCAAAGAGGGTTTTTATTACCATTATTTCAGTTGAAATTATCGGCGGGATTATTTTAGGATTACGGTTCTTGAATTACTTTGACAGCCCCTTTTCAGCTTTTAAACATGGATTTTTCGGCTCCATTAGTGCCACGACAAATGCAGGATTTGATATTACCGGGGGTTCATTAATCCCTTTTAGTAATGACTACTTTGTTCAAACGGTCATCATTTTATTGATGATTATCGGAGCAATTGGTTTCCCGGTTATTGTTGAGGTTTATGAATACTTCTTAAGTTTGAAGAGTAAAAGAAGGTATCATTTCACTTTATTTACTAAATTAACTACTGTAACGTTTGTCATCCTAACCATTGTTGGTGGCATTATGATTTACTTACTAGATAGTTATCATTTCTTTGCTGATAAATCTTGGCATGAAACGTTTTTCTATTCCTTATTCAATTCTGCCACCACCAAAAGTGCAGGGTTGGCAACGATGGATTTGAATGATTTCACACCAAGTAATCAACTCTTTATGTCGTTATTAATGTTTATCGGCGGTTCACCGAGCAGTGCCAGCGGTGGAATCCGGACGACAACGTTTGCGATTGTTTTGCTCGCGATTTTCTTTTATGCACGTGGAAAAGGTTCCATTAAAGTATTTAGACGAGAATTGAATAATGAGGATGTGCTTAAATCCTTTATCGTAATCTCCACAGCAGCCATGCTCTGTTTAGCCTCGATATTAATCCTCTCTATTACGGAAAAGGGTACCTTGATCCAAGTAATCTTTGAAGTTACATCAGCGTTTGGAACGAATGGATTGTCTATGGGCTTAACACCCATGCTAACAACATTTGGGAAAATCCTGATAATCTTATTAATGTTTATCGGACGATTGGGGATTGTAACCTGCTTACTGATTCTAAGAGGCAAAGATACAAGCCAGGAGAAAATTCATTATCCGAAAGAAAAAGTTACGATTGGTTGAAAAAACAGGGAGAATTTCCCTGTTTTTTGTATAGTTTTTATGGAATCAGAGGCATCGCAGATATATCTATTTATCGCGGATATGTAGCTATATCAAAAAAACAAACCCGCTAATTTTAGCGAGTTTAGGCCATGACTACTTCTTTTTCACGCTCAGTTGTTGCTTTTTTGATGATATCTCTTGCAATCCAGACGCCGCATGCGCTTGCTTGGGCTAGACCGCGGGTAATTCCTGCGCCATCTCCGCCGACATACAAACCGCTGATCTCTGATTCAAAACGGTCATTGAGCTTTGGTCGTGCAGAGTAGAATTTCGCTTCCACTCCGTAGAATAATGTGTGCTCTGAAGCTAATCCTGGTGTAATTTGATTTAACGCCTCGGTCATCTCAATTAAACTCTTAAGTGTATTATACGGTAGTACCAGTCCAAGATCCCCTGGAACCGCCTCTTTAAGGGTAGGCTCGATGAATCCCTCTTTAATTCTTCTATCCGTTGAACGACGACCTTTTAAGATATCTCCATACTTTTGGACAATTAAGCCGCCATTTGAAAGGGCGTTTGCAAGGCGTGATACTTCATGCGCGTATTCGGTCGGCTTATCGAAAGGTTCTGAAAATGTATGAGATACAAGCAAGGCAAAGTTGGTATTTGGACTTCCAAGCTTCGGATCCTTATAGGCATGGCCATTTGCAAGCATGATACCAGAGTGATTTTCAACGACAACATGTCCGGATGGATTGCTGCAAAACGTCCGTACTCGTGTTCCAACGGATGTATTGAAAATAAATTTCCCTTCGTACAAATTGTCATTGATTTCTTTCATAACAATGTCAGACGTCTCTACACGAACGCCGATATCTACTTGATTACTAGTCATTTTCAGGCGACGTGACTTAAGAATCTCAGTCAGCCATTTCGAACCATCACGACCTGGAGTAATAACGACCTTATCTGCATAAATGTCCTTATTACCTTTCAGCTTGATTCCTTTTACAACATACCCATCAGGAGTTCTTTCAGTAATTAAATCCTGGACTTCTGTTTTATATGACATTTCAATTTTATCATTTAAGTATTCAAAGATACTTTTCATAATTTTTAAATTTTGTTCGGTTCCAAGGTGACGAACCTGTGCACGTAATAGTTTTAAACCTGCTGCATAGCCGCGGCGCTCGATATCCTTAACTTTATCTGTAAGTGGATCGGTAATACTTTCTGTTGCACCATGACTCAAATTTATAGAATCAACATATTTAATCAAATCGACAACTTGAGAATCTGGAAGATAATCCGTCATCCAACCCCCAAATTCGCTCGTGATATTAAACTTTCCATCTGAGTATGCGCCTGCACCACCGAAGCCTGCAGTGATTGAACACGCTGGTAAACATCCTGCAAACTCTTTCTTGCCCGCTGCTGGAGGACATTTCTCAATTTTATTTTCTAGAATTGGACAATTTCTCCGATAAATATCATGCCCCTTATCCACCAACAGCACCTTTGCGTTCGGCATTTTCAGTGTAAGTTCATAGCAGGTAAAAATCCCCGCTGGGCCTGCACCCACTACTATAACATCATATCTATTTTCCATTGTCCAAACCTCCAAGACGTATGTATTTACTTAACCCTTGGTAAATATATCAGAGATTAATCTCCCCGTCAACAACAAAAACGAACTATAAATAAAAATAACTAACCATTGTTCGTGTTTAGCTTGTTTTTAGAAAATAACAAAAAAACTCAGGCTTTTCACCTGAGTCTTTTAGTGGTTAGCACCAGCTAGCGCCGATGATGATTAATAGAATAAACAACACCACGATTAATACGAAAGTGCCATATCCATAACCACATCCACCTACAGCTGGTGCTGTATAACCAAATCCACAACAATCTTGACCACCAAATCCATGTCCATACATACCTATTCACTCCTTAAGGTTTTTATCTGTTAACACTCTTACTTTATGTAATAGGTACTTGACCTGTCTGTGCATTCGCCTATATTATGAGAATCAATGATAAAATTGTAGGTGATAAAATGAAAACTCTCTTGAAGAGCTTTGTTAACGGTATTTTGACCATTGTTCCCATTATTCTTGTAATCTTTGTTATTTACAAAACGTTTCTGTTCCTCGATGGACTGCTCGGAAACACATTAAGACCTTATTTAAAGGATGATTATATTCCTGGGATTGGATTGCTGACGACGATTGTTTTAATTACGTTGTTAGGCTGGCTATCTACAAAATTTGTTACCGGAAGCATTATCAGGCTCATTGATAAATGGCTTGAAAAGATTCCTGTTGTAAAAACGATCTATTCCGTAATAAAAGATACGGTTCAATCCTTTTTGGGCGAGAAAAAGTCTTTTTCAAAAGTGGCGCTTGTTGTCATTCCTGGTACGGAAATGAGAAGTATGGGGTTTATTACTGCTGAACAGTTGGAGGATTTTTATAGTCCGCTTAAGGACCATGTAGCTGTTTATGTTCCACAAACCTTTCAAGTTGCCGGATTTACTTTCTTAATACCAAAGGAGCAAGTCGAAATTATCGATGTTAAACCCGAGGATGCAATGAAATTTATTCTTTCAGGTGGAATGACCTCCACTTCTAAAGCAAAAGGAAAATAAGAAAAGCCGCGAAATCGCGGCCTTATTAATTCTCGTCAAATAACTTCTTATAAGCTCCGTATCCTTGCTCATCTAATTCCTCTTTGGGAATAAAACGTAAGGCTGCAGAGTTAATACAATAGCGCAATCCATTTGGACCCGGTCCGTCATCAAAGACATGACCTAAATGGGAATCTGCTGATTTGCTTCTAACTTCTGTACGGACCATAAAATGGCTGTAATCCTCTTTTTCAATTACTTCTTCCTCAACAATTGGCTTGGTAAAACTCGGCCATCCGCACCCTGCATCAAACTTATCAAGCGAGCTAAATAGTGGTTTTCCAGAAACGAGATCTACATAAATTCCGTCTCTTGTTTCATTCCAATATTCATTTCGAAAAGGAGGTTCTGTTCCGTTGTTTTGCGTTACCTCATACTGTATCGGTGATAATTCTTTCTTTAACTGTTCTTTATTTTTCATTTTTCTCCCTCCAATGTGCCTGGATAAATCCAGCTCTCCCTGATCCTACGTGGTAACTTTCATAATGAGCTTTATTTTTCTTATAGTAATGCTGATGGTACTCTTCCGCTGGATAGAAGGTTTTTGCTGGTAAAATCGGTGTTACTACCGGTTTTGTAAACCGTCTGCTATCCTGTAAAACTTGCTTTGACTGTTCAGCAAGCTCTTTTTGTTTTTCATTATGATAAAAAATCGCTGTTTGATAGGACAGACCCCTGTCGTAAAATTGACCGCCAGGATCGGTCGGGTCGATTTGCTGCCAATATAATTCAAGCAGACTTTCATATGGAAAAATTTCTGGATTAAAAGTAATTTGAACAGCTTCATAATGCCCTGTTGACTCCGAACATACCTGTTGATATGTAGGGTTCTCGACGTGTCCGCCGGTATATCCAGAGATAACACTAATAATTCCCGGCTGCTCATCAAACGGCTTCACCATACACCAAAAACAGCCGCCTGCGAACGTAGCCAGTTGTTTACTTTCTTCCATGATACCCACCCCTTTGGAATTAATTTGCCTTGATAATGAGTATACCGAAACTCTTTGTAGAAATACAATTTGCTGATTAAATCAATAGAAAATTTCCTTATTTTAATAAAATCCTAACAACACGCACAAAAGCCGAACCAATCTCCAGGTTCGGCCGCAATCTTCTACTTAATTTTCTTTTTTTGTCGCGTTTGTTTTGTGATGTTCTTCCACTTTTTCTGTTCTTCTGTTTGCGCCCGTTTGTCGGCTTTTCTTTCGATATAGGCGAGTTCTTTTTGCAGCTTGTTGTAGCTGGTTAAGCGTCCGGAATCCATCGTACCTTCTTCAATGGCCTCCAAAACCGCACAGCCCGGCTCATCCTTATGCTTACAATCCCTGAATCGGCACATTTCACCTAACTCATTAATATCAGAGAACGTTTCAGTTAAACCATCTGCACTTTCCCAAAGCTGTATTTCTCGCATTCCTGGAGTGTCGATCAAGACACTGCCATTTGGCAATAATACCATTTCGCGGTGCGTGGTGGTGTGGCGGCCCTTGTCATCCCCTTCACGAATCTCCTTGACTGCCTGCTTATCAGATCCCAATAACAAATTTGTTAAGGTTGACTTTCCTACCCCCGATGAACCCAATAATGCAATGGTTTTTCCAGGCTGTAAGTAAGGTTCAAGCTCTTCAATTCCAATCTTCATTTCAGCACTAATTGCTATCACTGGTACTCCGCCAAAAGCGATGGCTTCAACTTCTGAAAGCTTCTCTTCAATATTTTCACATAAATCTGCCTTACTTAAGACAATAACTGGATTTGCACCGCTTTCCCATGTGAGCAGCAGATAGCGTTCAATTCTTCTTAAGTTAAGGTCGTCATTCAGTGAGTTTACAAGAAAAACCGTATCCACATTCGCCGCAACAATTTGTTCTTCAGCCGTTCTCCCTGCCGATTTACGAGAAAACTTGCTGAACCGCGGCATTACCGAATAAATTGTACCTTTACCTTCTTCCAACCGGGGCTTCAGCATGACCCAATCCCCGACCGCAGGATAATCGTCACGATTGATCGCATCAAAGTTAAATTTTCCAGAAACCTCGCAAAGTAGTTCTCCATGCTCCGTCCATACACGATACATATGCTTATGTTCTAGAGCAACACGACCGATAATCATCTCTTCACTTTGTTTTTGCGCTAAAAAATCGTTATTTATTTTTTCAGTTAATCCAATATTGGTTAAATTCATCCATATTCCTCCAAAAATTCGCATAATAAAAAACCATAGGCAACACAGCCCATGGTTTTATTCGCAAAAGGAATAATGGGAATAGATTCCCCTAAATGGTGAATCTGCGGGCTGTGCAAAGGATATTGAAACTAACGGCAATTAACGTATTTTCATTTAACATTACACTTCACCCGCCTTCCGACTTATTTGTAATAAGTATATGTTAACTTTATCCATTTGTAAACAAAAAATCAGAATATAGACACCCACCTAAACATGCTTGAATAAATTAATTTGTAAAGAACGAAAGAAAGGAGCGAAGGGTATGTCTGGAAATAGAAATCATTCTGATTATCTTCAACGAGCTGCAATGTATGATTTGTTGGCTCACAATTATAAATACTCTAATCCAAACCTACACATGCAATACTATTTGAAACACCTAAAATATATGAATAAAGCGATGACGGAACGTAATATCCAACAATCTCAAACTGAAGGCAGGGTCCGGTTCCTTCATACTTCACCTGATGCCCCCGAGGTTGACATTTATATCAATGGTCAAATGAAAGTGAAACGCCTTCCTTTTAGAGTGGCTAGCAATTATCTGCCATTGAAGCCTGGAAAGTATCACATTGACATTTACCCAACCGGAAACTCGGTAGATAGTATACTCAATAAAAAGATTACCGTTGAACCTGATAAATCGTATACAATGGCAATCATTGACCCGGTTAAAAAAATGCGCCTGCTTCCATACCTTAATCAACCGCAAGTGCCAATGAATGAATCAAAAATACGTTTTCTGCATTTGTCACCGGATACAGGAGCTTTAGATATTGCTGTGAAAGACCGGGATGTAGTCTTTCCGAATATCGCATACAAACAGACTACAGACTATCTAGGTATTATGCCGATGACTGTGGATTTAGAGGTTAGAGAGGCTGGAACGAAAAACATCATCCTGCCAATGCCAAAAGCACAGTTTCGTCCAAATGAAACCTATACGATTGTATTAATTGGTCTTTCAAACGAAGAGCCTAAATTACAAGCGATGATTTTGAAGGATTAAAAAATTAGGTGACTCACGTATGTGAGCCACCTTATTCAACGGGTACAACTATGGTAAAAGCAATATCATCTTTTACTAGATCAAACTTATTTGCCTTTATTTTTACATCGCTCTTTAACTTTAATTGCTCCATGTGTACATGAATCATTTTATCATTTGGCTGAATTTCGACCCCTTTAGGGAGTTTATAATTGTCTTTTATAAATTTCAGCACATAGGATACAGGCAACGGCAAACTGCCAACCGAAATTGACTTCTGCTTTAGGACTAAATCGCCATTATCTAATGCCTCTGGAACAAAGGTAAGTTTTAAATCTACTTCTTGACTAAAGAATTTTAATGTCCCGTATAATTCCACTTCATCCTGAAGTTGGATACTGTAATCTATCGGTGAATCTGCCGCTTCCTTTTTAATATACTGGTTTACTAACACATTTAAATCAGCCTTATTCGACTTGACTTGAAAAGAAACACTCTTGTCGTCTGGGACACTTTGAATTTTTCCTTTCTTATCGGCAGGAACCATGATTAAAGATATAAGAATGATAACAATAAAAAGATTTAACCCTAATATAAGAAAGAATCCCGTTTTCCATTTATTTTTCATAGAAAGCCCTAATTCTCCTCTTTACTGACCATATACGCCTTCTTTACGAGATCAGGTAATGTCCGTTCTTCTAAGGTATCATTTAACCGCTCGGCAATCAATTCATACCCTTTATTATTCGGATGAAAGTTATCTGTATGCAATAGACTCTCTGTTGGGTTCTGAAATATATCTTCGATTCCTACAAAATAAGCATTCTGATAATTAGAAACGACACTTTGGCTGGCAACATTCCAATCTGAAACAATCTGGTCGAGCTCTTTTATTTCAGAAAACCATTGAGAAAATGGATTGTAAACCCCAACCAAAACAATATAGGCATCGGGATTTGCTCGTATTATCATATTCATGATTTGGTATAAATTATTAATATATACTTCTTTTTCCTTATCAAAAACGGATAGTTGGAGATTTGAGATATTATCCTTTACTACCTTCATAATGTCATTGCCGCCAATGGTCAATATCACTAAATCAGCAGTAGAAAGTTTGTCTGTTATCTCATCTGTTTGCAGCCTTTTTAATAATTGCGAGGTACGATTACCTTTTACACCGAAGTTATAAAAATCAACTTCCTTAATTCCCTTTTCTTCCTCGAGCAAAGTTCTTAAGTAAGGCAGGTATCCTCCAGTTTTTGTAGTATCGCCAATACCTTCTGTTAAGGAATCACCAGCGGAAATAATGCTTATCTCCTTTGGGACAAAATCGGCAGGAACCTCTTCATAAACAACAGCCGAAGCACTCCGTTCTTTATGCAATTCCCAGCGATCAGATTGACTGCAAGAACTTAAGAAAAAAGTCGAAAGAATGAGAAGGATGAAAATTTTTTCCATTTTCTTCACCACCCTCTTACTAATGATATTATAACATGACGTAAATAATTCAAAACATGCTAGTACTAAATCCTATGACTCATCAAAAAAATAGACCTAGGAAAAGGTCTATTGCAATGCTTTTATATCACTAATCATTTCATCATACGGGACTTCTTTGTACCCATCGTAAATTTTCTTAACCTTTTCATCTGGTCCCACTAAGAAAAAGTATGTCTGGTGAATAACCTGGTCACCTTCCTGTGGTTTTTTCACTAAAGTTTTGAATGTTTCTCTCGCATAGGTCTCAATAAATTCTTGTGAATAGCCTGTTAAAAAAGTCCAATTATCATCCTTCAGCCCGAAGTTCTGCGCATACTCTGTTAGTTTTTCGGGTGTATCAACAGTAGGGTCGACACTAAATGAAACAAACTCAACATTTTCCAACTTTTTATCTTCGACCATCTTTTGCAGCTTGGTCATATTAGCCGTCATTGGCGGACAAACATCTGCACAATTGGTGAAAATAAAGTCTGCCACCCATATTTTTCCGTCCAAATTCTTTTTTTCAAAAGCTTTATTCTCTTGTGTCACAGCCGTAAAATCTTTCACCGGATAATCCAGTGGATTCTGAATCCCTTTTTGACCACATGCAGATAGTAGTAATGCACAAATTATTAATAAAAAAATGTATAAACGATGCTTCATATAAAATCCCCCGTAACCTTTATTCTTTATGTGATTAGTTTAACAAAGATTCGGGCAAGAGGAAAGAAAAGCGTTTGTTAGTCAATGACCCCTGTTTTTACAATGGTATTATTTACGCGCACCTCAAATTTTACATCCTTATACAGCTCTCTCCATTCCTGTTTAGATAGTGGTTTTTTTCGTGAATTAGCCATATATTCATTCCCTATTCCCACAGGGTCAACCTGTATCTTTTTGAAATATTCAAGAAGCTGTTTGATTTGCTTTTCCATTTCTTTGTTTACTTTTTTTTCAATAAACTTGATGTTCTTAGTAGTGGTTAAATCTAGTGGCTCTGTTGCTTCAAGTAACCGAGAATCTAAGGTAACATCCACTCTAAAAAGAAGTTTTTCTTTGTCAATCAATTTAATTTTCGATTGGCTTCGAATATTATCAATACTGATAAATAACTTATCGTATACTTCCCTATTTTTTCGGCCTTGAGTCTTAATAATTTTTTCAAAAAGTGAACGTTTAAATCCCAGCTCATGAGTCCCAGATCTATATTTATCATTAAGTATTTTCGCATAAAAGAGCTTGTCACTTTGCAATTCAGCTACCATACGATCGTCTCTAAAGAGTGCAATTCCATAAATGGACACGCCATCACCTTTAAGTTTTAATATTGGCAGTACGGGGTCCTTCCCATGGTCCTGTAAATTATGATTAAATTCATGCAGAGTAGGCGAAGTAAGCTGTTCACTTTCAACATTTTGTTTGATTAAATTATATAAATAAGTCCCTAGGTTAACCTTAATTTTACTCTCATCTATATTCACAATCGAAAATGCATCTTTGTCTGCAACTGTTAAATAAACCATATTCCCAATGGTAGAGTCACGATTTAGGGCATCAACGAGCTGTGAAAGTCCTCTTTTCGCTAGCTCTTTACTATAAATCACACAACGAAGCTGTCCAGTGACGAGCTTTTGGTCGATTTCAAGATTCTGCTCTTGTCTTAATGCCTTGCTAGTATGTGATTTAACGCTGATGACCTTTGTCAAATTCTCAGCTAGCGGATCAAACTTATGAACTACCACTGTTCCTTTAATTTCATTTTCTTTTTCTAAATCATAACCCTGAGCTGTTATAAGTCCCAATTTTTCCAATTGCTTTGTTTCTACACAACTACACAAGGTCAAGACACATGCAATATTCACCATGATTATTCTCCATTTATGACGCCTTTGCATGACTATTTCTCCTCTTAGACCACCATTTTTTCACAAGGACAATAATAGATAGAACAACTGGATAGCATATCACAGCATAAAACCCTGATTTTGCGACCAAATCTGTTACCATATTCATTTGATATCTTGCTTGGAAGAAGAAGGTTGCCCCAAAAGCTACGATTGCAATAACCCATACTCCCGTTTTCTGTTTTCTCTTTAGAACTCTCGCAAACCCTTTTGATGATGCCCACAAATAGATACACATGTTAGGTAAAATAATTAACATCCAAAAAGATACAGCGATAAATTCAAATCGCTCTAGATTGGGAAGACGGACAATTTTAAACATGGATAGTACGGGCCAAATCGTGGCTTTTAAGCTATCTCCGGCAAAAAATACAATCGAAATAAGTGTCACAAAAGCAAAGAGGATGGTGGTAAAAATATTGGCTATTTGAACATACTTCATGCTTTTTTTCTTTTCCTTAATATAGGGATAAAGAAACATGATCAATTCAAAACCCATCATGGAAAGGGTGGTACTTTGCACTCCTTTAAGGATTGCCCCAAAACCAACATTCATAATGGGAAACAAATGATTGAAATCAGCATACCGTAACGGAACAAATGCAACCAAAAGGATCCACATTGTCCCTACTACGGATAGAAACGCAACTCCGACAATAATTCTTACTCCACCATATACAGCATACACAGTTAACAAGATGAGAACGAGAGCAAGCTGCCAGGTTGCTAAGTTAGGAAAAATCCATACTTGCACAATTTCGATATAATTCATAAAAATAATAAAAAAACTACTAATCATGTAAAGCATGTAAATGATGCTAAGTGAATTCCCTACCCATTTTCCAAATACATCAACATGGATACCATACAAATCAGCACTATCGTATTGCTTGAGCATCATAATCATAAACCATAGAACAACAGAAGTAAGCGCCCCCGCTATTAATACGGAAATCCATGCGTCATGTTTTGCGCTTAAATACACAATTCTCGGTAGTCCTACAATTCCTACACCAGTCTGCACACCATGTATGACAAAAAATAAAAGATAAGCGCTAAAAAGTATTCCTTCCTTTGGATGTAAATTCACATTCATTTTTAACCGCTCCTATTCATCTACATCCTTTTTCTGCTTTGCTTTTTTTGCTGAATATCTCTCTTTATCATCAGGTTGGTTTGTTACTGGACGGTAGGAAAGAAATTGACTCGGAAATCGAAATATACTATACCCCAAATCCTTCAAGTTCAAAGGATAGACTGGTGCAAGATAGGGCCTGCCTAATGTGTCCAATTTCAAAAGATGAATGATGAAAAAGCAAAATGCGACCATAATCCCAATCCCCCCCCAAAAGCCAGCCAATAAAATGATGGGAAAGCGAATAATCCTGATGGCTGTACCCATCAAATAACTAGGAGTTGTAAAAGAGCCAAGTGCACTTAATGCAATAATAATGATCAAAATATTACTTGTAAATCCTGCTTCTACTGCCGCTTGTCCGATAACGATACCGCCTACGATACCCATCGTCTGACCAACCTTTGTTGGCAGCCTGGCTCCAGCCTCTCGTAATAATTCAATAACAAATTCAAGAAGAAAGGCTTCAAAGACGGGTGGAAAAGGTACATTCGACCTTGATTGGCCTAATGACACAAGTAATGGTGATGGAATGACTTCATAATGATACGTCAGAACAGCTACATAGGCTGGTGTCAAAAGGACGGATAAAAAGGTGGCTGTTAAGCGCAGAATCCGTAAGAAAAGTCCCATATTCCAACGCATATAGACATCTTCAGTTGACTCAAAAAAGGTAAAAAAGGGTGTTGGTCCATAAATGGCATCAGGACTTCGGTCCATTAAGACGGCAACTCTTCCAGACATTAGCGCAAGTGTAATCCGGTCTGGAAGCTCGGTTGTCATCAATTGCGGGAAAATAGACCAGCTGTTTCCTTCAATCAACTGACCCAGCACTGTGGTCCCTTGCACATGATCAATTTCTAGTTGACTCACTCTTTGCCTGAATGTGTTAATATTTTCTTCTTCTGCAATGCCCTTTATATAAACGAGTTTAGCACTCGTTTTTGACCTGGTTCCAATTGCTAAATCTTCCATACATAAATTAGGATCTTTTATATTGTTCCTTATTATGTTGACATTCCCGATGAGTGATTCAGTAAAAGCAATTTTCGGACCAAAGACAAGTGATTCCGTTTCTGCATGTGATAAACTTCTTTCGACCGTATTACTCAAATTGGCTAGCAAACCGAATGGTTCGCCTTCCGAATAAATGTATGTTTTCCCTTCGATTAAGGCCTTAACAATTTCATTTAATTGATTAGCCCCTGATAAATCTGTTATCGGAAGTATTTGTGCGAGCTCTTCAACACTCCAGCCTGATTCTGTACTCTCTTGAATTGGCTTTAGAATGTAATCATCCACACCCGTTTTATCGATCAAGCTGCTCACAAAACAAATTACTATTTTTTTATCTTTTCTTTTTAACGTTCGAAACAATAAGTCTGAACAAGCTACAAGCTCTTTTTTCAATTGTTCCTTTAATTCATCAATTATTAAGCTATGTGCCTTTTCGCCTTCGGGCGTTTTCTTTGCTGACATCCATTTAAACATTGGCAGCACCTTTGAAAAATCATTTTTTTATAGCTTTACCAAATATTCTAATTTTACCCAAAATCAAATTTGCAAAGATGGGGCAATAGACTTAATGCAATAAGGTTTATTGAAGAAGGAAGTTATGGTATCATGAATGAGTATTCACTCAATAAAATGGAATATTTTGATAAATGATATAGAGGTGTGAAGTGATGAGGCGAATTGGTCCAATAATGATTATTGAAGGAGCTAATAATAGTAAAGTTCCGTTTTCAAGAAGCTTGTATATTGATAGTAAAGATAAGGTACTTATTGATACCGGTGCAGACCCAGCGGAGCTCCGTGCTTTAGATGGAGAATATGGAGTGGAATTGGTTGTGAACACACATTACCATCCTGATCATACTTTGCATAACCATTTGTTTCGGGATACAGAAAAATGGATAAATCCACTGGAGTTTGAAACCATTCAGTCAATCGAAGGAATAGCAAGAGGGAACGGAGTCTACCAGGAATGGGGTCCTGAAGGTGTAGAAGCATTGCGAAAGCACATGCCAAAGGAATGGGTTCAAAACCTCGGAGAAATTTCCGGAACGTATCAATACGATGAAGAATACAGCTTTAGTGGTGTGAAGGTAAACTTTCTACATACACCCGGCCACACAAAAGGATATACCTCTCCCTATTTTTCGGAGTTAGGAGTCGTCTATGTCGGGGATTTTGATATGACCTCCTTTGGACCGTGGTACTTTGGAACGGATGGGGATATTGATGAATTTATTGCATCTAGTAAAGTACTGTTAGAGTTGGATGCAGAAACCTACATCACCGGCCATCAAAAAGGGGTTTTCACGAAACAGGAATTTATAGAAGCTATGGACAAATATATTGGGATAATTGATCAACGTGACGAATTGATTGAGAAGTATGTGCGTCAGGGATTGAATTTCGAAGAGTTAACAAATATCGGTATCTTCTATCCGAAAAAAATGCTGGATGCGTTGATTCTAAAGACGTGGGAGCGGAGCGGGATTCGCAAGCATTTGCAGCGACTTGGGTTTTCAGTTCATGGATCTGAGATACAATTGGTCAACAAATAAGGATGGTGCGACTGCACCATCCACATTTTATTCATAGTAATACATGATAGCAATCGTACCCGGTCCTGTATGGGTACTGATTGTTGGACCGGTGTGATCAACAGAAATATCGGTGTAGCCTGTTAATTCAATGATAGAGTCTTTTAATTTTGTAGCCAACTCGAGTGCTTCTGCATGAACAATGCCCACACGTTTGACAGCCTTTCCTTTTAAATCCTCTACAAATTGTTTGGTGAGCCATTTAACCACTTGAGAATGGCTGCGGACCTTTGCAACCGGATTGTATTCTGCACCTTCTAATGAAGCAATCGGCTTAATATTAAGTAAGGAACCAATAAATGCCTTCCCTTTCCCAATCCGTCCACCTTTCACCATGTTTTCTAAAGTATCTATCATAATATATAGCTTCGAGTTTTGGCGGATAGAATCTAGACGGTTGAGGATCTCCTCTATACTTTTACCCTGCTTTGCCATTTCAGCACCTTCTCGAACCTGAAACTGGAGTGCAATCGATATAAACTCAGAGTCAACTACCGTTACCTTAGTTTTGGTCATTTGCGCAGCACTTTCAGCAGAACGAACCGTCCCGCTCATTTTACCTGTCATATGTATAGAGATTACCTCATAGCCTTCTTCCCCAAGTTGGTCATACACTTCAAGGAAGGTTCCAGCGGAAGGCTGCGAACTTTTCGGTAAATCCTTTAAGCCCTTCATCGTTTCCATAAATTCAGCAGGTTGAATTTCTACACGGTCTAAATAGGTTTCACCATTTATCGTTACGGATAGTGGCACAACCACTACACCTAGTTGTTCAGCCTGTTCTATTGTCATATCCATCGTTGAATCCGTGACAATCTTAATCTTGCTCATTTACTCACATCCCTAGGATTACTCCATTGTATTATACATGTTCCCTTTTCTATAAGATATAAATTCCCCTATTTTCATGAAATAAATGTGAACAAAAAAGCGGAGGCGCCTCGTTCAGGGGCGACAGGCATAAGACAAGCCGGCGA
>NZ_NPDD01000191.1 GCF_002272245.1 Bacillus sp. 7884-1 | reverse complement strand
TGCAGCTAGATTCAAAAATAAAGAACACCGGATTACCCGATGTTCGAAAAGTATTAAGCGTTATTCTTTAATTCTTCTACTTTAAACAGTGCTTCATAATCAGGCCATTTCATTACCTTTTTCAAATACTCTTTAAATGAATAGCATTTTTTCGGTTTCTTTTCCTGATATAGCGACGTAATAAAATTCTGTAAACGGATTTGGATCATAAATTTAAAAGTGCTACCTTCCTCCAATACAGGAATATCCATGACTTTAACCTTCTGTCCAACAACATTTTTGAACTCTAGGCTTTTGAATAACAAAATATCAATCCTCTTTTTCACCCGTTTGTATATATTATACACCTAAGAGCACTCGAAATGTGTCTAAATCTGCTTGGATTAAAAAATATTTATGAACATTTATTGAAAAAAACTTTTAGAATAAAAACAGTCCATTGGGAGTAGTCCTGTGAAAACACGAATATCGGACTTTTTTTTATAGTGTACATTATTCGGGTTATAGTTCAAGGAAAGAGGGCGTTTTTATTTAAAATATTCTCGGAAACATCGTTCCTGATAATCTATTTAACAATCGTTTTGAACCTAGTGGTGTTTCTAAAAGTAATTGACCTTTTTGTTTTCCTGTGATGGAGCCGATAACTACCGCGTCTCGACCTTCTGGGAACTCACTTAAAATATCTACCACTTTATCTGCTTCATTAGCAGCCACGATGATAATCGATTTTCCTTCGTTAGCTAGATATAGTGGGTCAAAGCCTAATAAATCACATACCCCTTGTACTTCTTCTCTAACAGGTAAATCAACTTCGTTGATTTTCATTATTAAATGGAAATCCTCTGCAATTTCTACAAGTGTTGTTGCTAGTCCGCCTCTCGTTGGATCACGCATGATCCGTACTCCATTTGTATGGTAGAGAACTTCTGCTATCATTCTATTAAGTGAGGCACAATCGCTATTGATTGGCACAGTGATTCCTAATTCGCCACTAGCTGCTAAAACAGCAATACCGTGGTCTCCTATCGTACCAGTTACAATTATGGCATCACCTTCTTCAAATTCAAGGCTGCAGCCAATACCTGGTTCATAAATACCAATTCCAGTGGTGTTTATATACACTCCATCTGCACTGCCACGTTCGACTACTTTTGTGTCTCATGCAACTATTGCAACCCCTGTTTTTCTCGCCTCAATCGCCATGTCGTTGACGATTTTCTTCAAGTCAGATATAGGAAATCCTTCTTCTATCACAAACCCACAGGTAAGAAAGGCTGGTTTTGCACCACTAACTGCAAGGTCATTGACTATACCGGCGACGGCTAATTTACCAATCGATCCACCTGGAAAGAAGATTGGCTTTATAACGAACGAGTCAGTTGAAACGGCAATTTGTTGTGAAGTTAAGGTTATTTCCGCCGCATCAAACATCGCTGCTTTTCCATCGCCGAATGCTTCAACAAATAAATCACGAATTAAGCGGTGGCTTTGTTCACCACCATCTCCATGTGCTAGACTGATATATTTCTCCATCAGAAACTCTCCCTCATGTATTGATAATACGCTGCACAACTTCCTTCTGCAGAAACCATACATGGTCCGACAGGGTTCATTGGGTGGCAGGCTTTTCCGAATAGTGGACATTCAGTTGGTGAGATTAACCCTCTGATTACCTCACCGCAGCGGCATTTCGTTTTTCGCGGTTCGCCTACATTCACCGTGAATCTTTTCTTCGCATTGTATTGATCAATCAACATTTTCCTCTAACACAGCCAAAAAAAAGGCCTTTAGAGAACTTAATCTCTGAAGGCCTTTTTCACATGTAATTATGCTTCTTCGGTAAACTCTTTTTCTTCGTCTTGAAGCTTTTTCAGTCGTTTCTTGTAGACAAACTTCGATAAATTAATCGAGATTTCATACAACAGTAACAATGGCAGTGTTACTACAAAATCTGACATGAAATCCGGAGGTGTAATAACGATTGCAATCAAGATTAATACAAAGTATGCATATTTACGGATTTTCGCTAACACGAATGGGTTAATTATACCTAATGAAGTTAAGAACATAACGACCGCTGGTAACTCAAACAAAACCCCAAACGGAAGAGTCATATTTAATATAAAACGGAAATATCGTTCAGCTGTAAAATTGGTTACAAACATATCTGCTCCCATACTGACTAAAAACTCGAGCACCATTGGGAAAATGATAAAATAACCAAAAGAAATTCCAACAATAAATAGAATAAACAATGCTGGAATATAGGATAAGGTAATTTTTCTTTCTATCGGTTTAAGTGCAGGCTTCACAAACATCCATAATTGGCTGGCCAACACCGGAATCGTACCCGTAATAGCAATAACCGTCGCAATCATAAAATAAACCCAAATAATATCACTCGGTCCGAGTACAATCAATTTGACATCAAGATCTCGAACAATCCAATCGTAGATATCGGTCACATAAATGAATCCAACAATAAAAAAAACAACAAAAGCAACTGCGGAAATAATAATCCGTTTACGCAGTTCATCTAGATGATCAACTAATTGTAATTCTTTATCTTCCATGTATTTCCCCTGCCAATTTCAAAGGTTGAAAAGTAATTCTTCTTCAGAAAAACTAGATTAACAACATTTTTATAGTTTAAAAGAGAATTGAAGAAAAAAAGGTGCAAGAAAGAGATTCTTACACCTTATTTAGTCAATTTTTGTTTTTCCTCATCGATGTCTTTCATTACATCGTCTGTTAATTCACGAGTAGACTTTTTAAATTCCTTCAACGTTTGTCCAAAGGCACGACCGATTTCAGGTAATTTCTTAGGTCCAAAGATGATGAGGGCTAGAGTTAAGATAAGGATTAATCCTGGTATTCCAATATTTGAGAACATGCATTTACATCCCCTTTAGTTAATGATCTTTCTACTACGATTATAGTATTGATATACCGTTTTGAGTAAAATATACGAAATAATTCATATTAATTTCACATTATTTATGAAAAATTACCTAGATGTGATTTTTGGCATTTATATATGAACCTTTTCCTCTTAACAATTTACCAAGAACGACACATGAAGTCAATGTAAAATGGCATATTGAATTGTATAAATATTTTGACAATTAGGTATTTATTCGTTTATAATTTCATCAATAGAAACATATACTATTGGAAACTTAAATGAATGGATGTGATGAAGATGGAATTTTCACTCAGTAGTTTTGATGGGGCCCTGCCAGTAGAAGTCACCATCGATGAAGAGAACGGAAGGTACATGATTCGCAAAAGTGACCGAAGTGGGGAATACTTTAATAGCCCTAATGAATTAATTCAATGGGTGAAAGCTCATTTCCACGAGGAAGACTTCTGCCATCCAGATGAATTCAGAGGAATGCTTGATAAACTTACTGATTATGAATTAAATGGTGCATATTTTTAACACGAAAAGAAGCATCGTTGTCGATGCTTCTTTCTTTATGTCGCAATACTTCAACCTGCTGAGTTAACGGCTATCTTTTTTGACGCGATCATAAATTCTATATTCGTACTTATAAGGATTTTTCTCATCTTTTATTCCTTTTTCTGAGGAAACAAGCTCCCATTGACGTTCGTTGAACTTCGGGAAGTAGGTATCTCCCTCAAACTCTTCTTCAATATGTGTGATATAAAGACGGTCTGCGTATTCAAAAGTTTCTTTGAAGATTTCTGCCCCGCCAATCACAAAAATTTCAGCATCTTGATTTCTGCAATATTCAACAAATTCCTCGATTGAGTAGAAAATGGTCACATCATTGCCCTTATAATCCAGCTGCCGGGTAATTACGATATTTTCCCTGCCGGGAAGAACACGTCCTATGGATTCATGCGTTTTCCTGCCCATGGCAATAGGGTGCCCCATTGTCGTTCGTTTGAAGAACTTTAAATCCTCTGGTAAGTGCCATGGCAATTGATTGTCCTTGCCAATGACTCTGTTTTCATCCATAGCTACAATAAAAGAAATCATACAGAAACTGCCCCTTTTATATGTGGATGCGGATCATAACCTTCTAAAACAAAATCTTCAAAGGAAAAAGAATAGATATCCTTTACGTTTGGATTTATTTTCATTTTTGGTAATGTCCGAAGCTCTCGGCCCATCTGCATATTGATTTGTTCAATATGATTTTGATAGATATGTACATCACCAAACGAGTGGATAAATTCTCCCGGCTCCAAGTCACATACCTGAGCAATCATCATTGTCAATAACGCGTAAGAGGCAATATTAAAAGGTACCCCAAGAAACACATCTGCAGAGCGCTGATACAATTGACAAGATAATTTACCATCTGAAACGTAGAATTGGAATAAGCAATGACATGGTGCCAACGCCATTTTATCAATCTCTGCTACATTCCAAGCATTCACAATAAGTCTCCGGGAATTAGGATTCGTCTTTATTTGATGAATTAACTCACTAATTTGATCTACCGTCGTGCCATCAGCACCGGTCCATGAACGCCATTGATGTCCATAAACAGGACCCAGCTCCCCGTTTTCATCTGCCCATTCATTCCAGATCCGCACACCATTTTCTTGTAAGTAACGGACATTGGTATCACCGTTTAAAAACCATAGCAATTCATAAATAATTGACTTTAAGTGAAGCTTTTTAGTCGTTAATAATGGAAATCCTTCTGCTAAATCAAATCTCATTTGAAAACCAAAAGTACTAATCGTCCCAGTTCCAGTACGGTCTCCCTTTTGCTGGCCATTTTTCAAAACATGCTCACATAGCTCTAAATATTGCTTCAAAACTGACACTCCCCTTGTCTTACATATGTTTTTCATTTTATCATACCGAAGGCATAAGAATAAACCTTTCAGTTTACATGAAAGGTTAGTGAATATCTCTAATAAATTGGTACGTAAGAGGTGCGGCAGATTTTAATTGTTTATTTGTTTCTTTATTTAAATGGTACATCGCAAAAGTCTCTGCAAAATATTCCTCCACATGCAGGATGAAATAAGAGTTTCCAGGAAACAATATTCCTTTCTCCTCTTCCCAAATTAGTTGGAATTCTTTATTTTTGCTAATGTTCTCGAAAACTAGCTTATCAACTGAATGTGCCATTTCGTGTAATTCTAAGTTTACGGACCCATGCCCTTTTCCTTTTTCGCTATGTCCTATTTTCACTAAAACCACCTGAGACCCGCCAATTCCCGGGACTGCATCCCACGTTGTTTGTGAATGATAGCCTCTTGGAATCTGTCCTGCTAAATATCGAGCTGTTTGGTTATCAGTTAATTTTCCTGTAAACAGCTTTAGAGTAATATCGTTTTGGTTGATTTTTTCGAGCAGCGATTCTGGGAGACTGGCCATTCTATTAATAATTCCGGCCGCTGCTTTTTCATCAAAAAGACTATTTGGTAATATAATCATTTGGTTTAGTTGTTGGAGGGAGTTTTCGTTATCTATCGATTGATAGAGTTCAGAGTTTCTTGGATATTCACCAAGTGAAATGCTGTCAAATGAGGCTTTAGATGTGGTAATCATCGACATAAATAATCCGGCAATAACGGAGGAAATGACCCATTTACGCATATTATGATTCTCCTAGTAGTTTAATCCTATAGTAGAATTATAACATGGTAGATGAGTAGAATAATTGGTAATTTGTAGGAAACTGCAGTGGGATTTCTCAGTGAAAATGGGCATCGCTGATATTTTTTCGAAGATACCTATTTTCATAACACCTAACCATGATATTTCCTCTTCTCATGCAAAAAACTGCCCATACGGCAGCTTTTTGCGAAAACATTTATACTTCTAGTCCATAATTACGGCAAAGTGAGGCTAATCCACCTGAAAATCCGCTTCCGATGGCATTGAATTTCCATTCACCGTTGTGACGATATAACTCACAAATAACGACGGCGGTTTCAACGGAGAAGTCCTCGCCTAGGTCAAAACGGAGAATTTCTCGGTTGGTTTCTTCGTCAAATAACCTAGCGAAGGCATTGGAAACCTGTCCAAAGTTTTGGTTACGTGCGTCTGCATCGTGAATCGTGACTGCAATCGCAATCCGGTGCACATGCGAAGGAACCTTACTGAAATCAATACGAATTTGTTCGTCGTCCCCGTCACCCTCACCTGTCCGGTTATCGCCTGTATGCTCGACTCCGCCAGAAGTGTGAACTAAATTATTATAGAAGATAAAATCTAAGTCCTGTGTTACTCGGCCATTGGCGTCGGTTAAAAACGCAGATGCATCAAGGTCAAAGTCGTTACCTCCATGATAGCGGTTTGTATCCCAGCCAAGACCAATAACAGCCTTTGTTAAGCCAGGATTCGTTTTTGTTAAATCTATACGTTGCCCTTTAGATAAATTGATGCCCAACTATATCACCTCTTTAGCACTAAATATTGGAAGGAACAAGCAGGGCTTGTTCCTAAAAGATTTTAACTGTATGAACGAACTACTTCACTTAGGCTTGCTGCAGTTGTACCTGTACCTACTGCAGCGAATTTCCATTCAGTGTTGTGACGATAAATTTCGCCAACAATTAATGATGTTTGACCGCTGTAATCATCAGATAAGTTATAGCGGATTAATTCGTTATTATTAGATGGGTTTACCACACGAATAAACGCATTACGGATCATGCCGAAGTGCTGCTTTCTTTTTACACAATCATAAATATTAACGACAAATACAAGCTTCTGTACGCTTTGTGGAACGCGGCTTAAGTCAACCATTACTTGTTCATCGTCACCGTCTCCGTCACCTGTTAAGTTGTCACCAGAGTGCTGCACACTTCCGTCTTTGCTCTTAAGATTACCGAAGTAAATAACGTCATTGTTGTTTTGGATTTTATCGTTGGCACCAAGCATGATTACAGAAGCGTCACAGTCGACATTGGCACCGCCGCCTGCTCCTCCGCCGCCAAACAATCCACCGAAGAGACCGCCGCCTCCGCTTTTACCGCTTTGAACTGGATCCCAGCCTAATCCTACCATAATTTTTGATAATCCTGGATTTCCTTTTGTTAAATCTACTCTTTGACCTTTTTGTAAGCTAATAGCCAATTTCATTCACCTCATCATAAAATTTTTGTTTTATTAACTGTGTCTAACATGTCTGTTTATTTCCGCTTCAGGCACTTCGCTTTCCGCGGGCGGTTCTGGGGAGCCTCCTCGGCGCTTAAGCGCCTGCGGGGTCTCCCCGGAACCGTCCTCCCGCAGGAGTCTTCGTGCCTTCCGCTCCAAATAACAAATTTGCTTTAACACAGCACTTTATTTGACAATTAATATTGTTGTTTCAATTTTTTAAAGTTATCCTGAAGCTGTTCTAACCGCTTTGTACCTTCCACACGCAAACGTTTGTTTTCTTCTTCAATGGCTCTTGTTTCCTGCATCCCTTTAATGATAATGTTCCAGGATTCTTCTATGGTCTCGATTTTGATACTTGGACCACCGGCGAGCCTTGCAATATCTGTGCTTTGCTTAGAAATGTTTTGCGCATTTTTCAGCAGCATTTCGTTGGTACGGCGATCAAGCTCACTCATCGAATCCGCAACAAGCTTCTGTCTTTTTGCGGCAACTGCCTGAATAAGACCATTCTTAAAGATTGGAATCGTGGTTACGAAGGCGGAATTAATTTTTCCTATCAGCTTCGTATTTCCTCGTTGCAGCAAGCGAATTTGCGGAGCTGTCTGCAAAGAAACCATTTTCGCCATTTCAAGGTCATAAATTCGCTGCTCCAGTGCCTCAATCGAATTTTTTAGTGTATCTAATTGCATCGATGCAATCTGATCACCTGCAGCAACACGTGATTCCAGCTGCGGCAATTGATTGTTTTTAAGTTCTTCTACCTTCATTTCACCGGCAACCACATATTTTTCAAGGGTCATATAGTATTGATAATTTTGCTCATACATTTGCTCGAGCATTTTCGTGGAATCCACCATTTCATGCTGGTACTTTGAAATTTCCACGTATACCTTATCAATTTCAGAACCCATACTTTGGTATTTGCCAAAGACCTTTTCAATCATCTTTTCGCCCTTTTTAAAGAGCTTTCCGAAAAATCCAGTTGAGGTCTTTTGGAAGTCCTTTGGATCGAACTTATCCATAATTTTGGTCAGCTGTTTCAATAGCTCACCAGAGTCTTCAACCTTGGTGGTGCGCATATTGCCTAAGATTTGATCAGAAAAACGAGATATTTGAACGGCAGGCTCTTTACCGAATTCCAAAATTTTAATCTGGTCTCGTTCATCAATCGACCTTGCCAGATTCTGAACTTCTGTTTCCTTCCGAAGGGCAAGCTTAATGTCTGAAATCTTAGCATCACTTAACGCTTCATCAACGTTTTTCTCCATTAAGTTAGCAGATTGATTTTGTGGTAGATTCATTCCTTTAATCTCCCCTTAAATTTTTTAAGATTCCTTGAAAGAATTTTTTCTTTAACTTAAAAGGTTCTTTATATTCTAGATCAAAAACAACATCCTCAAGCCAGTGTGTATCAAATAGACTTTCCTGAAGGAAATTTTCTATATCGTTATGACCTGGCGGATTATATACGATAATATCAATTCCAAATTGATTTAAAAGTAAAATAAGAGCTGCATCCGATCTTGAAAGAATACCGCGACTTTCATTGTTATAAATAATTAACTTTGGCACATGCTGAGAATAATCAAATTTCTCCATTAACTGGATAATCTCTTTTGGTGTAAACATCGCCTGACTAAATAAATAGATGCTTACCTCTTCCATGCTTTCCCCTGGTAACGATTTTAATCCCGGCTTTTCACAAATTCGCCGTATCGCATTGGCAATCCCTTTTTGTAAGCCAGTTGGCAAAAAGGAATACGGCCAATAATGGGCCTGCATCATGACTTCAGGATTTAACAATCCATCCCTGCCAAGCGCGTTACGGTAATGAAAGCGAAAATCGTTGGAGCTTGACCATGTAAACGGCAGCTGGCGAATCAATAAGCTATGTTCGAATTCTGTAAGGTTTTGAATTCGATCCCAATACTCTTTACGATTTTTACTCACACCCTGTATTTTCGCAAACAAGGAAGGAATCTTCACCTGTCCAGTCTCTACCTCAAAACCTGGTCGAACCATTGCCATTTCTCTTCCGAGAATAAACAATTCGTCGTAGGTTGTTTTTAAGGTAATAGAAGATGGCGTGTAATCCCGTAACTGCCAGGGTTTATATAACCCAGAGCCCTCCTGGTTGAGAATGGTCTCAATTTCCCTTGAGGCACGGTATGCGACAGTGGTTTGGCGATTTCTTTTCTCAGTTGGGAAAGGCTCGGCCTGTTGTTTGTTTGGAAAATGGTGTGTAAAGATTTCCTCTTCGAGATATCCTGCTAACACATCTGTGCCATCAGGATGAAAAATAACTAAGTCACAGCCAAGCTTCATTAAATAATAGACAAAATAAGGCTGACTTCTCTTCATATCGCCATACCATAGGAATTTTGGCATTCCCTTTTGCAAGTCAATACTCTCTAATAAAGGATTTAGATGGTTCATCGACCATTTGATTAGGTCGACTAGAACCCTTCTTAGTTCATGATTTTTTAATCCGTCCTTTTCGCAATGGGTAAAAAGTTCGAGTGTCCCAATCATGGCTTCCCTTACTTTTCGATGTATAGCTGGGACCTTTGACTTATACAGCAGCTGCTCACCATCAAGAAAAGCGGTGAACCGATTGATTGAAAGCTTTTGTTCTTGACCGATATTGAACACCTTTTGAATTGACTGAAAATGCTGATTATCAATATTTTTATTTAGTGAATTCTCACTTAATAAATGTAAGTCAAGGTCAGGTGTTGAAACATATTCAAAAAGCTGATTGTAATATTCATCACTGTCAATCGGAATTCCAAGGAATTTCCCCAGTACTTGCCCAATCTGAATAGTTCCCTTGTCTATCAAAAATTCTGGCCGTTCTGACATGGGCGTTTTCAGCATACCAAGCCAATTTTCATATGAAAGGGATAAAGGTCGGACATTCAGTTGGTTATATGGTAAGTTCATTCATAATCCCTTCCCTCAAAAAAGCGAAAGATTTTTTATTCATTTGGCTGTGTTAAAGGTAAATGTAGATTTTAGAACTCTG
>NZ_NPDD01000190.1 GCF_002272245.1 Bacillus sp. 7884-1 | reverse complement strand
GAAGCGCCTGGAGCACAAATCAACAGCCCGATTTAACACAGCCATTCATTAGTAAAATTATGTAAGGGTATTCTTTACCATCATATCACAGTTAAATAATTGGTTCATTGTTTATACGAACATAATCGTAAAATGTTTCATTAATAATGTATCTTCCTGATTTTTCACCTTTTTCCCTGTCCTTACATATTATTGGAGTACTCACATATAAGTAGGTGACTTCATGAGGTTTATTTATAAGCGGCCAAGAATGGAAGATGTTAGCGAGGAATTAAGTATCATTATGGAATTAATGGTCTCAAAAACCTTCGTTATGATCGATTTGTTCTGGTTATGCTTACTTTTCACACTGTTACTTTCTCCCGTTCTTGCCACTGTTAGTATGTCAGTTTTATTTTTTTGCGGTTCATTTGCTTTGTTCAATTGTATCTATTTTTATTTCTTTTATCCTTATATTAAGAAAAGTTAGCTTTGAGTGATAATGCATTAAGGAAATGTTCGAGTATCTCTTCACCTGCAGCAACGCCGAGCTGGTTTGTCAGCGTGATATCAGCTGGTCCCATCACTTTAAGCAGTTCTCCATGGCTTGGGACGAATCGATAGGTGCAGTTCTTTAGAAAATCCCAATCTAGAACAGAATCACCTGCGCCTGCCATAGCTTTCATTCCTTCTCGGTTACAAATAAATTCAAGTGCCTTCCCCTTGCTGATAGCGGTTGGAATAAAGTAGAGTTTTCTTCCTTGAAGGCTCATTTTCCAGCGATATTGCGCTGTAAGCTCACGGATTTCTCTCAGTTCAGATGGGGTCGGAAGACAATTTAATATAAAGTAAAAAAATAGATTTTCAGCCTGCTTTCTATCCCCATCCAAAGTAATTCCAGATTTTCTCAAGGCATAAAGTAACTCTTCTTCAGGTGCACATCCATTTTTTAATTGAACGATTAAATGTTCAGACCAATCCTCTAAGTGTTCCCCTTTATACAAAATATGAGATCCATTTGCCGTAATCGCATAAGTTAAGGGGATTTCTTTTTCAAATATCACAAATCTATTAAATTGTTCCGTCGTTCGCGTTGTTACGGGTATAAACAAGCTGTGCGAACTGACTTCTTTTAACATAGAAAAAGCAGCTTCTGTCATATATCCAGTCCAGGTTCCCTTATGGAATTCAACCGGCTTTAACATGATGTTCTCTGGGATACCAAATTCTTCAAGTGCCCGATTGGAATACACGAGTGTTCGATCAAGATCTGATGCTGTTATCATTTGCTAGTCCCCTTAACCGATTTAATTAAGCCCATGCATAAATAATTCATTTGCGGATATGCAACGACCTCTACATTTTTTTCTTCAGCGAGCATGAGTATATGTTTCACAAAAGGGCTGGAAGGATCACGCATTAGGATTTTCCATGGGACTCTTCGGAGAAGGACACGTGTGGTCTCCCCGACTCCTGGTTTTATATAATTCGTACTATCAATCACAAATTCTGCTTGGATAGTTTTAACATCCTGCATACCCAAAAATTCAGTTTTAATCTCTTTTTTTGCCCTTTGTAAAGCGGCTTTCTCAGCCTCGTCCATAATGGCTGAAAATTCAGTTGCAATCAATTCGATATATTCATTAGAGACATCACTAGATAGAAGCTCCCGGTAATATTTAGCGCCGTGAAAATCATTTTTTCCAATATATTGTGTATTTAATACAGTCCTACTAACAAGACCTGAGACGGTCGAATTTAAACAAGCACTCGGTATCAGAAAATCCTCCCGTGTGCCAAAAAGAGTGGTGCAATACCCTGGATCGGCAATTACAGCAAGTTTATCATCAAGGCATATTTGATACTTTTCTCCAAACTCCTGGCATGCTTTGGTAAGTTCTATTGAAATGGCTCCTTTTCCTGTCCAGCCATCCACAAATTGAATATTTGCTTCAGGATGTTTAGCGAGGATATAGTGAAGTGCATTTTCATCTATTCCTCTATCACGAATAATAGAAATACTATAATGTGGTAAAGAGACGCCGTACCGTAAATGAATATATCTTTTAATCAGAATTCCAACAGGAGTCCCTGCTCTAGCAAGCGATACAAGAATGGCTTGTTTCCCTTTAAGTCGATAGATTTGCTCCGCTACAATCCCAACGCATAAAGCTACCTTTGTTTTATATTCACTGATGGTATCCCAAAACAAATCTACATATTCCTTTGGCGGCTGGTATTCAATCGGCAGTGATTCACTGTAATGCTGACCAGATTGAACTCTCAATTCCCGATTTACGGTAGAATCCTCGAGTTCAATATCACTTAAATCCTTTAAAAGAAAAAGAACATCTTCCTCAGAATAGCTTCCCATTTTCGCAGGCTGATTGGTTATGATTGACATTCTTTTCACCCCAATGAATGTGAGAAAAAGACGATTTTAATCGACTTTATCTGTAATTTTTCTACTTGTTTTAAGAATGGCTTAAGGTTTTCAGCAGGTACTTCTCTTTCTAAAAAAACAAATAATTCGTCATATTCTCCGGGCGGAATATTGTATACGAAATAGGCAATATCCTGGTCTTCTGGATTAGGAAAACTGATTCCATGTCTTGCCCCATAGCCATCTATATCTTGAATATAGATGGGACTTCTAGTCGTGGATTGATAGAAAACATTACTTCCCATTTCCGCAGCCAATTTCATTGGCATATACATGAATTCCCCAGTTCCTAAACAAAGAGTTTTTCCTCCCGTCCTGTGCTGTCTTAACACAGCAGCTGAATCACTTATTTTCTTATGAAGTACTCTATTATCATGGCTATCTGTCCCAAAGCGTCCTGTTTCTTTGATAAGAGGAGTTGAATTATTAATTGAGGTACAAGCTTTATCAAAGAAATCAGATAATGGGACCTCTTCAATAGATGGTTCAATTCCTTGATACGTAAGTGGCAGCTCTTGTTCTTGAAGCTTACCACTCTCTTCAACTTGTACCTCTCCACTTATCAAGCTCACGATGTTAATCGTTACCCCAAGTGTTTTTTCTAACTGTGCAAACTGTTGTTTGTTTTCCGCTGAACGCCAATCCAAAATTGATACAACAGTATATTCCTTCCTAGGAAACTGGGCATGGATGGATTGAATAATATTGATGGCTGTTTTTCCCGTGGTCATTTCATCATCAACTAAGATAATTTCACGATCATTATTAATCATGTTGAGCGGAATATAGCAGCGATGCGAGGTAGCGTGAGAATGCTCTTCTTCAAAGGTTATACAAGGTATTAAACTACTTATCTCTTCTCGCGTCGTGTGAAAAAACTCTGCACCTTCAAAGCAATCAAAAAAAGCGTGCCCAAGTGCGGTAGCAGTCTCAGCGAATCCGATAACTACCGGGTTAACAGAGCTAGGGATAAAGGCTTTACTTTGAAACTGTGATTCTTTCTGAATAAAAGTGTTTATTAATTCTTCTGTAACCTGAGCATTCAATCCTTTGATTCTTTCTACGTAGCTTGCTGCAAGTAATGCGGCTGTTAACAAACCTTTTTGTGGATGAATGGGCAGATGCTTCCCAAGAACTTTACTAACAAATAAAAACGAACGTTTTTTATTAATTCTTGCTGCCATCGTAAACAGGTCGTCAAGAGGCAACTGATACTGGTTAGCAGTTACTTCAATATCAACGTTAATACTGTCAAGAATTGTATACGTATACGTCTTTTTTGATAAGGTCGATATTTGTGTATCCTTCATGCAGCACCCCGTAAAGCTGAGATTTTAATAGAATTTTTCTTGCCCAAAATAAATGGGGCTTAATTTCATTCATCTTATTGGAAAAATTACTCTTTTTCACACCGATTTCACCGTTTGCTGCTTCAACAATTGAACATGCATCGATGAATTCCTCATACGTTACAACATTAAGGGCCTGAACTGCTTTAATATGGGTAGGATGAATAATTGTTTTTCCCGTTAGCCCATTGGCAATGTCCATTAGGACCTCTCTGATAAGACCGTCCAAATTTTGGTCAATTAGTTCAGCCCGCCATTTCAAACCTTCGTCACCATATCGTTCGCGAAAAGGAGTTTGCCTTAGTTGTGGTTTTAACATTCTTGGTTTCGAGTTGAAATACTCCCAGACCGGTCCTGAAATCACATAGGGGCTTTCTGATCGTTGAAAAACATTAATAATATCAGCAATGCAATCTCGTAAAACAGCAATCTCGTAGACCGTGGTATCTACACTTCTACGAATTCCATATAACCCACAAAAATCTGTAGCCCCAATTCGAACATTTAAAATATTATTCTTATACTGATCTAGGAGATGTTTAATCGACATTAGTTCAGTCATTCTTGTTTCTTTTTGTATTATTTTATCACTTTCAAGAATAGGCATGGCATAAAAAGGCTTGTATTCTGTATGTATATTCACAACCTCAGCTAATAAAGCTTCACCAAATTCCACATTAAATTTCGGTAAAACCACTCCCGTTAACAGTTCAATGGCATTCCCTAATTGTTCCTTGATTCTTTTTAGCTGCTCTATATTCCGTATCCGGATAAACATAAGAGGTAAATCGTCAATCGTTAAATATTTTTTGTTGATTTCACCATATAGCTTGAGCAATTCCTCTACTAGTAATACTTCCGCTTTTTCAACTTCAATATCGCCAACGGCATCCTCTAGATCAATAACCAGCGAAGTTAATCCTTCATGCTTTTTTGAAAGGAGGTCTTGATGAATGTTTGGACGAGTTGCTGGCATATATAGCGTTGCACCTAGACCATAAGATAATAGCTCCCGATCACTGTACTTGTTAAAGTCCTTAGGACTTTGAAAAAATAATGCCTTTAGCTCATTTTCATAAAAATAAGTAAAATACTTCATTCTCAATTACTCCTTTAATAAAAAAGAATGGGGACTGACTTTCGTCTGTTCCCCATTTTATGTCGTACGTTGAAATTTATGATTCTTTGCCCACTTCTTTCTTCTTGTTCATGTAGTGAACAACGAAAGTCGCACCGAATGTAACTAAAATAATAATAAAGAAGAACGAATGTGGCAGGTGAATACCGAAAACAGCGATAAGCATTTTTGCTGCTATTAATAAAATTAAGACATAAGCAGATGTTTCAAGCTCAGGTATGCGATCAATTAATTTCAAGAAAACTCCGGCAATACCACGCATCATTAATACCCCAAGCATACCGCCGACTAATAATACCCAAATCTCTTCACTGACACCAAAGGCAGCCAGCACACTATCAACAGAAAAGGCAATATCCATTATTTCAACTGCAACAACTGTTCCCCAGAAGGTTCCAAAAAGACGAATAAGAAGACCTGTTTGGTTCATACCATGAGCTTCTTCCTCTTCACTCTGTGCTGCTTTACGTTTATCCATGAAGTACTTAATAGATAACCATGCTAGGTACCCTGCACCTATAATCTTTACCCACCAAAGCTTAATTAAGAATACCCCTACCCCAATTGCGATAAAACGGAAAACATAGGCGCCTAATAATCCATAGAAAAGTGCTTTTTTACGTTGATCAGGTGGTAAGTGTTTCACCATTACAGCTAAAACAAGTGCGTTGTCCGCAGAAAGTAATCCTTCAAGGATAACCAGTGTTCCAATCAAGCCCCATGCAACAGGGTCTGTTAAAACCTGCCCCCACATTTCCCAGTTAAAAAATTGTGCATACGTATCTAAAATTCCTTGCAAAACAGACATAAAAAAAATTCCTCCCGGATGTTATATGTTTTTTGTTAAAGACCCAGCGAGTGCTGGGTCTTTATTCTAGTTGTTATCCTACTGATAATCCAAAGTCTGTAGCAAGAGCTGCAAGGCCGCCTTGATAGCCGCTGCCAATTGCGCTAAACTTCCATTCGCCGTTATGACGGTATAATTCGCCAACTACAACTGCCGTTTCGATAGAGAAATCTTCTCCTAAATCATAACGGATTAGTTCCTCACCGTTTGCTTCATTAAAAATACGAGCATATGCATTGGATACTTGACCAAAGTTTTGGTTTCGTGCGGCTGCGTCATGAATCGTAATCGTGAAAGTCACACGCTGAATGTTAGCTGGGATTGCAGTTAAATTGATATTAACTTGTTCATCATCCCCGTCACCTTCACCTGTTCGGTTATCTCCATTATGTACAACTGCACCGTTAGCACCTTTTGGATTATTGTAGAAAACAAAATCAGTTTCGTTTGTAACCTTACCATTTTCGCCTAATAAGAAAACGGATGAATCTAGATCGAAATCATTACCGCCATCATATTTATTTGTATCCCAGCCTAATCCAACTACTACATTTGTTAATCCAGGATTTGTTTTTGTTAAGTCTACTTTTTGT
The DNA here is from genome assembly GCF_002272245.1 of Bacillus sp. 7884-1. Lineage (GTDB taxonomy): Bacteria > Bacillota > Bacilli > Bacillales > Cytobacillaceae > Neobacillus. The sequence goes on along the minus strand of NZ_NPDD01000190.1, from coordinate 13,145 downwards.
CCTTTTGATAAACTAATTGCCATTTTTTCATTCCTCCATTTTAGGTAATAGTCTATATACGAGATTCTCTAGAAAAGGTTTCATTAATAATAATAAAACTTTTTCATAGTATTACGCAAATCATTAACTCATCCATTTCGGCGGTGTATTTTTATCCCAATAGATTGATCCCAGCTCATGATGACTTTGGAACCCGTCATGATATGTATGGTAATGAAAGTTAAACCAGTAACCTGCTTGCGGTGGGTTATCTCTTCTAACATGAAACCGAAGAACATCACTATTTGTATCACTGTTTTTGATGTTGAAAATCTTCTCTGACTGCCCTTTGCCCGGAGACTCAGTGATGGCTAAGTTTACTAAGTCCTCAGTTGGAAACTGTGCTGCTGTTTCCTCTAAGGCTTTTTCAATATTTGGCAAAATAATTTCCCTAAATTCATTCTCGATGACAGGTTTAATTCGAGTACCAAATTTTTGATACGACTGCTGCTCCGCTTGTTTAAGTAACTCCTTTAGAATTGCTTCTTTATCAAAAAGCGATTCTTCAAAATAGCTAGTCTGCCCCGATGAAATTGATTCAAATGTTTTTCTCTCATTAGGTTTCTCAGCATTAACGTTATTTATTAATTGAGTCGGTGTAATAAGACCAAATGTTAAAAGTGAAACTAGTACGACAACTGATTTACGAATCCACTTATTCATCTAAATTCCCCTTTGTACGTGGAAGAATGCTAATTTTTCCGATATTTTTTGACTCTTACCAATTATTATACTTCTTTTCCAGGCAAATTGGAAAAATCATTACTTAAAGAATAGTAGTAATTTTTATTTTTACTGTACCTTAAAAAACCAAAAAAAAAGACGTCAAATGACATCCTTTTAACAATTGGCATCAAATGCAGCCTTTAAATTATCCATTATAGATTCCATAGGCATGCCCTCAATATCATGGCGAGGTATAAAGTGAACCACTTTATTTCCTTTTAACAATGCCATTGATGGAGAAGATGGCTCAATGCCCTCGAAATACTCACGCATTTTCGCTGTTGCTTCTTTATCCTGTCCGGCAAAGACAGTTACAAGATGTTCTGGTTTATTATCGCTAGTTAATACAGCCTGCGTAGCTGCAGGTCTTGCTAGTCCAGCTGCACATCCGCAAACTGAATTTACAACCACTAGTGTGGTACCACTTGCATTTTCCATGTAGCTTTCCACTTCTTCAGCAGATGTAAGTTCTTGAAATCCTGTTCTTGTTAACTCCTCACGCATCGGTAAAACCATTTGTCTCATGTATTCCTCATATGCCATTGACATAATAAAAACCTCACTTTCTATATTTGCAGTTTACTATATCTAAATTGCTTTGTGCAATTTAGTTGTCTCTTTTCCGCGCTTCTGTCATTTGCTTCCATACGGAACCTTTTGCAGCTTCGCCGCCTTCGATTCTTTCGATTGCCATTTTTATTTGCATGCTGACCTCAAATTCAGGATCATTTTCAAGCGCCTTTAAGGCTGGCAATGAACTTTCATCACCCACTTCATACAAAAACATTGCAGCGCGCCAACGAACTAATTTGCTTGAATCTTGAAGTGCTTTGGTCATCTCTTTACTTGCCTCAGGAAAACCAAGGTCTGATAAGCAATCTCCAGCAGTTCTTCTTACTGTCACAGTCTTATCTTTTAATGCCGTATATAAATATGGTAATACGTTTTGGTCTTTAATCATCCCTAGGTAAACGGTGGCAAGTCTACGAATCGATGGCTTTTCATCTGCTAACGCTTTTTCTAAAACAGGTAAATCCTCTAGTTCAGGATCATCCATTTGTTCAAGAAGCTGATAGCGAATCTGCCAATCAGGATTGTCTAACAATTCTAAGGTAACTTTTCTACGTTCTCTTATTGGTTTAGGTCTCGTTGCAGATTCCTTTGTTTGGGCTTTGGAGACTAGGTCCTCAAGCCGCTGAGTTGGATATGCTGCAATTAATTCTTCGACTACTTCCTGACCAATTTGGTCAAATTCACCATATCTAACACCTTGATTATCCCATTGACGGAGCAGGATATAATTTTCGTCCGGAAGCTGTGCACGTTCTCTTGCTTTTAAAAAGTATTCCGGCATTCCAAATCTTTTTTCAGTTGTTCCATCTGTTAGTTTTACCTGAAGAGGAATGTCCTTAAACATTTGGACTTCAACCTTGATTTCACCAAAGTGCTCATCTAATTTGGTTTGGGACTCAGCTGCTCGTTCTGCTGTTTCGCCAAACGTATGTCGGACTTGAGGCAATAGGTCCTTCCAGTCAAACTTCGCATTTCTTTCAACAGCAAGGAAATCAGCTACATGATAAACACCTTTAATTCCCTCAATTTGAAGGATACTTTGTATAATAGCTGGTGCTTGGGAGGCTGTTTCTTTTTTATAATTATGGCTTTTCCCCATTGGCAGTTCTTGATCTAAGATTATTTTCATCGTATTTGGGCTTGGAGTTGGTTCGATTGCCTTTATTTTCATGAAGATCACCTAATTCTTTAGTTTCTCTTTACAAGTTTAACATAATGGTGATAGTTCATTCTAGAAATTGGTCTTAGGTGATTGCTAACGCGGAGTTTATATTTCTCGAAAAAAAAGTACGTCATCGACGCACTTTTCTACTCACTTTCAGCCAATTCAGCTAGATATTCCCATCTTTCAATCAAATACTCGAGCTTTTCGTTTAATTCTGTTTCTAATTTCATTAATTCCTGCGCTTTTGTGAAGTCGCTACCGGTGTTTCCGATTTCTCCCGCGATTTCTTCTAAGCGGGATTCCGTTTTCTCAATCAAATCGTCAATTTCTTCCCACTCTTTTTTCTCCTTAAAGGTCATTCTTTTCTTTTTTTCCTTTTCAGGAGCTTTAGTAGATAAAACTGAGCTTACAACCGTCTTTTTCGCTTCTACAGTCGATTCTTTTTCAAGGTATTCACTGTAATTTCCATAGAAAGAATCAATCCTGCCTTCTCCACGCAAGACAATCAGTTGATCCACCACTTTATCAAGGAAATATCGGTCATGGGATACGGTAATCACAACGCCAGGGAAATCTTCAAGATAATCTTCCAAAACCGTCAATGTTTGTGTATCAAGATCATTTGTCGGCTCATCCAGCAAAAGGACATTAGGTGCTGTCATTAATAGCTTCAATAGGTATAATCTGCGCTTTTCTCCGCCAGATAATTTGCGGATTGGTGTTCCATGGGAGAATGGCGGGAATAGAAAACGTTCGAGCATCAGTGCTGCAGATAGCGTTTTCCCATCTGACGTCTCAATCACCTCTGCAGTTTCTTTAATATATTCAATCATCCGCTTGTTCTCATCCATATCTTCATTTTCCTGTGTATAATAAGCAATTTTCACCGTCTGCCCCATGATGAATTCACCTTCATCGAGCGGCAGCTTTTTAGCTAGAACATTTAATAATGTTGACTTTCCTGTTCCATTTCTGCCGATTATCCCAAGGCGATCCCCTGGTTTTACAAGTAAATCAAAGTGATTTAGGATTGTTTTTGCTTCGTAACGTTTAGATGCATCCTTGAGTTCAAAAACCTGTTTCCCAAGCCTGCTTCCATTTAATGAAATATCAACCTTTTCACCTGTTGGCTTCCCGCCAGAAAGCTTATCGTCAAGTTCATCGAAACGTTGAATCCGCGCTTTTTGCTTCGTTGTACGTGCCTTAGCACCACGTCTCATCCACTCAAGCTCTCGTCTAAAAAGATTCTGCCTTTTTTCAAAGGTTGCTGCCTCATTTTCTTCACGGATGGCTTTTGCTTCTAGAAATGCGGCATAATTTCCTTTGTAGCTATAAAGATTACCGCCATCTAGTTCGAACATTCTATTTGCAACTCGATCTAAAAAATAACGATCATGTGTGACAAGCAGGATTGATCCGCTATATCTACTCAAGTAATCCTCGAGCCACTTAACAGAGTCAAAGTCTAGGTGGTTTGTAGGCTCGTCAAGAATCAGTAAATCCGGCTCAGCAATTAGTACTTGAGCTAAGGCTACCCTTTTCTTCTGTCCCCCAGAAAGCTCACCAATCTTCTTTGTAAAATCCTCAATTCCGAGTTTCATTAGTATCGATTTGGCGTTTGTACTTGCATCCCAAGCATTTAAAGCATCCATTTGTTTTTGCAGTTGGAATAAATCCTCTTGAATCTTCGTCTCATTTGGAGCTGTATTTAATAACAAAAGCGTCTTTTCGTATTCACGCATTAACCTAAGAATAGGAGCATCTCCATGAAAAACTTGTTCAAGAACCGTCTTATCTGAATCCAAATCGGGCTGCTGGTCAAGAAATGCAATAGTGTAATCCTTGCCCGTAATAATTTTGCCGTCATCCGGCTGATCTAGGCCAGCAATAATTTTTAAAAGAGAGGATTTTCCCGTTCCATTGATACCAATTAAGCCGACACGCTCTTTTTCACCAATCGTAATAGAAATATTGTTAAAAAGCTGCTTTTCTCCATACGTTTTCGTAACATTTTCTACTGTGAGCATTTTCATCGGTCTTGACCATCCCATTCTAGATAAAATTGTTCTAAAAATTGCTCCATCACTTGATGACGTTTTTCTGCTATTTCCTTCGCTGTATCTGTATTTAGTAAGTCCTTCAATTTTAATAATTTTTCATAGAAATGATGAATACTGGTTGATTTTCCTTTTCGGTATTCTTCTAGGCTCATTTCTTCCCGAACATTTACAGTTGGATCGTAGATGGGTTGTCCTTTTTTACCGCCATAAGCAAAAGCCCTCGCAATACCAATCGCTCCAATGGCATCTAATCGGTCCGCATCCTGAACGATTTTTGCCTCAATGCTCTTTAGCTCCGTTTTTCTTCCGCCTTTATATGAAATACTTTCTATAATTTGAACAATAGCGTTCTGTGCATCTTTTGGCAGTTCAATACTTTGAAAAAATAAATCCAGTTTATTTCGCCCTGCTTCAGCACTTTCATTTAGCTTTTCGTCAGGTATATCGTGCAAAAGGGCCGCCATTTCAATAATAAATGGGTCACCCGCTTGCTCTTGATGACATATATGTAAAGCATTCCGTCTCACACGGTCAACATGATACCAATCATGTCCTGTTGCGTCTTCCCCTAGTTCACTACGGACATAAGCTGCACTTTGTTTGATAATTTGTTCGTTCATTTAGAAACACCATCCTTCACCCATGCTATTTTACCATGAAAAACGCACAAAAAATAACCCCGAAAGAATTCGGAGTTATTTTTTGTTTGCTTGACGGCCGCTTTTTTTCTGGCTTTGGGATTTTGTGTTCCCAATTGTAAACTCGCTGCCTAATTCAACATCATTTTTCTGATCTTGTTTTTCAATTTGCTCACGCGTCATATTTGGATTTTGTCTTCCTTGCTTACTAATGGTGATTACCCCCTCAGCTAAAATGAACTGCCATTTTAGTATGCTCACAAGGGGATAAAGTTATTTCAGTCCATTATGCCAGCTGATGCCAAGTGTGTTTTCGCCTGCGTGAACACCAATAACAGCACCCAGCGGACAGCAAATCACGCTCAGCTCAGGATATAATTTTTTTATTTCCGCTTTCCATTCATTAGCGGGCTCCTGGTGTAGGCCATATAGAATATAAACTTCTTTAAACTTATGCTTTTCGTAAGAAGATTTAAGGTAATCAAGAATCTTTTCCTTAGCCTTCTTATCACTTCTTACTTTTTCTTTTGTATTAAGAGCACCATCTTCAATAGAAATGATCGGCTTGACGTTTAGCATACTTCCTAAAAAGAACTGTAATCCAGACATCCTGCCGCTGCGGTGAAGCTGTTCTAAGCTTCCAATTAGAACATACGTCTCATTAGTTGTCTTTAATGCTTCTAATTGATCGATTACAGATTCAATACTGTTGCCTGCTTCTACTAGTTCAATTCCCTTTTTTAATAAAGCCGTCATTGGCGCAGTTAGGATTTGGGAATCAAAGGTTGTAACTGGAATATCAACAAGTTTCGCTGCCTGTTCACTAGAGGATACTGTTCCACTTAATTTTCCTGATAGTAGAACTGCCACCACTTGGTCATAATCCTTAGAAAGATTTTCGTATAATTCTTTGAAAACTCCTACTGCTGGCTGCGAGGATTTAGGTGGAGACTTAAGCTCCTTCAACCTTGCATAAAGCTGTGCTGCGGTTAAATCAATTCCGTCAGCAAATTCTTCACCATCTAGTAATATTGTTAATGGTATTATATACAAATCGGGATGATTTTTTAATTCGTCATCTAAAAAAGCGGTACTGTCAGTTACCCATGCCGTTTTAACCAATGTAATCTCCCCTTATTATTGGTATGAGGTCTTAATATCTAGTTAAAATAATCGTACCTTGAAATCGAAATATTGTAAATAATTTATACAATAAAAAACCAGCTAAAATTAATTAGCTGGTTTTGGAGTTTAATTACTGATTTCAAGAAGGTATGATTGCAAGTGTTGAATGGTTGTTACCATAAAATCAAGCAATTCAACCAAATCATTCATTTGGTCTTCACCGATGAGTCTGTCAAATTCAATTGAAATAGTATTTGTAATTAGTGCTTTGGAGGGGGTAATCGTAACGGATTGACAAATTTCTCTTGTTACTCCCCAAATTTCAGTAAGGATCCAATTAATTTCCTTTAATTGTTTTTCGTCGGTAATGTCCTTATGAAAAAATTGAAGTCTTAATTTACATCCTGAATGTTTTTGTGAAAGCACAGCAGATAAAAGCTCAGCAGCGAGATTAACCATATCAGCTTTGATTTCCATTTTGGCAGTAACAATATTTCCTTTTGCATCAGGTAATTGAAAGTGCATATCAAAGCTTCGCGACATTTTCGCCATGTTCATCTGATCGTTGCGATCAATGATAACAATTTCACCTGCAAGGTCTAAATCGTAAATTGCGCCTTCTATGACTACCTTCATATTATCAAAAGCAGTTGGATCAAACATTCAACTCACCTCAATTTGTTAAAACAAACCTAGTGCCCTGCCTTTTTCGTCCACGTCCATATTTAAGGCTGCAGGTTGCTTCGGCAGTCCTGGCATGGTCATTACTTCTCCCGTTAGAGCCACGATGAAACCAGCTCCAATCGATGGTTTGAACTCCCTGACATTCACTGTAAAGTCAGTTGGTCTCCCGAGTTTCGTTGGATCATCAGACAAGGAATATTGTGACTTAGCCATACAAATGGCTAAATTAGACCATCCAAATTTTTCATAATCCTCAAGCTGTTTTTTTGCTTTTGACGAGAATTCTACATCTTTTCCTCCATAAACCTTTTGAACAATCGTTCTTACTTTTGATTCAAGTGAATCAGATAAGTCATAAAGAGGATGAAACTTATTTTCTTCTTTTTCAATTACCGATAAAATTGCTTCTGCAAGCTCAATCCCACCTGCACCGCCTTTTTCCCAAACCTCTGTTAAAGCAACAGGAACGCCTTCCCGTTTGCACCATTCAAGCAGTGTTTGCACTTCTAGCTCTGTATCTGTAACGAATTTATTAATCGCTACAACCACTGGTAAACCAAAGCTTTTAATTGTCTCAATATGTTTTTGCAGATTAGCAAAGCCCAGCGTTAACGATGCGATGTTTTCCTTTGCCAAATCAGCTTTGGCTACCCCGCCATGCATTTTTAATGCCCGGATGGTTGCAACAATTACCACTGCTTCTGGCTTAATACCTGCACTTCTTGCTTTAATATGTAAAAACTTTTCCGCTCCTAAATCAGCTCCAAAGCCGCCTTCTGTGATCACATAATCTCCTAATTTTACAGCAGCGCGAGTAGCAATAACACTATTACAGCCATGAGCAATATTAGCGAAAGGCCCGCCATGCACGAGTGCAGGTGTATGTTCAATGGTTTGTACAAGATTCGGTTTCACAGCATCCTTTAACAATAATGTCAGTGCACCTTCAACCCCAAGGTCCCCAACCGTTACAGGTTCCTTTTTGTCATTATAGGCAACAACCATTCGTGCTAATCGTAATTTTAAATCCTTTAAATCTGAGGCCAAACATAGAACGGCCATAATTTCTGAGGCAACGGTTATATCAAAGCCATCTTCACGCGGTACTCCTTGAAGAGGTCCGCCTAGCCCGATAATGACCTTTCTTAACGCACGATCATTTAAATCAACTGCGCGTTTCCAAACAATGCGGCGCTGGTCAATTTTAAGCTCATTTCCTTGTTGAATATGATTGTCGAGTAATGCGGCCAAAGCATTATTTGCTGTAGTTATCGCATGCAAGTCACCAGTAAAATGTAAATTAATTTCTTCCATCGGCAATACCTGTGAGTAGCCGCCACCAGCTGCCCCACCTTTTATTCCCATTGTCGGTCCTAAAGAAGGCTCCCTAATAGCAATAATTGCTTTCTTGCCAATCTGTTGAAAAGCGTCACCAAGACCAACAGTTACTGTAGATTTCCCCTCACCTGCAGGTGTAGGATTAATGGAAGTAACAAGAATAATTTTCCCGTTGTTATTTGATTCAATCTTCGAAAGTGCCTCATACGATATTTTCGCTTTATATTTCCCAAAGAGTTCGAGGTCATCTTCCGTTAAACCAATTGTTCTGGCAATCTCAACTATTGGCTTCATGGTTGATTCTTGTGCAATTTCAATGTCGGACTTATATGATGTTTTAATTTGCAAAAATGATCCCCCGCATTCACATAGAATTGTAAACCTCTTTTATTGTATCAAATCACTGATTTATTTCGTGTAAAATTTCTCACAATAAATTATTCTTTTCTGAATTTAAGATAATGTTTATAATGTTAATGACCGAATTTTAAAAATATACTATATACTTAACTTAACTTGATAAGAAATAAGGGGGAGTGCACCTTGCCTATTAACATTCCAAAGCTGCTGCCTGCAAGAGAAATCCTTGAACATGAGAATATCTTTGTCATGGACGACGATCGGGCAATAAGTCAGGACATTCGGCCATTAAAACTTCTTATATTAAATTTAATGCCCGAAAAAGAAAAGGCAGAGACGCAGCTCTTAAGGCTATTGGGAAACAGCCCGCTGCAGGTAAATGTAAAATTTTTAAAAACCAATTCCTATGAATCAACAAACACGAGCAAACAGCATCTTGAACAATTCTATACCACCTATTCTGAGGTCAAAAACCAAAAATATGATGGCATGATTATTACTGGTGCTCCTGTTGAACTAATGGAGTTTGAGCAAGTAAAATATTGGGAAGAACTCACCGAGATTATGGACTGGACCAAAACCAATGTCACTTCCACCCTGCATATTTGCTGGGGTGCACAGGCCGCACTATTTTATCATTATGGGATTGATAAATTTGAACTGTCTCGTAAATGTTCAGGAATCTATGAACACCAAATATTTGAGCAAAATGATTTACTCCTGCGTGGTTTTGATGATCATTTTTATGCTCCCCATTCTCGATATACAGATGTATCAATTGGTGAAATTCACGAGAATCCTGAGCTTAAGCTTTTAGCTGCTTCGGAGGAAGCTGGAGCCCTACTCGTTGCCTCCAGAGACCGAAAGCATGTGATGATTACAGGTCATTTGGAATACGAATCTGATTCCTTAGCTCAAGAATACAATCGAGATATTGAGAGAGGACTGCAAATTCACATTCCGGAAAATTACTTTCCAAACAACGATCCAACACAGCCGCCAATCAATCGCTGGCGTTCTCATGGACACTTGTTCTTCTCAAACTGGCTCAACTATTACGTTTATCAGGAAACACCTTTTAATTGGGATTAAGAAAAGAAGCATCGGGATAAACCGATGCTTCTTTTCTATGTCTTTATAAGCATAACTTGTCGTAAAATTATAATCCCTCTTCGTTTATTTTTTGTAAATAATAGAAAGAATATCGAGCAAAGGGGGGAAACGTTGTGGAAACAGTCGTAGCACTGCATCGGAACCATTTTGGAGAGATTATCAGCTTTGTCACATCCGGAGGACGGATTATTTCCTATCAAAAAGCATTAATGGAAGCTGCAAACGGCGTCATCAAAGGCGTTCAAGCGATTGAGGATTACAATGGTAATCTTGTTCTAAGCCCTGAGCTTGAACAATCCTTTGACCATTACCCTGATTTCTTCTAAAAAAGCACCTGGCTCATGCCAGGTGCTTTACAATTAATCAGCTTCGTTTTGTTTTTGGACTTCTTTTAATGCCTCTATTCTCGTTTCATCTTCTTGGAAAAATTGAACGAGGTCAACGATTCTTTCTATGGAATCCCAGCTTAAGTGATGCTCAATTCCTTCGACATCATTATAAATATTCTCATCTTTTACTCCGATGATTTTTAAGAATTGTTCAAGTAAATCATGTCTAAATACAAGGCGTTTTCCAATCTTATTCCCCTTTGTCGTTAAGCTGAAGCCCCTGTATTTTTCATAGACTAAATATTCATCTTTATCGAGCTTTTGTACCATTTTTGTTACTGAGGAGGGATGAACAGATAGTGCCTCTGCAATATCTGAAACACGGGCATACCCTTTTTCTTCAATTAACATATATATTTGTTCAATATAATCTTCCATACTAGGTGTTGGCATCCCGGACCTCCAAAAAAATTACTCTCCTAAAAGTTTACTATAGATAAAAAATAGTGACAAGTTGAATTATCACTTTGTCACACTTTTAGCACTTTGTTCTTCAAATAAAAACTTGAGCCTTTTCTCCTGTTCATCTAGAAAAAGCCTTGCATTAAAGGTTTTGTCCTTATTCGTAAATCCTTCAATCAACTCTGTTTTTCCTTCTGTTAGAAGGAGTTTAATATTCTTTTGGGTAATGTTTTTTCCAAGAATCTTTTTGGATATCGTGAAATTACATTGGTTTTTTTGATAGTTCGAACAACCGTAAAAGCTTCCTTTATCCACAATAGAGCCATCACATTTTTTACAGTTTCCCAGCTTCGTACTGCCTTTACCCTTTGTCATCTTCTTACTAGGAGTGAAATTTTCACGAACATCTTCTGAAAATACCCAATTTGCAGAATGTCCCACTCCAGAAGAAATAAGATGGGAGACCATTTTATTGGTTTGCTCCATGAAGTTCTTTGGAGAAGCAGACCCCTCTGAAATTTCTTTTAATTTCTGTTCCCATTTTGCCGTCATTTCTGGGGAAGCAAGAATCTCCTCACCAATCGCTTCTATCAAAATTCTAGCTTTTGATGTTGCATAAACTAGGTTTTTGGTTACATCAATATATTTTCGGTCCTTCAGCATCGTAATAATTCCAGCCCTTGTCGCCTCAGTACCAAGACCTTCTGTCCTAGATAAAATTTTCTCCATTTCCTTGTCTTCAATATGCTTGCCAACAGTCTTCATTAGCGTGATTAACTGACCTTCGGTATAGCGTTTTGGAGGCTGTGTCTGGCTCTCTTTTACATCGACCTTTGTCGTACGGCCTTGTTCCCCTTTTGAAACTTTCGGCAGTGCCGGTTCATCCTCTTTTTCCTTTTGGTTGATTACCTTCCGCCAGCCTTCGTCGATTTGCACCTTTCCCTTTGACTGAAATACCGCCCGACCATCTACTAAAGTTGACACCGTCGTATATTCAGCAATTGCTTTTGGATAATGCGCGGCAATTAAACTTGTAACAATGAGGTCATAAAGTTTCTTTTCATCTGGGTCCAATCTTTCAACATTTGGAATTTGTTCAGTAGGAATAATGGCATAGTGATCTGTAACTTTTTTTTCATTTACATATCGTTTGTTATCCACAATGGATTCCACTGGCAGCGGGAAGAATTTATCATAACCATTGATATGACTTAATTTAGTAAGAATTTCAGGGAATGTATTCGCTTCTTCTTTCGTTACATACCGCGAGTCAGAACGGGGATAGGATACATTTCCTTTTTGATAAAGTTTTTGCAGTACATCCAGTGTCTTCTTCGGTGAAAATTTGTATCGTTTATTCGCTTCAGCCTGAAGAGCAGAGAGATTATAAAGTAACGGTGGAAAAAATTCTTTTCTTTCCGATATAACATCTGAAACTTCTGCAGGCTTTTCTCGGCAAAACGCCGCAACCTTCTCAGCCATTTCTTTTGTTTTGACCCGTGATTCTCCATCATTCTGCCACTTACCGCTGTATTTCTTTCCATCGATGTTAAAATGACCAATCACTTCCCAAAAGGGCTCGGACTTGAAATTTTCAATTTCTAATTCTCTTTTTACAATAAGTGCTAATGTGGGTGTTTGAACTCTGCCTACTGAAAAAACATCTGAAAAGCCTTGTTTTTGCAGCAGTAAGCTATATAGCCGTGAGGCATTCATTCCGACTACCCAATCTGCACAAGCCCGGGTGTACGCTTCAAAATATAAATTCCTTGTATAATCTTCGTCTAATAATTTATTAAACCCTTCGCGAATGGAGTTAGCGGTTAAAGAGGATATCCAAAGTCGTTTCATTGGCTTTTTACAGCCAGTAATTCGAAGTATATTACGGATAATTAATTCACCCTCTCGCCCGGCATCACCAGCATGGATAATTTCTGATACCGCAGGATTATTTACCAGCTTCTGAATAACGGAAAATTGTTTTACTTTATCCTTCGTTACTTCATATTGGAATTGATTCGGAATCATCGGCAGATTATCCAAAGACCATTTCTTCCATCCCGGCTCATATGTTTCTGGATTAACAAGCTGGCATAAATGACCAATCGCCCAAGTGACATAGGCACCATTAGGAAAAGTCTCATTAGGAAAAACTTCAATAAAACCATTTTGTTTTTTATTTTTAAAAATAGAAGCCAATGTTGAACCTTGATCTGGCTTTTCAGCAATAATTAATTTCATTCCGATTGCTCCTTTTGATAAAGCATCCAGCATTCATTTTCCCACTTTATTCGTCTTTTTGTAAAGGAATAAAATATATCCAGTAGTAGACCATTGTAAAATATAAAAGGGAATTTAAACGGTAATTTGAGGAATTTGAGAATATAAAACGATTAATTTCAGGAAGGTTTTAGAGCGGATTGAATCTTAAGATGAAGATAAAACAGAAGTAATGATAGTAAACATCTCAACTCCTTTTTATTGAGGATTCACTACCATTTTCCCACTTTTATCGTCATTCGTAAATGCTAAA
>NZ_NPDD01000189.1 GCF_002272245.1 Bacillus sp. 7884-1 | reverse complement strand
CCTGGCCAAAAAAGGCCAGGAGAACCGTCCCCTTGGTCACCCTTGGTCATCCCTAATGATTAATCAATACATCGGCTATTTTTAAGGCTTTACCAGTTTGTCTCTGGTTAAGATAATAATTAAATAATTCTTTTTCGGAACGTTTAATTAAATAAACAAAGCCAAATTTTTTAAACAAAGGTAATGAATAATCGAACAAGTATTGATGGTATTCCTGTTCTTTATCTTGAATTAAATAACTAAGTAAGGTAAATAAGATTATATATAATTGTTCATTTTTCTTTATGGCTCTTTCGAGTCCTTCATTTGCCAGTTGTAATAATTCCTCTTTTGGAAGTAGACTCCCATAATATGCACTCCTTATATAGCCTTCTAAAGAAAGTAAGTAGGGGCTTGATTCATTATCTTTAAGAATCATAGACTCTTTATAGTAAATATTGGCTGGTTCATAATCTTTTCTTCTATAGTATTCAAAAGCTAAGTTGTGTAATACCTTTGCCTTTCGACCAGGTGAATGACAAAGTTCACAGCTTTTGATTAAGCTTTCAAACCTCTGAATGGTCTCTTTAAAATCTCCATCATCTTTAACTTGAATTGCCATAAGCATCTCTGCATCAATCACTCTAAGGTAGTTATTTATTTCCTTAAAAAATTGCCGCGATTTATCTGCGTAATAATAAGCCATAACAGGTGATTCAATTGAATGATAGGCGACTGCTAAATAATAGGTATATTCCTTATTATTGTAATCTGTATCATTTATTGACTTTAATGCTTTCAAGGCTTTGAGATTTTCATGTTTTGCTATATAGTAGACTCCTAAAACGTGTTTGAATAGGTTTGCTTCGTAGGTTGATAATTTATGTTCTTTCTTTTGGATTTCATCGATGATTTCTAATGCCTCCTCGGTTAAGTTGTGCATTAGTAAATACCTAACCCGAAGTAATTTGTAAAGATCGATATAATCAGAGATTTGAATTAACTCTTCTTGCTCAAGTTCATGATTAATAAGGTCCATCTCTTCAAATAATTGCATGACAATAACATCATGCCAATGATTTAAACGATTTTTAATATTATTCAGCTTAATTAATTCAGTTTCGATATTTATCCCTAGTCTCTGGGATAAAAGAGTGATAATTTCAGGTGCATATTCCGTATGTAAACGCTCAATTTTACTTATATGTGTTCCAGAACATATTCCTTTTCCTAATTGCTCCTGCGTCATTTGGGATTTTTCCCGATAAAACCTAATGATTTTCCCCTCATTCATATTGAATTTCTCCTTTTTGAATAATATTCCTTTTAGAATAAAATTTGGATGTAATTGTATTAGGAAAACCACGATTCCCCCAAGTAGAAAAATGATTTTTTCGATATAGTTTAACAATTGTCATTTGTTTGATATCTAACTTTATAAGATTTTACAAAAATCTTTCACGTTCTTCTAAGTTTGACAATGTTCTACAAGGTTTTCGACACATTCTGCAGTGGAATTAGGAAAACTTGGAGAAAAATTCCCCCAGTTTACCGCGAATAAAAGCTCAAGTACAATATGAATTAATAGAGTTGTCTAATTATTCATACTCTTATTTTACACTATCTATCTTTCGGGAGGAATGCGATGCTCATAGGAATATGTAACCATTTAATAAAGAAAAATTTGTTAGATTATTATTTTTAAAAAGTAATAGAAATAAAATTTGCAGCAGAAATCAAAATAGTAGAAGGAGCGTTACTTAATGAAAAATCGAAAGAAACAATTTCTAAATGTTATGGTATCAGGTGTAATAGCGTCTGGCCTTCTTACATCATATTTAATGCCTCAGCAAAAATCTTATGCGATTTCGAATTCTACTGAAACGATCTTAAAAGGACTAACTGAGGAACAAAGGCAGTCTGTAAAACGATTAACTCCTCAAGAAGGCTTCATTATTGATCCAAGTTTATTGTCTAATAAAGATAAAACTGCAAATGTCATTGTTGAGTTCAAAACAGATCCGGTCGAAAATGCCCAGCAATCAAGATCAAAAGGTACATCAAAAAATAAAGTAGAAAAGATTAAAGGAGAACAGGAACATTTCAAGCAACGCTTAGAAGAGCTTTTCAATAAAAAGAAGGAATTGAACCCAAAATTAAAAGAAAAAAAATCACTTCAATATCAAATTAAACAAACTTACCAGAATGTATTTAATGGTATGGCTATGACGATTCCTACAAGTGAAATTAATACCTTGCTTGAGACTGGTGTAGTCAAAAGGATATGGAAAGACAATGTCGTTAGTTTACCGAAAAATGAATCGACTATTACTCAAGTACCAACCACTGGAAAAGTAATTCCACCAGCGCTTCCTCATATAGGAGTGGATCGTTTACATAATGAGGGCATAAAAGGACAAGGAATCAAAGTTGGGGTACTTGATACAGGGATTGACTATAATCACCCTGATTTAAAAGATGTTTATAAAGGCGGATATGATTTTGTCGAAAATGACTCTGATCCAATGGAAACAACTAGAGAGCAATGGCTTGCGTCTGGTCAACCTGAAACGATAAATGGTACTGCCTACTATACAGAACACGGAACTCATGTAGCTGGAACAATCGCATCTAACCCTAAAAATGATGTTGAATATGCAATGACAGGTGTAGCACCAAATGTTGACTTGTATGCATATCGAGTATTAGGAGAATATGGATCAGGATATGATTCATCCGTAATCGCGGGTATAGAAAGAGCGGTAGAAGATGGAATGGATGTTATTAATCTATCATTAGGTAATGGTAATAATCATTCCTTAGACGCTACATCTGTAGCAATCAACAATGCAGCATTAAAAGGGGTCATACCCATTATAGCAGGAGGAAATGCAGGGCCAAATCCAGGAACGCTAGGATCCCCAGGTGCTTCTCCACTAGCAATCACTGTTGGTGCAAGTGATGTGCCGACGGATATTCCAACTGTTAAGGCGAGTTTTGCAGATATTTCAGTGCAAAATACATTAATGGGGCATGGCCTTGGTAAGGATTATCTACAGTTAATTGATAAAGAGTACAATGTTGTTGAAGTAGGAATTGGTACCGAAGAGGATTATGCTGACAAAGACGTTAATGGGAAAGTGGCATTAATTTCTCGTGGCACGATCTCGTTTGATGAAAAAATCCGACGTGCTCATGAAAAAGGTGCAACAGCAGTTTTACTTTACAATAATGAAGATGGCGAAATTCCATTTTTCTTAGGTGAAAATCATGGTTATGTCCCAACATTTAAAATGTTACAGGCCGACGGAGTAAAGCTTTCAGAAAAATTAAAAGCAGACCCTTCAGCTAAACTTAAATTAACAGACTTACAGTCAAATATGACTTCAGGGGATGTGTTAGCTGATTTTAGCTCACGTGGTCCAGTAAGAAATAACTTTGATATTAAGCCAGATGTAGTAGCACCTGGAGTGTCTACATTCTCTACTGTTCCAGAATATATTAATAGTCCAGAAGATGGTGTCGATTATTCTAGTGGTTATGCAAGTTTAAGTGGAACATCCATGGCAACACCACATGTTGCTGGAGTTGCAGCCCTATTATTACAATCACATCCAGATTATACAGTTGCAGATGTAAAGGCAGCGCTAATGAATACGGCTGATCCTTTAAAAGGTCGTACGTACAATGTGAATGAAGTTGGAGCAGGACGAGTAGATGCTTATGAGGCAGTCCACAATACAACGTTGTTTGAAGTACAAAATAAGACGACTACCTTGGATGAAGAAGGTTTAAAAATAGAAATCGATGACATCTCAGGATCTCTACCTTTTGGTAGTATTGCACAATCAAGTGAGACTCAAAATAGAACAACCTCGATTTCTATTAAGAATTTAAGCAGTGAACTAGAAACATATCATACTAGAGTTGAATTTTTAACAATCGATGGTGTCTCAAAGGATGCTGCAAAGAGTGGTGTGACGCTTCAATTACCATCGACGATTGAAATGAATGGCAATGAGAGTAAAAATATGAATGCAGAAATATCCATTCCAGCTAATGCAGAATTTGGTGTATATCAGGGATATATTTATATCGAAAATGAGTCAAAAACGGCAGAATATCAAATTCCTTTCCATGTTCGTTATGCTAAACCTGGATTCGAAAAACTAAAATTTTATAAACATGCAATAACAAATGACCTTAGTAACTTTCATCCATACATCGAGCCTTTTACACCAGTCGATTTCAAGTTAAATAGTCATATGAAAACGATTGATGTCGTGGTTAGCGATCTAGATGGAAAACCAATTGGGTTTTATGGCACGTTTAATTTAGAAAATGCGGCAGTTGATACGGATTACTTCATATTCTTCGGATTTTCAGGTGAAGTAAAACATTTTACAGGTGATCCGAATAAACCTTTAGCACTTGAATATGAACCACTTAAAGAAGGTAAATACATTGTTTCTTACATTGGTACAGGGGCTGATGGAAAAACATATAAAATCGATAATGATATGGTGATCGATAATACAGCTCCAACACTGGAATTTGATAAGAAAACAGGAATCAAAGAACTTACAAGTTCAGATTTAACAACTGAAAGTTATGATGGACAAGATTATACAGCTTATTGGGTCCATGGAAAATTGTATGATGATACGATTGATTATTTAAAAAGTAGAGGTCATGACATCACTCAAGAGGCAAATACCGTGTACGCTTATCAAGATTCATATTGGCCAACAGCTGAATTTTTCCCAAATGCAAATGGTGAATTTAAATTTGGTGTCTTACCAGAAGAATATGCGAACTATCCAACAAATGTAGCCATCTATACTTATGATTACGCTACTGCAGGAAATCCAACTTTCCCAGACTTTACTTTTATTAATAAAGGGGATAAATATTCGACAATAAAACCAAATACAAAAAGTGTAAGTCTTGGATCGGAGTTTGTAAATACATTTACCGTTCAAAACTCTAAAGATTTAACAAGTGCTTCTGTAACAATCGATGTCCCTAATTTCTATAAAGTGGTAGACGTTAAGCCATCAAAACAGCTAGTGGATCTTGCAAAGAAAAATAATTGGACTATTAATGTCGCAAAGCCACAAATTACAGAAAACACCTGGTCTAATCTTTCAGCATTTGCTGTAGATATTTCAGACAAAAAGACAAAATTACCGGTTTCCATTAATGATGATATTGATTTATTGGATATCACTTTAAAAGTAGTCGATGACCATAATTACATGGTAGAAAGTGCTTTCTATTATCAAGAATCTTCCTACCAAACAAGCTCTGGTAGTAAGTCTTCTTTACCAACATTTGCTGAAAAGTTTAAATTCATTTCACAGCACTCATGGGTAGAAGGTTACTATCATGGTGAAGCAGTTAATTTAGACAACTATGATCTAGATTATTCAAAGATTGGGACAAAAGCTTATCTAGTTGATAAAAATGGTAAAAAATACTCTGCAAATATTTCAGAAAATGGTTATATGACGTTTACAGAAATTCCAGCAACAAAGGATGACTATACGTTAATAGTAGATATTCCAGGCCATTTCCTATACAGTAAAAAATTAACTTTGAGTAGGACGATTGATGGAAAAGTCCAAGGTAATTTCTATAGTATATATACAGATACAGCTGCTGCTGGAGATGTCAACGGAGATCAAGTAATCGATATTTATGATGCAAAGCTTGTTGCGTATAATGCTGGAATTTCAGGGGATAAATTGAAAGAAGATCTTAACAAAGATGGAGTCGTTGACATTATTGACTTTAACTTTGTCGAAAAGAACTTCATGTCGATCAATCCATACTTCCCAACTTCCAATAAGCCAGTTGAAAAAACAGGGAAGCTAACATTAGAAGAATTGAAAAAAAGATTTAACCAATAAGGGGGTCCCTTTTGATAAAGGCGTCCGGTGTGAGATATTCTTCAATCCATATAGATTTTTATATGTGTAAACATAAGTAAATGACGGACTGAATAGCAGCAGGCACCATCTTTATTAGATGGTGTTTGTTTTAGTTCTTAGATATCACTTGGTATCTGCCACGTTAGATGATTCATCGGGTCTTTGCCCATTCTGCAAATCGGCAATGGTCAGTCCGAAATCCATTTGGAGATGTGGATAATCTTTAAAATCTTTCCAATCTCCGCCCCACTCGAATCCTAATGACTTTGCCATTTTTACTACCTCGGACCAATCGGCCTTACTATTTTGATTGCCATCATATTGCCGATCCCAAATGACATTTCCTGAAGGAGTTTCAAGTGCAAAATCAATGGCAAGCCCATAATTATGATAGGATTCTCCACCTTTTGCATTCGAGACAATATTGCCCTCAGTCGTACGTCCCTGTTCATAAATGGTGTTCTGCTCGTCCACACTGCGAAAACCGTCAGTAATCAAAACTACAATTCCTTTTTTTGCTGCCTGTTGGACTAATTGATCGCTTCGTTCCTTTACTATAGGATGGAGTTCAGTTGGTAAAGGCACATTCTGATCTTGTTTAATGCCTGTTGCTTTAGATGGTTTGGTTTCGTTTTCTCTAAATATTAAAATAGTACTAATCCCTATAGCTACTAGAAATAGTAACAATTTAATCATTCTTCTATTCATGGTGCCACTTCCTCTCGATTACAAGATTTCTAGGCTCCTTCTAAGACGAGCTTCGTCCTCTTCCTCTATTTCTATCACTCTTCTATTGTTCAATATTAACCTTAAACAATTCTTAATTAGTATAAAACTAATCTGTTACATAATAAACAAACATAATCTTCTAGTAAAGAGGACTGGCTCTTTTTTGTATTTTCATTTTTTAAGAAAAGTTTAAGGTTGTCCCTTCATAATAGGGCTATTCAGTCAATTATACACTTCACTGTAAAAGAGAAAGATTTAGAGAGGAGAAAACTTTTGAAATTAAAATACTTATCCTAATACTTGTTATAGGAATACTCATAGGCGTTAATTATGCGAAAGCGCAAAAATCAGAATCTAGCACTACTACAATAATGAGTAATCATATAGAAGATGCAAACCAAGAACAGCTTACGAATACTCTTGATTCCAATTCGGTTGCATTCTCTTCTGAAGATACAATCCTGAATACTGACGAGACTCAAGTTGTATATCAGATGCAGGATGGAAAATTAGTTAATGTGCCGCATATCCAGCAAATGCCTGAATTACCACGGGGCTGCGAAGTTTCTAGTCTAGCAATGCTCCTTCAGTATGCGGGTGTTTCTATAGACAAAATGACGCTTGCGAACGAAATAACCACCGTTCCTTTCCGGGATTCAAATGGGGTGAGAGGAAATCCAAATGATGGATTTGTTGGAGATATATATTCCTTTGATAATCCAGGATATGGCGTTTACCATGCCCCGATTGCAGCTTTAGCCGAAACGTATTTACCAGGTAGAATAATAGATATAACAGGCAGAAGTATTGAGTCTGTTTATCATATGATAGACAATGGTTCTCCTGTTTGGGTCATTACAAATTCAAGATTTTCTCAATTGCCGGAAAGTGAATTTACCACCTGGGTGACATCATCTGGGGAAATACAAATTACCTATAGAGAGCACAGTGTATTAGTAGTAGGTTACGATGAAAATAATGTGTATCTAAACGATCCATTAGCAAACCAACCATATACTGGTGTTCCAAGAGATAGTTTTGAAGAATCATGGATTCAAATGGGAAAACAGGCAATTAGTTATCAATAAATTCATTTTAAAAAAATTAGATACAAAAAATAACGTTTATCACATTTTCATCACAAATCTTTGGTAATGATAAAACATACCAAAATCTAGAAAGGGATTTACTATGAAAAAATCATTAATACTAATTGCTGATGATGAAATAAGGCTGGGGAAACTTGTTTCCGACTTTCTGGTAAATTCCGGATTTGGAGTGTTAACTGTAACAGATGGGAAGCAGGCATTTGACATTTTTAATGAATATCGTAATAAAATTGATCTCATTATCCTAGACGTTATGATGCCAAAAATGGATGGTTGGGAAGTTTTAAAAGAGATAAAAAGTATATCTTCTGTTCCTATTATTATGCTTACAGCAAAAGCGGAAGAATGTGACCAATTAACAGGATTTAAACTAGGTGCAAACGATTATGTAACCAAACCTTTTTCCCCTAGTGTTCTAGTTGCTAGAGTTGAAAATCTTTTGAAAAGAACAGGGAGAATCGGTGGCGAACAACTTGTATCAGGTAATCTTTCAATAGATTTAATTGAACATGTAGCATATATTGATGATCGACCAATTGAAATGACTCCCAAGGAATTCGATTTGTTGGTATATTTCATTCAAAATGAAGGAATCGCGTTATCAAGGGACAACATATTAAATGCAGTCTGGAATCACGATTACTTTGGTGACCTTCGAACAGTTGATACTCATGTTAAACAGCTGCGAGCAAAACTTGGTTTATTCAGTCATTATATTGAGACTGTTCGCGGAATTGGATATAGAATGAGGTGCAAGGATGAGGATGTCGATAAGAGTTAAGTTATTTTTTATTCTAACATCTATTATCCTTCTATTTGTCATCTTAACCCAGTTTTTTGGCATCCTCTTTCTTGAGGATTTTTATATCTCTTCAAAAAAGAAGTCATTAAAGGAAAGTCTTGGACAGGTACAACAAATAGTAACTACAGACAGTGATTATGAAAACAGCCTTGCAGCACTGCAGGATAATAAAAATATTAATATCCTTATTACCGATAAAGAATACAACGTCGTTTTTATGACTGCACTTTTAAAACGTAAGGATAAAAACCCGGTAGACACTGGTAAATTATTGGATAAACATGAAGAACATCTAAATGATGACATTGGCAGTGTATCTAAAGAACAAAAAATTGTAACTCGTACAGATCCACGGACAGGAACAGAATTCTTAAGTTTATATTCCATTATTAACCTTCCAGACGATGTGGAAGGCTATGTAGAAATTAGTTCATCCATTGATGCAATGAAAGACAGCATTAATGCAGCAAGTAATTTTATCCTTTATTTATCTTTAGTGGTTACCGTAATCGGGACTATAACTATTATTTATGTATCTAATAAGATTTCAAAACCGATAGTAAAGATCGGCAAACTAACCGCTGATATGGCAAAGCTGGACTTTTCACAAAGAATTGAAGTGAACTCCAATGATGAAATAGGTGATCTTTGCAAAAATATCAATTTTCTATCCGTTAATCTAGATAAAACGCTTAATGAGCTTGCTAACGCCAATTTACAATTGAAAAAAGATATTGAAATGAAAGAAAGAATTGATCAGTCTAGAAAAGAATTAATAGCCAACGTATCGCATGAGCTTAAAACACCTATTTCACTAATTGCAGGATATTCGGAGGGGTTAAAGGTCAATGTGAACAGTGAGGATAAAGATTTTTATTGTGAAGTGATTATTGATGAAGCGGAGAAAATGAACAAACTAGTGCTAAGCCTTTTGGACCTTTCTCAGGTTGAAGGTGGATACAAACAAATGATGAAAGAATACATCGCTGCAAACGAACTCATTGAAAATACTCTTGAGAAATTCAAATTGATTTTTAAAGAAAAAGGGATGGATGTAGAAGTTTCTTATAAAGGTGATGGGGTGGTCTATGCAGACCCAGAAAGAATTGAACAGGTTTTAACCAATTATCTAACCAATGCTATTAATCATGTTGATGATAGAAAAAGTATTTTTCTAAGAGCAGAAGAGCATGAGGAAAAAGTAGTAGTTCGTGTTTTCAATACCGGAAGGCCCATTCCCCCTGATGAGATAGATAAAATTTGGGACAATTTTTACAAAATTGACAAAGCCCGTACCCGGGAATATGGTGGATCGGGACTTGGATTAACCATTGTAAAAGCAATTATAGAGGCACATGGTGGAAAATACGGAACCACCAATCATGAAGAAACTGTTGAATTTTGGTTCACTCTAAATAAGAAATCAGGATCAAACAGCTCCTAAATTAAGGTGCTGTTTTTTTATGCTATTTTATTCTATATTTCTTTAATACTTTATTAATCGAACCTTCACATAGACATCACAAACCCTTTCTAAAATAAATCTTGTAAAACTAGTCCATAGTTAACAAGGAAAGGGTTGAATTATTTTGAAGAAAAAGGCAATAGCAATTATTCTGTCCTGCTCTTTAGGAATGTCATTATTGGCAGGATGTACCAAAGAAGCAGAAGCAGTCCCTGTTAAAACGACCGAGCAAAAAGTAGTGAAAGGAAATTTGGAAGTGGGTCTTGCAGCAGATGGTAGAATTAGCAGATCGATTACAAATTTGAATTTTGAAGTGTCCGGTACTGTAAAGAAGATTAATGTTGCTATAGGACAACCAGTTAAAGCTGGCGACATTCTTGCTGAACTTGATGATACTGATTTACAACTTGCCGTTACCCAAGCACAAAATACATTGAGTAAGGCTGAGGCTAACTATACAGATGCCGTAAATCAGCGAGAAATAAATCAAATGGAATCTAAAATAAAGGTTGATGAAGCAAAAGCGAAATGGGATGAAAAGCCTGATGATGCTTCTCTTAAAGCGGCATATGAACTTGAGCAAAAGAAATATCAAAATTTAGTAAACAATAATTCTACTATTCAGAACGCTAAATTAAGTGTAGAAGAAGCTAAAAACAAACTTCAGGAAGCCAAAAATAATTTGAATAAGATTTATCTAAAAGCTCCTATCGATGGTGAAATTATGAACCTTAACTATAAAGTAGGAGAGGTTGTGACAGGAAGCCAGTCCGGAACCAATAATAATTCAGCTTCATCCGGAAGTGCATTTATGACAATCGTAGATCCGAGTGTCATTTATGTGAAAGCCACTGCCACCGAGACAGATATTTCAGGGATTGAAATTGCTCAACAAATGAGAGTGGCCATTGACTCCGTATCTCTTGAAAATGTTGCGGGTGAAGTCGTTTCTGTCAGTGATACTCCATCTATTGACAGCTCTGGTGTTGTTACCTATGAAGTTACCGGAAAACTCGCAGAACCAAATGAAAAGATTAAAGATGGAATGACATCTTTTATTACTTTTTTAAAGAAGGAAAAGACGGATGTTCTGCTAGTACCAAACAAAGCGATTTTTGTTGAAGATGGTAAGCAATATGTGAATGTTAAAACATCTGCTGAAGAGCCAGAAAAAAGGGCTATTACTGGCGGCTTAACAAATGGAATCCAAACCGAAGTGGTTGAAGGTCTTAAAGAAGGTGAGACCGTTATCATAGGTGGTGTACAAAAATGAAATTAGTTGAGCAGTTACGTTCCGTTATGCTCAGCGTATCTACTAATAAGTTTAGAGTAATCCTGACATCGCTCGGAATCATTATAGGTACCTTCACCATCATTATGGTTGTCGGTATCGGAAAAGCCAGTGAAAAAGCAGTAGAAGACCAGTTTAAGAGACTTTCAGTTGAGAGCATTACGATTACAAAGGCACGTGGAGCCGGAGGAAGGGGCATGTCCCCCTCATCCTCATCGAAATCCCTCACTAAGCAAGACGCGCTTCAAATGTCTGAACTCCTTACCAATGTTAAGAGTGTTGGGATCAGTATGGGAACTTCTTCAGAAGTTGCAAATGGGTTAACAACTTCAACCGCAAGTATTCAAGGAATTAATGAGGCTTATGCAGCTATTACCAATTTAACTCCAATTAGTGGGGATATTTTTACAGATGAAGATGGTCTATTAAGAAATAAAGTTGTCGTCCTTGGCTACAATTTAGCGGATCTTTTGTTCGATGGTGATGTCAATGCTGCTGTTGGTTCAAAAATCTTGTTAAAAGGAACATCTTATACCGTTACAGGTGTTTTGAATCGAATAGGCGGTTCTGGCGGGATTAGTTCCGGCGGGGGCGCTATGGCGAGTTCAACGACAGCAGATGATATGGCGTTTATCCCTTATGATGTTGCATTAAAGTACACTACCGGTACTAGCGGGACAAGAGGGGGAGGCGGCGGTTCTGGAATGATCACCATTATTGCCCAGGCAAACGATATTAACAGTGTCCAGCCTGCAATTGAAGAAATTAAGCAATATATCGGAGAAATCACAGGTGACTCTGAATCATATTCTGTCGTTGATGCAGGAAGTACTCTAGCATCAGCCCAGGAGACGTCAAGTACAATGTCTGCCTTGTTGATAGCAGTCGCAGCCATAGTCATGATTGTAAGTGGAATAGGAATTATGAACGTGCTAATGGTGGCAGTTAAGGAACGAACACGTGAGATTGGCATTCTCAAAAGTATTGGTGCAGCGAGGAAGGTCATACTGCTCGAGTTCCTGTTTGAGGCTATATTTATCAGTCTGTGCGGCGGTTTGCTAGGGGTATTACTCAGTGTATCCGCACCATGGGTACTGTCATTTACGGAAATAAATTATTTAGCTTCCTTTGAAGGGATTATTCTAGGATTGGGATTTTCTGTGATTACCGGGATATTCTTTGGATACTATCCTGCTGCAAAAGCATCAAAGTTAAAACCGATTGAAGCATTAAATCATGATTGATAGGAGTGGAAATGTTGAATAAATTACGTTTAATAATAAATATATTGGCATCTAGCTTGATGATTTTAACGATTGTTGGTTGTTCAAGTGCTGCTGCTTCGGAAGAACAAACCACGGCAGCAGAAGAGGGTACTAGTAAAGGAGCAAACACCAAATCAATAGATTTAGTAGAAATTGATGTATATGGTGAAGTATCAGAGATTATTGGAAATGAAGTAACGTTGAAGCTTCTAGAAATACCAGATATGTCTGCGATGAACAGAGAAAAAGGTACAGGCGGCGATAAAACTGGTGATAAAGCCGAAGGAAGCGCACCTGCCGGAGACACCAATAGTGGTGCGGCAGCTGGAGCCATTACTGGAAACCCAGGTGGAGGCGGAATGAGAGAAAAAAATTATACTGGGGAAGAGAAGACCATTGTGATTCCTGTTGGTATGCCTATTGTGTCAATGACCAGGGGTGAAGAGGGCATGGTTGAAAGTGAAATAAGTCTGAATGAATTAACATCTGGCAGTACGTTGTCCATTTATTATCAGGAAGATGGAAAAACAATCGAGAAAATAACAATCAGAAAACCAAGAACAGGTGGTGGAGGTCAAGGTGGACAAGGTGGCAAAACCGGTAATTAGGATGACAAGTATCAATAAGTCATATGGTAAGGCAGAGAATAAAGTCGATGTCTTAAAAGAAGTATCATTAACAGTTGACCAAGGAGAATTTGTTGCCATTCTGGGTCCCTCTGGATCAGGGAAAACAACATTGATGAACTTGATTGGTCTTATTGATACGATTGACAACGGGGATTATTTTCTTGATGGGGTAAATATTAAAGAGCATTCAGAAAAAAACTACGCGAGAATCAGAAATGAAAAAATCGGCTTTGTCTTTCAAAAATTCAACCTAATTTCAAAATATACAGCACTTTATAATGTAGCCCTGCCTCTTCTGCTTCGAGGTGAAAGCTATAAAATGGCGAAACAGAAAGCAACAGAAACTCTAACAAGAGTGGGACTTGGCGATCGAATTCATCACCGTCCCAACCAGCTCTCTGGAGGTCAGCAGCAGCGAGTTGCCATCGCGCGTGCATTGGTCGGCGAATGTCCTTTGATCTTGGCAGATGAGCCAACCGGTGCCCTTGACCAAAAAACAGGGAGGGAAGTTCTATCCTTTATTCAAAAGCTAAACACTGAAGGAAAAACAATCGTAATGATTACACATGATGAAAGTATTGCTACAATGGCTAAAAGAATCATATATGTAGAAGACGGAATGATCAAACAAAATAATGGGCACAAAGTTAAAGAGTTGTCTTATTAATTTCGTTAGTGGTGGTAATACTCCGGTAAGGACCAAGAAGGCATGAATTGGTTTCCATATCCAATTCATGCCTATAGTTTTAGGAGTTACCATTACATATTATGTATAATACTCTCCCGTTTCTTCCAAATCCTTAATAGATATGATTTGTCTTTCGCTGTGGATTCCTCTTTCAGAGACAACAGCCTTGTCAGATGTCTCATCAACACTCTCAATCCACACTGGAATTCCATGGTAGTGTACGGCTATTTCTTTATTGGCAAACAGTATTTCTTTTGCACGATCAATATTCATATTATGAACACCTCGAAAGTATCTACTTTAAAATAGAATATATTCTTAAACGGAAAAACGCTCAGGAAATGTTTCAGGATTTAGGGTTTGATAATTCTGGAGTACTTGGTTTTTTGATTAATTTTTGGAACCCATAGTTCAAAAGAGATAGTGAAAAACTAATAATAAAAAGTATTGTGGAGTTAAATTTTTTTAATTGATAGTGACCTATTTTTTGAAAAAATGCACTGAAGGGATAAGCAAATAAAAGATCTATAATTAAATTGCTTAAAGCATATAAGGAGAATTTTCCATATGTAAAATGAAATACCCATAAATTAATTGTAAAAAAAGGTCCAAATATAAAGGCTAATGTGTCAAATATCATGTATTTGTTCCCACCTTTTACCTCCCACCATTTGAAAATTAGATTAAGAAGTGATTCTATTAACAAAAGACAAGAACAAAATAATGTAACAGGTAAATATCTTTTAAAGGATTGTTTGGGAAGAAAATAAATAACAATAGCCCACAAAACGATTGCATTTACTATTCAAAAAAATTTGCTAACAAGATAACCACCACCCTAATTTTTTTTAGGATGTGATACTCGTTTCAATATTATTCTTTTTAGGGGAGAGAGTTGTTTATAGAATGCCCTATATATGTAGAGGCACCTAGTCTCATATTTCGAGGTGCCCCAAAAATG
This sequence comes from Bacillus sp. 7884-1, assembly GCF_002272245.1. Taxonomy (GTDB): domain Bacteria; phylum Bacillota; class Bacilli; order Bacillales; family Cytobacillaceae; genus Neobacillus. The sequence goes on along the minus strand of NZ_NPDD01000189.1, from coordinate 6,247 downwards.
TTATAAAGAAAAAATGTGGTCCTTTTTAAATAAAGGTACTCCGATTAAATGGACGCACGATTTGACTCCATGGTTTTCCTCCATGATAATTTAGCGATGACTAAGACGAAAAGAGCACATAATCCAACCCCGGCCAAAATGTAAAATCCAGTAGCATACGTTCCTGTCATTTGTTTAAGTGATCCAAGTATGTTAGGAACAAAGAATCCTCCCACGCCACCGGCAGCTCCGACAATACCTGTTATTACACCAATTTCCTCTTGGAATCGCTGAGGAACCAATTGGAATACCGCACCATTCCCCATTCCAAGACAAAGCATCCCAATAAACAATCCTGCAATAGCAAATGGCAGGGCAGGAAGCTGGCTTATGCTGAACATAGTGATTCCAACTCCAATAAATAAGAAAGTTAACAATCGAACCCCGCCGATTTTATCTGCGATGTATCCGCCGACTGGTCGGAAAAAACTTCCCGCTGCGACACACAAAGTAACGAAATCACCAGCACGTACCTTTGTTAACGCATATTGATCTACAAAAAAGATACTTAAAAAGCTTGATAGTCCGACAAAACCGCCGAAGGTAACGCTATAAAGCAGGCAAAAATATAAGGTATCTTTTTGTTTAAAAACCTGAAAGTATTCTTTCATCGGTTTTACTTTCGGCTGGGACGGGGCATCTTTGGCCATTACAACGTATAAAACCATAACGATGAGAAGGGGAATAAGAGCAAGCCCGATTACATTATGCCAGCCGATACTTTCGGCCAACCGTGGTCCAAATAAAGTAGCCAATAGCGTACCGCTGTTCCCCGCACCTGCAATACCCATGGCCAATCCCTGTAAATGCGGCGGGTACCACCGGCTCGCCATAGGAATGGCCGCCGCAAAGCTTGCACCTGCTACTCCGAGAAGTATTCCAATCATGAAAAGCTCTGTAACGGTTTGACCGTATAACCATCCCCATATGAGTGGAATGATTGTCACAGTCATCCCACTGATGGCTGTTTTTTTAGGACCAATTCGATCTGTTAAGAAACCAAGAATCAATCGAAAAAAAGAACCGCTTAAGATGGGAACAGCAACTATTAAACCTCTCTCTGAAGGAGAGAGATTGAAATCATTTGTGATATAAACCCCTAATGCCCCCAACATAACCCAAATCATGAAACTGATATCAAAGTAAAGAAAGGAGGCGACCAATGATGGTGCATGACCCGCCTTTTTTAAATCTGCTAGTTTCATCCTATCTACTCCTCTCTATTAATCTTTGTTTTATTATCAGGAGTTACCACCCAATATTTTTCGTTCCTTTTGAAAATAAGACTTTAGCTAGTAGAATGACGAATGAAATCAATCCAATATTATTTTTCATTTTTTTATACCTCCTAATTTTTATAGTTTTAAGAATAGTCTGATACTGGCGTTTTGTCTCAATTGCTGTGAAGAAACCTAACACATGTATTTTTTTCTCCCATGAAAAATCTGTATAATATCAAGGTTTATCGCTTATTCAATAAAATTAAATCTTTATAGGGATTCCTTCTTCTTTTAGCTTAGAGAAAACTAGTATGTAAGGAAATATAACGTGTTTCATTTTTTTATTTTGACTTTATGTGATAATTGATGGCATTAAGTTTATGTCAGATGAAATAACAGCTGGAGGGTTAAAATGGATAAAAAAAGGCTGGTATTAGTTGGTAACGGAATGGCAGGTGTCCGTTGTATAGAGGAAATTTTAAAACTCGATCCTTTAGGTTTTGAAATTACTATTTTTGGAAGTGAACCCCACGTAAATTATAACCGTATTCTTTTATCCTCCATTTTACAGGGCGGCACTTCTTTTGGAGATATCACGGTGCATGATCGTGAATGGTATGGGCGTCATCATATAAATTTGTATACGGGAGAAACGGTAATCGAAATTGATAAACATATACAGGTTATCAAGACGGATCAACACAGAATCGTTTCTTATGATTATCTGATTATCGCTACTGGCTCTGTTCCATTTTCACTTCCGATTCCAGGTGCCGATAAACTGGGAGTGGTTACCTTCAGAACCATAGAAGATTGTCAGAAAATGATAGAGATTTCTAAAAAAAATAAAAAAGCAGTGGTGATTGGTGGAGGGGTATTGGGATTAGAAGCAGCAAAGGGTCTGCTTAATCTTGGGATGAACGTGTCTGTCGTTCATATTGGCAGTTATTTAATGGAAAGGCAGGTAGATGAAACTGCTGCAAGAATGCTTCAAGAAGAACTGGAAAGTCAAGGAATGAAATTCCTATTCCAAAAAGAGACGATGGAAATCGTTGGAGATATTCGTGCGAAAGGTGTCACTTTTAAAGATGGAACAGAAGTTGAGGCAAATTTGGTTGTGATGGCTGCAGGTGTCAGACCGAATGTTCATCTCGCAAAAAAGACTGGAATTGAAACAAACCGTGCAATTCTAGTCAATGATTATATGGAGACGAGTATACCGAACATTTACGCTGTGGGAGAATGTGTTGAGCATCGAGCAATGGTATATGGCTTGGTACAGCCTCTTTATGAACAAGGTAAAACGTTAGCAAAACGAATTTGTGGTATAGAAGGTCAAGGGTATGAAGGAAGTGTTCTCTCTACGCAGCTGAAAATTTCCGGTATAGACCTGTTTTCAGTAGGAGTCATTCATGATAATGAGTCTTCAAACCAATCAATAAAGATTTATGATGAAGTTCAAGGAGTTTATAAAAAAGTAGTTTTTCAGGATCATAGGATTATCGGGGCAGTGTTGTTTGGTGATACAAAAGAACGAACGAAACTGCTCGATATGATTCTTAAACATCAGGATGTGTCCGATTTAGAAAAGGTTTCACTATTTCCACAGGCGAAGGACCTTGAATTTTCTATTTCATCTATTCCAGCCAGTAAGATCATTTGTAATTGTAATAGTGTGACGAAAGGGACTATTCTGGAGGCGATTCAAAAAGAAGGTTTAACGACTGTAGAGGAGATAAAAAAATGTACGAAAGCTTCAAGCTCCTGTGGAGGATGTAAACCACTCGTGACGGATCTGTTATCCTTTATTCAGAATAATGATTTTGAAGAAGTCATAGAAGAAAAGGCAGTTCTATGTTCTTGTACAACTTTAAATGATGATGAAGTTGTTCAGGAGATGCAGAGGCAAGGATTAACATCTGTACAGGAAGTCATGAAGGTCTTAAAGTGGAAAAATTATGAAGGCTGTTCTATTTGTCGTCCAGCGATTAACTATTATTTAGGAATGATTAATCCAGAATATGAAAGTAAACAAGAAGTTTTTTTTATAAACGAAAAAATGAATGCAGTCATACACTCAGAAGGGACTTATACCCTTATCCCACAAATGTATGGTGGGATCACAAATCCAGAGCAATTAAGAAAAATTGCACAAGTAGCAGAAAAATATCATATAAACGATATGGCAATCACGAGTGACCAAAGAATTCATTTACTTGGTGTCAAGAAAGAGGATTTGTCCGAAGTATGGGCAGATTTGAACATGCCCTTAAGTTCGCCACAAGCTAATAGTGTCCAAAACATTAAAATGTGTATAGGGGAAAATATTTGTTATTGTGATAAAAAACCATCGATTGAACTTGCGGTAAGCCTCGAAAAGCAATTAGAATTGCTCACTACCCCTTACCGGGTCAAAATGGGTATATCCTCTTGTTTGCATAACGGTGCAGATTCGACCACAAAGGATGTTGGATTAATTGGGGTTGACCGGGGCTGGGAAATTTATATCGGCGGAAGCAGCGGGCGTCACGTTCGTTCGGGAGAGTTATTATGTGTTGCTGCCACCTCTGAGGAAGCAATGGAGTTAATCATAGGTTTTGTTCAATATTATCGTGAGACAGCTAATTACTTGGAGCGAACATGGGAATGGGTAGAAAGAGTCGGATTGGTTCATGTAAGGGAAGTTTTATTTGATGATGAACTTCGCCAGCAGCTGCTCGAGCAATTGGCAGAGGAGATGTCTTTACGCAAGAATTTAGAAGAGAAAAGCCTCTTTTAACAAATTCATAATAAAAATACGCAAAAAAGGGGGAGTGACGTTTGACGGAATTGTTATTGAAGTATTTCCGCTCAAAGCAGCAGGAAGTGAAGTCAGAAAAAAGATATGATACACAATGTCCATTTTGCAGTATGCAATGTAAGATGCAGCTGCTAGAACAATCCATTGTCACCAGAAAAAAATATGTAACGATTGGAAAAAACAACCCTACTTCCGAGGGCCGATTGTGTTTGAAGGGGATGAATGCCCATCAACATAGCTTTCATCACGAACGGTTGAAATATCCATTGCTTAAAAGAAATGGAGAATTTGTCCGCGTTAGCTGGGAAGAGGCATTGGGACATATTAAGAATAACTTTACTAGAATTCAAGAGGAAGATGGATTGAATGCCTTAGCTGTTTATGGGAGTGCGTCCATCACAAATGAAGAAGCTTATTTACTTGGGAAATTTGCTCGGGTTGCCTTGAAAACGAGATACATTGATTATAATGGCAGATTATGCATGTCAGCAGCGGCTTCTGCAGCCTCTCAAACGTTTGGAATGGATAGAGGATTTACCAATAGCCTGCAGGAGATTCCGTTTACTCGATGTATCATTCTTGCGGGGACGAATATCGCAGAATGTCAGCCTACAATCATGCCCTATTTTGAGAAAGCAAAGGAAAAAGGTGCTTATATTATTGCGATTGATCCACGCGAAACAGCGACCACGAAAATGGCAGACTTGCATTTAAAAATCAAACCTGGAACAGATGCAGCCTTAGCGAACGGATTATTAAAGGTGATTATAGAGGAAAACTATATCGATCATGCCTTTATTCATGAACGAGTCAAAGGTTTTGAGGATGTCCAACAACATATATCATCTACTGATTTGCTAGAAATCGAGGAAATAACAGGTGTTCCAAAAGAGCAAATTCAAAAAGCAGCTCGTAAATTTGGAAAAGAAGAAACGGGAATGATTTTCACTGCAAGAGGGGTGGAACAGCACACGGACGGATCTATGGCTGTTCGTAATTTCCTGAATATTCTTATTTCTACTGGAAAAATTGGCAAGCAGAATTGTGGTTTTGGAGCAATTACAGGACAGGGAAATGGTCAGGGTGCAAGGGAACACGGACAAAAAGCAGACCAACTGCCAGGATATCGATCGATTGAAAATGAGGAGCACCGCGCTTACATTGCAAGCGTTTGGGGCGTGGAAAAGGACGAAATACCTAGAAAAGGTGTTTCCGCGTTTGAAATAATGGAAAATATCGATAACGGAGAGATTACGGGCATGTTTTTAATGTGCTCAAATCCAGTGGTTTCCAATCCGAACGCACAATTTGTTAAAAAGGCATTACAAAAGTTGAAGTTTTTAGTAGCGGTAGATCTGTTTGTGTCAGAGACTGCGAAATTAGCAGATGTCATTTTACCAGCTTCCTCATATTTAGAGGATGAAGGAACGATGACGAATCTGGAAGGAAGGGTGACTTTAAGGGAAGCAAGCTATCCTTGTCCGGGAGAAGTGAAACATGATTGGCAAATTATATGCGAGGTAGCTCGCGTGCTTGGAAAAGGAGAATACTTTAACTTTTCATCTGCAGAAGAAATCTTTAATGAATTACGGGTGGCGAGCCGTGGAGGAAAAGCGGATTATTATGGCATCACCTATCATCGTCTGCGGAAGGAAGAAGGTATCCTTTGGCCATGCCCTAACCTTGAGCATAAAGGGACAACTCGATTGTTTGAAACTTCGTTTTCCCACCCTGATGGCAGAGCAGAGATGGTGGCAGTTCCAAACCGTCCAGACCCAGCTAAGGAACAGCTGAGTGAGGAGTATCCCCTCTATTTAACAACAGGAAGAGTGATGGCGCACTATCTAACAGGCGTACAAACGAGAAAAAGTCCTGCATTGGCAGCTAGAAATGTAGAATCCTTTGTAGAAATTCATCCGATAACCGCTAAAAAATACGGTATCGAAGATAGTTCCTTAGTACGAATAGAATCCAAAAGAGGTAGTATTGTTGTAAGGAGTATATGGTCGGAAACCATTCGTCAGGATACAGTATTTGTTCCTTTTCATTGGTCCGACTCGCAAAATGTGAATCTATTAGTTTCAAAAGACCTGGATCCTATATGCAAAATGCCAGGTTTTAAATTAAGTGCAGTAAAAGTAAAGGCAATTATGGATTCATTCGCTCATTAAAACCAAGGGGACGGTTC
>NZ_NPDD01000188.1 GCF_002272245.1 Bacillus sp. 7884-1 | reverse complement strand
GAGACCACTGAAAAAGTGGTTACTGTGAACAATGAACACGCATTTTCATCAATATATAATAAATAAAAGAAGGCAGTTATCTACATATAGTAGGTGATTGCCTTCTTGTTTTTCAAAAATGGACTTTTTCAGTAATCTCGAACCGTCCCAGTGGTTTCTCATCACTTCCTAATTAATGCAACTCGATATGGGAACAGAGATGCTTCCATGATTCCTTCTTTTACAGCCGGATCATTTTCCATAATCACTCTTGCTTCTTCCTCAGAGTCAACTTCAAGAATAACAATACCCATTCCAGAAGGATCCATATTCAATGTTCTCCCTGCTAAGATAAGTTTTCCTTCAGCAAGCAAACCTTGGAGAACCTCGAAGTGGTGTTGTACAATTGCTTCTTCCCTTTCTGTCCAATTGGCTTCATCTAATAATGAAGGAATAAGGTTAAGCTTGTATAAAAATTGTAATTTTTCCATGATTAAACCTCCAATTTTTTAAGGATACGATAATGTCCCTTACCAGGCAAGTAGCCTAAACCTCTATTAAGCTTTTGAATGGCTTCATTGCCGGCTTCGGTATCTGTCGTCATCGTATGAGCTCCTTCATTTATAGCTGCTTGAATGGAAAGCAGTTTTAGAGCCTTGGCAATTCCGCTGCCGCGATATTGTCGGTACACCCCTATATAATCAGTATACAGGACCCCTGCCTCTTCCGTACTAAATAGGGTGGACACTCCAACGAAATCATCACCATCAAGAGCGATAAATACCCATTTTTCCTGCGAACAATCTTCTGGAAGTGCCTCCTTACGCCACTCTGGAAAAGCAGGAAGGTTCCCGATTTGCCCTGGATTGTCTTTTGATGTTTCTACATATAAATCATATAATTTCTTTTCTGACACCTCACCAGCTGTATCAGCTAAGGAAACAAAGGTAATACCAGAATCTTGTAATCTATGTACGGGGTCTGCAAATTTGGTTAGGTCTAGTTGGTGCAAGTTTAACCTTAATTCAAAAATATGTGCATCCAGTAAAAAACCATGCTTCTGGGCAAAGGGAAGGGAGCCTGGGATCCAATCCTTTACTTCAGACAGTAATACGGAGGCTTTATGACTGGCTGCCCAATTTTCAAGATGTGATAGAATGAGTTCTCCAACACCCTGTCTTTGATAATCTGGATGAACGCAAAACGTACTGGCAAGTTCACCTGGATCACTCCATGGAGCCCGCCATGAAGAACCATAGCCAATGACCTGACCATTTGCATTTTCCGCTAACACTCTTATTCTCCCGAAACCTGTTAGCAGGCCTTGATCATTTAATGAAAGAGTGGATTTTTGAGGAATATGGCAATCTTCATCCTCAAGAGCTTCAACTGTTGTAGAGTATTTACGGGCAGTACGTTTAGTAAAGAAAGTACAACTTTTGTTGAGCAGGTACAAGAATTAGCTGTTTTAGCAACGGCAGAAGAGCATGTGAAGGTCATACAGGAACAAGAGGATAATAAGTTATTTGGCAAGGATATTTCAGTCGATATCCTAGGCACAAAACGAGAATTATTACTTGTTGTTCCCAGCTACAGTGCTTGCGGGTGTTGATCTCAAAGCAGTGACCTCTGATGATGTGAAAATAGATGAAAAGGAAAAACGAATGGAAATCATCCTTCCTCATGCAGCCTTTATTCAAGATCCAGCCATTCAGATGGATCAAGTGAAAACTTTCTCAGATGAAGGATTATTCCGCACCGAAACAAAGTGGGATGAAGGATTTAACCTTGCGGCAGAAGCACAAGATGAAATCCTAGCAGAATCAAAAGCAATTGGACTACTGCAAACAGCAGAAAAAAATGCAGAAAAGGTTTTGAAAGAATTCTTTGGAAACCTAGGTTATACGGTAAAAATTTCGTTTAAGTAAACTCTGATCAAAAATAAATAACACTAAAAAAAAGAGTACAATTCGAAAATATGAATTGTACTCTTTTTTTGGATCCTGCCAATGGTCACTAAGTGGCCTCATAGGTTACCACTTTCTCATTTTTCCAACCGTTTCGGTCACCAAGAATCCTCTTTTAGTCTGAATCAGCCATCATTCGGCCAATCAACTGCAAAATCAAGCTAGCCTGTACGAGTCAGCAAAGCAGTAAGACTAACATCATGCCATTATGATTCCATTTAAGGAAAGTATTGTAAAAATGTAGAAAAAAGTGTAAAATTACACTAAATAAATATAAATAGTTTAATAGGAGGGGTATTTATGGGTGAAAATAAGCTTCAAATGTTTTTGTATTTTGGTGTAGTTCCACTTGTTATTTCATTCATCACACTATTTATTACAACAGATAATTTTTTGATTACGACGATTCTGCCGCTAATCATTGGCGGGTGGATTGCTGGGTGGATTGCCAGTAGAACACTGATCAAATCTGATGATAAAAGTGGGCTTACTCTAGTGTTCCTCTTTCCGCTTGCTTATACTGCTGTAATTTGGGCGGTATTTATGCTGATTAGCAGCGGGTTTTACGGGGCAGATGCATGGTTAGTTTATGGTATTTTACATATAGCGATGGCGCCAATCTTTTTTATGACGATGCTAATGGGCGAGGGAAGGTTGTTTCTATGGGCACCATTAACCTATGAATTAGCATTTGTATTTGGTGTTTTCGTATCACTCCTCATTAAAAGGGTCCGCCCCACTTTTAACAAGAAGCAAATGGTGACGGTGTTAACCGTATTCATCCTGGCAATCGGTACAGGGGCTGGTGTTCAGTGGCAGCGGAGTAAGACAGTTCTGCCATCCTACGGCTTTGAGTACGGCGGTGGCTATTCTTCTACAGATTTAGCACCCTATGACGTAACAAATTCAGGTAATATTCTGCCTGAATTAAAATCTCCTTCTACTTTTACGATAAAGAATTCAAGTGAAATGCCTATATTAGACGGTGCAGAAGCAGCATATCCTGTCTATTCTGCTTTTGCTAACACAGTCTATGAAAACATCAGTAAAGCGGATAATGTAATGGACGTCGTTAGCTTCACAAATACAATTTACTCCTATGAACGGCTCTTGTCTGGTGAAGTGGACATCTACTTTGGTGCTGAACCATCGAAGGAACAGCGGGAAATGGCTAAAAGGCAGGGAAGGGAACTGGTCATGACGCCGATTGGCAAGGAGGCATTTGTCTTTTTTGTTAATCCGGATAATAAAGTAGATAGTTTAGACGTCTCCGAGATTCAGAGCATTTATTCTGGGAAAATAAAGAATTGGTCTGAACTCGGAGGTAAGAACGAAAGAATAATAGCCTTTCAACGACCGAAAAATTCAGGCAGTCAAACGCTGCTGGAAAAAATTATGGGTGACACGCCAATCATGGAGCCTTTGAAGGAAGATGTTCCAGAAGGGATGGGCGGGATTATTGAACAAGTTGCCGACTACCGAAATTATGATAATTCAATTGGATTCTCCTTTCGTTTTTTTGCAACCGGAATGAGAGACAATTCAAATATTAAACTACTTGCTATCGATGGAATCGAACCATCTCCAGAGAATATTGCCAGCGGAAAATATCCTTTTACTGCAAACCTTTATGCGATATCCTTAAAGAATAACACCAAGACCTCAATAGAACCCTTTTTGGAGTGGATGAAGGGACCTCAGGGTCAAGAAATCATCGAAAAAATAGGTTATATAAAAAACTAAGCCTTGATGGAGGAATTGTAGATGGAAAAGGTAAGATGGGGAATTTTAAGTACCGCAAAAATAGCACAAAAATCATTAATTCCGGCATTTGAACGTGCAAATAATGCAGTGGTCACAGGAATTGCTTCAAGCAGTGGAAAAGCTGAAGAGGCTGCAGCGCAATTTAATATAGCAAAGACATACAGCAGTTATGAAGCAATGCTGCAGGATCCGGATATAGATGCAGTCTATATCCCGTTGCCAAACCATTTACATAAAAAGTGGACTCTAGAAGCGGCCAAACATGGAAAGCATATTCTATGTGAAAAACCAGCGTCCTTAACAGCAGAGGAAACGAAAGAAATGGTTGATTTTTGCCGTGAGAGTAATGTTAAATTTATGGAAGCCTTTATGTACCAATTCCACCCACAGCATGAACGGGTGAGAGAAATCATTAAAAGTGGCGAAATTGGTGAAGTTAAATATATGCGGGCTAGCTTTTCATTTTTCCTTGCCCAGCCAGAAGGCAATGTCAGAATGGATTCGGAGAAAGGTGGAGGGAGTCTCTATGATGTAGGCTGTTATGCGATTCATTCCATTCGGAATATTTTAGGTGCTGAGCCGGTAGAAGTCGATGTTCACGCCAATATCGATTCAGACTATCAAGTAGACACATCTGCCTTTGGTTATATGAAAATGGAAAATGGCGTTCATGCTCATTTTGATTGCAGCTTTGATATGGTGTTTAGAGCAGAGTATGAAGTGATTGGGACTGAGGGGCAAATAAAGGTTCCTAGAGCATTCCGCCCTGATAATCATGGGGGAGAAGGACTTGTTATTGTTCAAATAGGAGAAGAAACAAGAGAAGAAAAAATAGTTGCTGATATCTATCGAGAAGAGGTTGAGCATATCTCGCAGGTAATTCTGGAGAATGGCGAGCCTTCTTATTCAGGTGAAAATGCCATACAAAATATGCGTGTCATCGAGGCATGCTATCAATCTATTCATACAGGAAATATTATTAAATTAGTATAATAAATAAGCAGCACAATCCCTTTGGATGATTAGGGATTGTGCTGTTTTTTTGTTTTCTGCTAGTATTAATTTCCAATATAAACATAGTGTTTTACCACTTTAACAAGAAATAGTATGATAGGGAGAGGCGGAATTTTCAGAGATATCAAATAAAGGGGGAAATGAGCCTGATCACACTAGTTATAGACAAAGGCACCTTCAAAAAAGTGGTTTGAATTATTTGATTTTTTGTACAAATACGGTACTATTATTACAATCTTAGCTTTAAAGGTTATTTTTTCAATTATTAGTCCAGCTTTTATGGATGGAGCAAATATCGTTAACATTCTAAGGTCTATTTCAAATGTCAAATGCTAATGGCCTTCGCACCCATGTTTATCATTAACTTATTATAAAAAGAAATAATTTGGAGGGGTTCGTAATGAAGGATTTCACAGTTGAATATTTCACCATGACGGAAGGTGACGCGATTGATTATGCAAAAGCAATCAAACTTTTTCCAGAAGAAGCGGAATTGACTTGTAACGAAATTGGCGATGGTAACTTAAACTATGTTTTTAAAATAGAAGATGTAAAAAACAATCAGTCTATTATTATTAAGCAGGCCGGTCCTATTGCACGTATCTCCGACGAATTCAAACTTTCACCTGACCGAAACCGGATTGAGAGTGAAATACTGGGACTACAATACAAACTAGCACCTGGTTTTGTACCAAAGGTTTATAATTATGATCCTATTATGAACTGCACAGTAATGGACGATTTATCAGATCACGAGATTATGAGGACGGCTCTATTAAAACATAAGAAATTCCCGCTATTTGCTGACCATCTTTCTACTTTTCTAGTAAATACCTTATTATTAACATCTGATGTAGTGGTAGAGCATAAAGAAAAGAAAGAATTAGTTAAGCAATTCATCAACCCAGAGCTTTGTGAAATAACGGAAGATTTGGTTTATACAGAGCCTTTTTATGATTGCCCTCGTAATGAGGTGTTTGAGGGTTCGAAGGATTTTGTTAAAGAAAATATCTGGAATGATAAAAAGTTAGTACTAGAAAGTGCGAAATTAAAATTTGAGTTTATGACAAATGCTCAGTCGTTGCTACATGGTGATCTTCACACGGGATCTATTTTTATAAAAGAAGATTCTACCAAAGTAATTGATCCTGAATTCGCTTTTTATGGACCGGCTGGCTATGATATTGGAAATGTGATTGCCAATCTCATTTTTGCCTATGCAAATGGCAAATTTACGATTGAAGATGAAGAAACAAGAGACGAGTATTTAAATTATCTTGTCACAACCATTAAAGATGTTGTAAATTTATTTACAGTTAAATTCAACAAAGCTTGGGACGAAAATGCAACAGAACGAGTGGCAGGCTATGAAGGATTTAAGGAATATTATTTAGATACTATTTTAAGAGATACTGCAGCTGTGGCGGGACTCGAACTTCTACGAAGAGTTATTGGACTTGCAAAGGTGAAGGATTTAACTTCGATTGAGGACACTGAAGCTAGAGTGCTAGCAGAAACAATTTGCTTAACCGTTGGAAAAACATTTATTCTTAATCGAGAGTCGATTAAAACAGGTGCAGATTTTATCAGTGTGATTCAATCTGCTGAACTTACATCTGTGAAAGGGGCATAAGAAGTGCAAAATCCAGTAACTGTCATACAATCTGTACGACTAGATGATGAGAATGATACATTAGTATTATTAGATCAAACCGTATTACCGAATGAAACGAATTTCCTAGAATTAAAGGAAATGGAAGATATATGGGATGCGATTTATCAATTAAAGGTCCGTGGAGCACCCGCAATCGGGATTGCTGCAGCATATGGTGCCTATTTAGGAACAAAGAGATCAACAGCAGAAACGGTTGAAGCTCTTTTTGCAGACTTTAAAAAAGTGAAGGATTATTTAGCTACTTCACGACCAACGGCTGTAAACCTGTTTTGGGCATTAAATCGTATGGAAGACCGATTTAAGCAAGAAGCCGGGAAGAGTGTGGCAGAAGTAAAGGCTGCGCTGAAAGAGGAATCTGAAAACATTCGTGCAGAGGATGAAAAAATCTGTGAAGCGATTGGAGAACATGCACTTTCCTTGCTGGAGCCAGGCTGGGGATTACTCACTCATTGTAATGCTGGAACCATCGCAACGGCCAAATACGGAACGGCATTAGCTCCGATTTATTTAGGACAGGAAAAAGGCTATGACTTCAAAGTTTATGCAGATGAAACAAGACCATTGCTTCAAGGAGCACGCCTGACAGCGTGGGAGCTGCAGCAGGCTGGTGTAGATGTCACGCTAATTTGTGATAACATGGCTTCCATCGTTATGAAAGAAGGCAAAATTCAGGCTGTGCTAGTCGGCTGTGACCGCGTTGCGGCAAATGGTGATTCAGCAAATAAAATTGGAACCTCTGGTGTGGCGATTCTCGCAAAGCACTACAACATTCCTTTTTATGTTTGTGCACCGCTATCTACAGTTGATTTAGAATGTAAAACAGGGGATGATATTCACATCGAATTGCGTCCTGCTGAGGAAATTACAAGTAAGTGGTATGAAAAGTCCATGGCACCGGATGGTGTTCAAACCTATAATCCTGCTTTTGATGTAACCGATCATTCATTAATCACAGGAATCGTTACGGAAAATGGAATTGCCTATGCACCATATACGGAAAGCCTTCCAAAAATGTTTAAAAAATAAAATGCTAAAGCTGAGATAAACGGATAAATTTGAAGTGCTTTTCCAAAATTTAAAAACCGATTTGACATAGTATTTGGTATTTTAAAAATGCAAAACCTCGCCGCAATGGCGAGGTTTCTTTTTGATTCCGCTATAAAAGATAGTATTAAAAGACTATAAAAAAACAGGTAATTTGTCATGATTTGACAGTTTTGACAAAACATGACTATAATTTACTTAATTCTGAAAATTATTAATAGTATAAACTCGGTATTTGATAGGTTTTGTAATCAGGAGGTCAAGCATGATTGTATTTAATCAGGTAAATAAGTTTTATGGAGATTTTCAAGTCTTAAAAGATATTAATCTCACAATCAATCAAGGTGAAGTAGTTGTCGTAATAGGTCCATCCGGTTCAGGGAAAAGTACTCTGCTGCGCTGTATCAATCACCTGGAAACAATCTCTGACGGAACACTTACAGTAAATGGGATATCTGTAGGGGATAAAAAAACAGATATCAATAAGCTAAGGCGCAATATTGGAATGGTTTTTCAGCACTTTTATTTATATCCCCACAAAACCGTGCTTGAAAATATCACTCTTGCTCCTATGAAAGCATTGGGCCAATCCGAAAAAGAAGCTAAGGAAACAGCCCGACATTATCTTGCAAAAGTAGGGATATTAGATAAGGCCGAATCTTATCCTTCTCAGCTTTCCGGAGGCCAGCAGCAGCGTGTTGCAATTGCCCGAGGCCTTGCAATGAAACCAGAAATCATGCTTTTCGATGAACCCACATCGGCACTTGATCCCGAAATGATCGGGGAAGTTCTAGATGTTATGAAAACTCTAGCCAGGGAAGGCATGACAATGGTCGTAGTAACCCACGAAATGGGCTTTGCCAGGGAGGTTGCCGACCGAATTGTATTTATGGATGCAGGAAGAATTTTAGAAGAAGCAGTTCCGGCTGAATTTTATGAGAATCCGCGTGAAGAACGGGCTCGCTTATTTCTTAGCCGTATATTAAATCATTAATCAAGGGGGAAAATGGAATGTTCAAAACAAAAAAATACGTAAAAATGGCATTAGTAACATTACTAGCTGCGTTATTTCTTGCCGGTTGCGGCGGGAACAAGACATCTAATGAAAGCAGCAAGGATGTACTAGCCCAAATCAAGGAAGACAAAAAAATTGTATTTGGCGTAAAACATGACACGCGTTTGTTTGGATTGAAAAATCCATCAACAGGTGAAGTGGAAGGGTTCGATATCGATCTTTCCAAAGCGCTTGCAGAAGAAGTTTTTGGCAAGGATGTTAAGCCTGAGTTCGTTGAGGTTACTTCGAAAACGAGGGTAGGTCTCTTAAATAATGGTAAGGTGGATGCGGTCGTCGCTACGATGACGATCACGGAAGAACGCAAAAAGGAAGTTGATTTTACTGATGTTTATTTTGATGCCGGGCAATCATTGCTTGTGAAAAAAGGCAGTAAGATTCAAAGTATTGATGACTTGAAAAAAGACACGAAGGTACTTGCTGTAAAAGGCTCGACATCTTCAATTAATATTCGTGAGAAAGCTCCTGAAACAACAGTACTTGAATTCGAAAACTATGCTGAAGCCTTTACAGCACTAAAGGCAGGTAAGGGTGATGCCCTGACTACAGATGATTCGATCCTTTATGGTATGGCAGAAGAAGATCCATCATTTGAATTGGTTGGGGGAACGTTTACCGAAGAGCCATACGGGATAGCAGTTAAAAAAGGTAATACAGAGCTTGTTGATGAGTTAAATAAAGCATTAAAAAGCCTGAAGGATTCAGGAAAGTACGATGAGATTAAGGATAAATGGATTAAAAATTAATTATTAATACCACAGGTTTCTCATCAGGATGGGCTGTAATCCGTATGCAATCTTTTCGGATATGCTCATCCTGATTATTTAGGAGGAGATCGTTTGCTGGATTTCTCGATACTAACGACTAATATGGATTCATTTTTAGAAGGATTAAAAATTACCATAATTGCCAGTTTAATAGCTTTATTAGGCAGTTTTATTTTGGGAACACTTCTTGCTGTTATGCGAATTGCCCCATTTAAACCTCTTAACTGGCTGGGGACGGCATATGTAGAATTTATTCGTAATATACCCGTTCTGGTTATCGTGTTTTTCGCTTATTTGGCAGGTAACTTTGGCGGGATGACTGCAGGAACAATCGGGTTAACTATCTATACAGCTGCTTTCATCGCTGAAGCCATCCGTGCCGGAATTATGTCTGTACCAAGAGGGCAAATGGAAGCTGCCCGCTCGACAGGATTAACTTACGGCCAGGCAATGAGAATGGTTATACTCCCTCAGGCTATAAAGATCGTTATCCCCCCTCTTGGTAACCAATTTATCAATTTAGTTAAGAATTCATCCTTGCTAGCAGTCGTTGCAGGAGGGGATTTAATGTATCAGGGGGATTTAATATCTGCAAAAACGTACGTAACCTTTGATACCTATGTTTTCGTGGCCTTATTTTATTTAATTTTAACTATACCTTTAAGTCTTGGCGTAGGATATTTAGAAAAACGCTTGGCGAGAAGTAATTAAGGAGGTGCGCAGATGGATTTTCTAGCACCGTTCATTGAAGTATATACACCTGAACATTTTAAATTTTTGCTGGAAGGATTTTGGGTAACCCTAAAGGTAGCTGCAATTTCAATCGTACTCAGTTTCATTATTGGCGGTCTTATTGGAACTCTCAGATATGCGAGAATTCCCGTTGTTTCTCAATTACTAGCCGTGATTGTCGAGACGATTCGTAACCTGCCTTTGCTGCTCATTATTTTCTTCACCTATTTTGCATTGCCTGAAATTGGGGTTGAAATGGAAATAACCACTGCGGCCATCGCAGCGTTGACGGTTTTTGAATCAGCGATGCTGTCAGAAATCATCCGAAGCGGCTTAAACTCGATAGAAAAAGGACAGATTGAGGCAGGACGTGCGTCTGGTCTGAACTACATCCAGACATTACGCTATATCATCATGCCACAAGCACTGAGAAGAATGGTTCCACCTATTGTCAGTCAATTTATTTCTCTGCTTAAAGATACATCTTTAGCCGTCGTCATCGCGTTGCCGGATTTATTGCACAACGGACAAATTATTTACGCACAAAAGGGATCGTATGTGATACCTGTTTTTGTAATAGTGGCGTTGATGTACTTTATCGTTAATTATACTTTGTCACTAGTTGCGCGAAGGTTAGAGTTAAAACAAGCTTAAGAAATCCGGCTCATTAAATTGGGCCGGATTTTTTTACTTTTAAAAGGTTGCTTCATTTCTTTCTTTTTTGTATTTATTAAGTTCATAGTTTATTATAAAAAACAGAAAAGGTTACTAACAAATTGACTGCACTACCCTTAAAATAAGAATATTGTTAATGGATGATTAAATAGAAAAATCTCTGCTGAAAAAGGAGTTCAATACTTATGCAGGATAATAAACAATACTATTCCAATCAGGAAGCAAAGGAAATGATCTGTGAAATCGGAAGAAGGGTGTATAACAGAAATTATGTAGCAGCGAATTATGGAAATATCTCAGTGAAAGTGAGTCCTAATGAAATTTGGACAACGCCTACCGGAGTAAGTAAAGGTTATATGACGCCTGACATGATGGTGAAAATGGACCTATCTGGTAAAGTCCTTTTGGGGAATTTGAAACCTTCATCTGAGGTGAAGATGCACCTAAGAGTCTACAATGAAAACCCGGAAGTAAATGCCGTTGTTCATGCCCATCCTCCGGTTGCTACATCATTTGCAATAGCTGGGATTCCTCTTGATAAACCAGTTTTACCAGAGGCAATTGTGTTGTTAGGGAATGTACCAGTAGCGCCTTATGCTTTACCTGGAACACAAGAAGTACCCGAATCTATAGCTCCATATTGTAATACACATAATGCTGTTCTTTTGGCTAATCATGGAGCACTTACGTGGGGAAGGGATTTGATGGAGGCTTATTTTCGAATGGAATCTCTCGAACATTAAGCTACGATCCTTATGTACTCCAATAATATATTGAAAAAGGCGAATGAATTAAATCAATCCCAAATTACTGATTTAATACAAGTTCGAGAATCGATGGGAATAAAAGCAGGTGGAGTCCCTATAAGTGAAACTGATGAGGATCGCTGAAGTTCAACAAAGCGGCATAAAACACAAACTATACAGTTTGAGTCTTATGCTGCTTTTAATTAGTTTTTTACTTCTATTTCCTTTAATTTGTTGCCCACATTAAGTAATTCAGATACAAATGACTGAATATCCCCAACAAGTATACCGCCGTGCCCAGTACACATAACATCAACATCAAAAGCATTCATCGCCTTTAGTCCTTTTAGAAAATCATTTAGCGCGTCTTTAGCAACCCCACCATTGCGTAAAAACTCCAGCCATTCATGCCTAAGGTCATTGCCAACTGAGACTAATCCATCTTTTGAAAGTGGATCACCAAAAAAGCACAGGAAATCACCTGTGAAAAGGACTTTTGATGGCTGATGATAGAATGCTAGCGAGCCAGGAGTGTGATGGCCAACCCAAAAGTATTCAAAGTTTTGAATCACTCCGCTATCTAACAAATCGAAATCGAACTCATCTGGTTCTGGATACTCAATCAGGCTGCGTTCTTGATGATGAATATACTTCTTCGCATTATTAAAAATAGCCGCTCCTTGGACATGGTCTTCATGACCATGTGTGGCTAATAGTAGTGTAACGTCTTCTGGTGTTTTACCTATTTGTTTTAGAGCATGAACTAAATAGGAAGAATGCTCTTCTTTACTGGAATCTATTAAAGTAATGCCGTCTTCTTGTACAATAAAATAGCAGTTAATTATAGGAATTCCAATTAGAATCCCAAATAGCCAGAACATATATATTTTCTTTTACAGCTTCAAATAAATACTCCAATTTTCCTACCCCCACGATAACAACGTCTTTACACTATTAAGTATATAAAATTTGGAAAAGTTCGACAAATCTATGTGCAAATAAATCGCAAATTAGGAAAAGAAATGAGCGGCCTTTCGCTTTATGATTATGGTGAGGGGGAAAGAAGATGAACTTATTAAAGAAAAAGGATCCGTATCAGGTTTATATTTATACCTGTTTCGTATCACAATTGTTTTTTACCTTTATATTTACCGTAAACTTATTATATCAGGTAGAAATGGTTCAACTTGATCCACTGCAATTAGTTTTAGTGGGAACGGTTTTGGAGGCGACTGTTTTCATTTTTGAAATTCCTACAGGAATCCTGTCCGATTTAAAAAGCAGAAAGCTATCTGTCATTATCGGCTTTTTCTTAATTGGAATAGGTTTTATTATTGAAGGTATGTTTCCAATCTTTACAGCTGTGATTTTATCCCAAATCATATGGGGGATTGGATATACTTTTACAAGTGGTTCTCATCAAGCATGGATTGCAGATGAAATTGGAGAAGAACGGGCTTCTTCAGCTTTTGTCAAAGGTGCTAAGGCGGGTAATCTCGGAAAAGTCCTTGCCATTCCATTAAGTATGTTAGCAGGGTATTATGTACTCAATTTGCCCATCATTTTAGGCGGCATTGGGTTGGTAGGACTATCCATCCTTTTAGCTTTCTTTATGAAAGAAGATAATTTTAAACCAGTTGAAAAGATTGAGAGAGTTTCGGTCTGGAAGAATATCAAGGAAAATATGAGTCAAATTCTTTATTATTCGAGAGTAAATTATCTAATGAGAATACTTTTTCTGATTGCCTTGTTTTTTGGCTTTTATAGTGAGGGCTTTGACCGCCTGTGGATTCCCCACTTTATAGAGAAATCAGGGCTATCGCATTTATCTGATAGTCAGTTTGTTTTGTTGATGGGAGGGGTTCAATTCATTGTCGTGCTTTTGACATTTGCAGCGCTCCATTTTATTGATAATAGTTCTATCCACCAGAATCTTAATCATATTTACGTGGCCCTTTTTATAGGGAGCATTCTAATTATCGGTTCATTAATTGGTTTTGCTTTCACCATATTCGCTGTTGGTTTGTTAGCCTTTTATATCATCATCCAAATTTCAAGAAGCATTATGTACCCATTGGAGACGGTTTGGCTGAATAAAATCATCCCGGATTCATCCGCACGGGCTACCTTTTTTTCAGTCAAAGGCCAGGTAGATGCGATTGGACAAATTGGCGGCGGGCCTGTAATTGGCGTAATTGCTTCGAAATTTACGATTAAAATAGCCATTTTGGTTAGTGCTATCATTTTAATACCGGTCCTATTCTTATATAACCGTATTATGAGAAAAATAGAGGGTGAATAGTCATAACGGGTTCCGTTACCTATCGCAAACATTAAAAATGTAAAGTAAAAATGAGTGCCAAATTATTTATGAAATTGGGCACTCACTTTTTATTGATGTAAAGCGATTTGTGTGGAAATTCACTAAAATTTGTATAGGAAAATGCATACCAAATTATAGAGGTACACTGGCTGTGTACCTCTACAATTTAACCCACATTTTAATATACAAATCGTCTTACAAAAAATGATTAAAATGGATGATAAGTCTAAATATAATTGGATGAAATAAAGTTTGTGAAAAAATGTACTTAAGCTAACGAAGCAGTTAAGGTGAAGTAGGAATTGAGTAGAAATAAAGCATTTGTGATATCTACTAAAACATCACAAATAGCTCATTTTTTAGAAAAGTCCTGCTTCTTCTGCAGCTTCAATACTATTCCTAGCAAACTCAAACGGACTCATTCCAACATTCTCCCAATGCATATACATTAACCGCGGTTCTTCAAACAGCCAATGGTTATGAAATGCTGTTACGATAATACCTCTGCTTCGTAAAGCATCGAGCATTGGATTAACTTCTTTTT
This sequence comes from Bacillus sp. 7884-1, assembly GCF_002272245.1. Classification (GTDB taxonomy): domain Bacteria; phylum Bacillota; class Bacilli; order Bacillales; family Cytobacillaceae; genus Neobacillus. The sequence continues at coordinate 564 of NZ_NPDD01000188.1, read as the reverse complement.
GAAGGAGTACAGTTTCACCTAGGTTAAGACCATTTTTTTCAAAAGATAACATAAATGGGAGTGCTAGTGGAGAAAGAGTGCGACGACCTAAAATAGTTGCTCGAATATCATCTCGAAGGCGCATAACTACACAAACAGGAGTCGATTGAATAACTTCACCACCGATAATATCTGCAAGTCTTTGACAAGTTGACATATTTAAACCTTCTTTCGTTTAATATGTTATACCTTATGCCGAATTAAAACAGCTTGTATAGGTTTTTTCATTAACAAGCCATAAAAAAAGTAATAAAAGGGATGGTGCTTGTTTAACTAACGGGTTGCAATAGTGAAAAGGGCAGCGTAAACCAGTGCCTTTCTCACTACATTTTTAAAAATACTTTCTATAAAATTCTCTTCTAATGCTTCCACTTAACTGAGCATAAATGCTAGTGGTCTCGCTTTTTTCGTGCCCTAGTAGACTTTGAATAACATCAATTGGAGCTCCGTTGTTTAAAAGGTGGGTAGCATAGCTATGGCGTAGTTGATGTGGATGGATTACTTTGTTGATCCCTGCCCGACTGG
>NZ_NPDD01000187.1 GCF_002272245.1 Bacillus sp. 7884-1 | reverse complement strand
CAATGTAAATAAGTCAAAGCCATCGTCACCTTGTAATGTCCATCCTTCGAAGTAACTACTAGCGTGAAATAATTCAAAGGTAAGATTACCTTCAAACTGGATAATGAATAGTAGCTGTCCATAAAATGAAAGGTTTAATATCTTCTTAGAAACGAGTAGTTTTTTTACATTACTATGTGAGAATTTTTTTGGTTCGGAAATACAATCTGTTTCACCTAATATAATTTCATTACCTGAGGGGAAGTCTGTTATTAAGCTAACTGGCAGGTTAGTGTAGTAAACTACAGTTTTTTATATTAAATGCAACAAAATTCATGTAATTTGACGAGCACCATCACACCTGAGGAATGGTGCTTTTTATTTTGTTTTAATCTAAAAATAAATGATACTAAATACTCTCATAAGGAATAATAGGAACCTAAAAGGAGGTTTTATAAAAGTGCATGAACTAGATTTACACCATATTTTTGAACTTGGACTTATTTTGGTAATGATTGCAGCGGGTATAACGGCCATTTCTAAAAAACTCAAACAACCTTATCCAATTGCATTAGTAATTGTTGGTTCAATTATTGGTGTTGTAAACATACCAGCCTTAGAGCCTTTAAAGGATTTTATTACAGAAGGTGAAATTTTCAACTTTGTCATTATTACGCTGTTCTTGCCTGCCTTATTAGGGGAAGCGGCTTTAAAGCTGCCATATTCTCATTTAAAAGAGAACAAAGAACCAATTCTAGCTCTAGCTTTTGGAGCAACACTTTTATCGTTTATCATTGTAGGTTTTTCTACGATATTGTTTTTAGGTTTTTCAATTCAAACAGCGTTTGTTTTCGCTGCCTTAATGAGTGCCACTGACCCTGTAAGTGTTATTTCAATTTTTAAAAGCGTCGGCGTAAACAAAAGACTGTCAATTGTTATCGAGGGTGAAAGTCTATTTAACGATGGACTTGCGGTAGTCCTTTTTAAAATTTCCGCTTTTTATTTACTTACATATCTTGATCTGGGAGTTGTGGGTGCAGGTTACGGATTATGGGAATTTATTAAGGTGATCTCTCTTGGGCTTATCATTGGGGGTGCACTTGGCTATGGTTTCTCAAAATTAACCAGTTACTATGATGATTACCCGTTGGAAATCATCTTTAGCATCATTCTTTTTTATGGTTCATTCCTAGTGGCTGAAGCAGTACACGCTTCTGGAGTAATTGCAGTTGTGGTAGCTGGCATTATATTTGGAAATTACGGAGCAAAAATTGGAATGAGCCCGACGACAAAGTTAAATATTAATAATTTTTGGGAAGTTACAGCTCTGTTAGCTAATTCGATTGTATTTCTAATGGTAGGGTTGGAAATCACCAGGATTAACTTAACAGACAAATGGGGATACATTTTTATTACCATTTTAATTGTACTTGTTGCAAGAAGTATTTCTGTATATGCAAGTCTACTTTTCACAAAGAATTTCCCCCGCAGTTGGAAGCACATAATCAATTGGGGAGGTCTAAAGGGATCATTATCCATTGCACTTGTATTAAGTCTCCCACGTGAATTTACAGGTCGGGAGGAAATATTAATTATAGCATTTAGTGTGGTATTATTCTCATTGATATTTCAAGGTCTTTCAATAAAACCGCTATTATCTTTATTAGGGGTAAATAAAAAAGAAGAAGGGGTTAAAGAATATGAAGAACTTATAGCACGGGGGCATATATTCGAAACAGCCATTACAGAAATACAAAGTGTTAGAAAAAAGTTGTTCATTACAGAAACAGCAGCAAAAGAGGTCATTACAGAATACGAACAAGAACTATCAGTACTACAGAGCAACTTAGAGAAACTTTTTGAGAAGTATCCCAGACTAAAAGAGAAACAACAAATAATCTTGCAGAAATATGCATTATACGCTCAATACGAAACCATTGATAAATTAAACAAGGAAGACATTATCTCTAATGAAGTGGCTCTGCATGAACAGAGCCAAGTTATGGATAAATTGATAAAATTAGAAGATTCAATCTAATATAAGGGAGTCAATAATGTGGAATTGTTTAAAAGAAAAGGAAATTTAGTTAGTTTGCATCCTGCCCAAATACTAGTAATAGGTTTCGGTAGCCTAATACTTTTGGGTACTCTTCTTTTCATGCTGCCAATAGCTACATATGAAAAAGGACGTGGACTTAGCTTCATTGATGCGTTATTTGAAGCAACTTCTGCGGTCTGCGTTACAGGTTTGGCAGTTGTTGATACAGGAACAACCTTTACGTTATTTGGTGAAATTGTTCTTCTCTGTTTGATTCAAATTGGTGGGTGGGGTTTTATGACCACAGGAATATTCATGTTTATTATCTTAGGAAAAAAAATTGGACTAAAGGAACGACTATTACTGCAAGATTCATTAAATGTATTTTCTCTTGCAGGAGTAGTGAACCTAGTAAAACGTATAATCCTCATTACTTTTATTGTGGAACTAATTGGTGCTATTGCTTTAGCGATTCGTTGGTCATTTGAAATGCCGTTAGGGAAAGCTATTTACTATGGAATATTCCACTCTATTTCAGCCTTTAACAATGCTGGGTTCGGTCTCGAACCTGACAATCTAAGTAAATGGGTAGGCGATCCTACAGTTAATATAATGGTTACCCTTCTTTTTATCACTGGGGGTATTGGTTTTACCGTAATACTGGATGTTTTTCATAAAAGATCCATTCGAAAATTATCCCTTCATTCTAAAGTTGCATTGCTAATGTCTCTAATCCTTATCATTGTAGGACCTTTAATTATTTTGATCTCAGAATATAGAAATCCCGCTACTATTGGAAATTTGCCGTTTGGAGATAAGTTATGGGCTTCCTACTTTCAAGGTGTGGTAACACGGACTGCTGGTTTTAATACGATTGATATTGGAGCCATGAATCTTTCTTCACTTGTTTTCATGATGGCACTGATGTTTATTGGTGCTTCTTCAGGGTCTACTGGTGGTGGTATTAAAGTAACGACTTTTGCTATTATTATTTTTGCCTTTTGGACAGTAGTAACGAATCGGAATGATGTGAATATTTTTAAACGAAGAATTTCATGGGAACTGGTGAATAAATCATTATCGATTGTGGTGGCTGCAATATTTTTTATCTTTCTTATTTTCTTTTTATTAACTTTTACCGAGAATGCTGATATGAGCAAAATTTTATTTGAAACGATTTCCGCCTTTGCAACAGTAGGTTTATCTGCAAATTTTACACCTGACTTGTCTCCTTTTGGAAGAATCTTAATAACCATTATGATGTTTATTGGAAGGCTAGGACCTTTAACCATGGCTTTTGCTCTCTTAAATACTAAAAAAGAAGCAAAGGTTAGATATGCAGAAGAAAAAATTTTAATTGGCTAGAGTTTAATCAAATCAACTAAGAATCTTTTGAGGTGAATGATAAACTATGACAAAACAAAGTTATGCTGTTATTGGGCTAGGAAGATTCGGATTAAGTATTGCGTCCAAATTATTTGAAGCAGGACAAGAAGTTATGGGAATTGATATAGATGAAGAACGAATAGATGATGGTAAATTATCGCTAACTCACGCTGTCGTACTTGATTCAACAGAAGAGGAATCACTTAAGTCAGTGGGAATTCGGAATTTTGATTATGTTATTGTAGCAATTGGCAATGACATGCAAGCTAGTATCTTAACTGTTATGCTTTTAAAAGAAATGGGAGTACAAAAAGTAATTGCAAAGGCTCTTAATAAACGTCATGGACAAGTATTATCAAAAGTTGGGGCAGATTGGGTCATACATCCTGAAAGAGATATGGGTGAACGAGTTGCCCATCAACTTCTCTCACCAAACGTCTTAAACTACATAGAATTGTCGAGCGAATATAATATTGAGGAAATAATGGTTCCACCAAGTATGGCAACAAAAAGTTTACGTGAGCTTGATTTGCGAGCAAATTATAATGTAAATGCCATTGCGATCTTGAGTAATGAAGATTTAATCATCTCCCCTTCTCCTGATCAAATTATTCAAAAAGGTGATAAGTTAGTAGTCATCGGACATCGAGAAGATCTAAATGATTTCACGAATATACATTAATTCAATTTATCTATTTAAGCATACATCGGTTAATAAGTCCAAAATAATTTCAACAGAATTCTATACCGAAAAGTCACTACATTCACTTTTTTTGGCAGCTTTCTAAAAAGCAAAGCTTATGGGCACAATAATCTTGATTACCAAAGTGAGGTAATACTATGTCGATTGACCGTATTTGTACAATTGGACCTGCAAGCAATGACAAAAAAGTTCTTACTGAACTAATCAAACATGGAATGACAATTGCTCGATTGAATTTTTCTCATGGGAACCATGAGAACCACAGGAACGTAATTCAGTTAATAAGATCACTTAGCGAAGAGACGGGACACCAAATTAAATTGTTAGGCGACCTTCAAGGTCCGAAAATACGATTGGGGAAAATTGAAGGGGAAAAAGTCACCATCCAAACAGGGCAGTCCTTTACCCTTCATATTGAGCCAAGAGAAGGTAACCAGGAACAAGCAAGCGTTGATTATAAATATTTGGTTAAAGACGTAAAAACTGACGATCGAATTTTGATTAATGATGGTGCAGTGGAATTAATTGTTAAGGAAGTAGAACAAACGAAAGTAGTCACCACTGTCAAAATGGGTGGCGAGATAGCTTCACGTAAGGGAGTTAATCTTCCAGGAGTAGTTACTAGTTTACCTGCAATTACCGAAAAAGATAAACAGGATATTCAATTCCTATTAAAAGAAGAGGTCGATTTCATTGCATGCTCATTTGTCCGAAGGGCGTCGCATATCAAAGAAGTACGGAGTTTCATTAACAGCGAAAAAGGACATTTTCCAAAATTAGTGGCAAAAATTGAAACGATGGAGGCCATTCAAAATTTCCAAGAAATCTGTGAGGAAACAGATGGGGTGATGATCGCTCGTGGTGACCTTGGTGTGGAGCTGCCCTTCCAATGGATTCCACTTTTGCAAAAAGCAATGATTAGTGAATGTAATCGGAAGGATACCTATATTATTACGGCAACTCAGATGCTCCAATCAATGGTGGATAATCCTTTACCAACAAGGGCTGAAGTCATGGATGTGTTCCAGAGTGTATTGGATGGAACGAATGCCGTCATGTTATCAGCTGAAAGTGCAGCAGGGCATTTTCCCGTGGAAAGTATTGAAACATTAAAGCTAGTTTCTCAGTTCGCAGACTGCGTTAAGAAAGAAGCACCATATGACTTTGCAGATATGCTGAAATTGTTGAATAATACAATTACTTGTTAATGTATAAAAGAAACTGGTCCTAAACGTAATGCAAGCTGTCATTTGTGGCAGCTTTTTCTTATTATGTTATGTAGGAAAAGTGAATTTAAAATAAAACACCGCAGACATACTGCGGTTGTTGGTTAAAAATGTTGGTGATTATTATTGAGGGGAATGTTAATCATACATTATTAATGGATTCCATATTTTGATCATTTATGGGAATCCCATATTGATGGTTAATTTCATTAGCTAATTCATCTAAAAATTCATCAGACAATAAAGGTTTATTTTCTTTTAACATATAAATTCCTCCTTCGAAGTAGAAAAATGGTTTAGTATTACATTCTCCGTTTTTATATTTTTTAATCTTTTGCAAGAAAATATTATTTACTTTTGGTAAATATAGCAGTAATATAATCACAGTTTCAAAGTTCTTAAATCGCTGAAACCAAATAGGTACGGGGGAACCATTTTCCTGGATTGTTTTAATCCTTGGGATGAATCCTTTTAGGTAGGGCTACTCAAAGGTCCGAATCCGACAGCTAACCTCGTAAGCGTTAATGAGAAGGAAGGGTGGAGCTCTGTGATGCAAGGGAAATGATGTGTCTACGGGTCTAAAATCAATGACTTGTAGGCACTTTTTTATTTGAAACTTTGAAAAAAATTAATTTAATGGGCAACATATTACATAACTTATTCATTACAAAACCTGGCGGTGAATTGTAGATGTTTTCATCAATAAAAAGATTATTAATAGGAAGACCCTTGAAATCACATGAATTAGGGGAACAAAAAATTAACAAAACGAAAGCATTAGCTATACTTTCTTCGGATGCATTATCCTCTGTGGCATATGGTCCTGAACAAATCCTAATCGTGTTGGTTGCACTAGGAACAGTAGCATTTTGGTACTCTATACCGATTGCATTGGGTGTATTAATTCTTTTAACAGCACTTATATTGTCATATCGTCAGATCATTTTTGCCTATCCTCATGGAGGAGGAGCATATGTTGTTTCGAAAAATAATTTAGGAGTCAATCCAGGCTTAATTGCTGGAGGATCTCTTTTGGTAGACTACATACTAACTGTTGCTGTAAGTGTATCTGCGGGTACGGATGCTATCACATCTGCTTTTCCTAAATTACATGACTATAATGTGGAAATTGCCATTGTATTTGTCATTTTTATAACACTGTTAAATTTAAGAGGAGTAACGGAGTCAGCTTCAATCTTAGCCTACCCCGTGTACTTATTCGTTCTTGCCTTGTTCATATTAATAGGTGTGGGTATTTACAATATACTGACAGGTGGAGTTTCTCCTGAATTACACTCCCCTATCGGTACACCTGTAGCGGGAATAAGTTTGTTTATTCTTTTAAGGGCGTTTGCTTCGGGAAGTTCAGCATTAACAGGGGTTGAAGCCATATCAAATGCAATTCCTAACTTCAAAGATCCAGCACCAAACAATGCAGCAAAAACATTAATCATGATGGGGATATTACTTGCAATACTGTTTTCTGGAATCGTGACCTTAGCGTATTATTATGGAACTGCTCCAAGAGTTGAGGTCACAGTTGTTTCACAAATTGCAGAGGAAATCTTTGGACGAAATTTTATGTACTTCTTTATCCAAGGAACTACAGCCTTAATATTAATCCTAGCTGCTAACACAGGATATTCTGCATTCCCATTGCTGGCGGTCAATCTCGCTAAAGATAAGTTTATCCCAAGGATGTTCCTGATTAGAGGGGATCGATTAGGGTATTCAAATGGCATAATTATACTTGGTGCAGCTTCAATCCTATTAATTCTAGCTTTTCACGCAGAAACCGAGCATCTTATTCCACTTTACGCAGTTGGAGTGTTTATTCCATTTACGTTGTCTCAAACAGGAATGATGGTTAAATGGATACGAGAAAAGCCTCAAGGCTGGGTGCCAAAATTAATTATTAATACAACGGGTGCATTAATTAGTTTCATTGTCACAATCATGTTTTTCTTAACTAAATTCAATCAAGTTTGGTCAATATTAGTTTTTCTACCGATTATTGTTTTTGTTTTCCACCGAATTAAAAAACATTATGATGCAGTTGGAGATCAATTGAGAATTACTACATGTGAACCCGCTTTGAAGATTGAAGGGAATGTAATCATAGTCCCAGTAGCAGGTATTACTCATGTAGTTGAAAACTCTATTAACTATGCCAAATCACTTAAGCCAGATCAAATTATTGCCGTTTATGTAGCTTTTGAAAGAGATGAAGAGCATAAGTTTGAAGAAAAATGGAAGAAGTGGCAACCTGATATAAGATTGGTGACACTGCACTCTCATTACCGAAGCATCATTTCTCCATTAACCAAGTTTGTTGATACGGTTGAACATAAAGCTAGTGAGTCAAATTACCAAGTTACAGTGGTCATCCCACAATTTATAACTAAGAAGGGCTGGCACAATATTCTTCATAATCAATCAAGCTTACTGATTCGTACTTTTTTACTTCATCGGAGTGACGTGATTATAACAACTGTACCTTATCATTTAAAAAAATAAAAAAGATGCCTACTTTATTAACATCTCATTGGATGCATAAAGTAGGCTTTTTTATTAAATATTTGAAAGGTGCTGGGAATAGTGGGTAAAGAGTTTATTTTGTAATCACTAATGCAAGGTCATCCTTTTGTATAACAAAATCTTGTGGTGGATTAACATGAGTTTTCTCTCCTCTTTTTATCCCTACCAACATTGTATTTCTATTGAAAAAAAGATTACATGCCTCATAAAATGGTTTTCCTACTATTCCTTCAACTGGTTCACAGATTAAAAGGTGGTGAGTATCAGAATCACGGATTAAATTCAGTATTGAAGCCATTGTTGAATGAGATTCTAAACTGTTAAGTATTAGAGAACTTGTAAGGATATTGGATTGGATAATCTCATCTGCTCCTGCTCTCCTTGCGTTATCCACTTGTTCAGAAGTAAGAATTTCTGCGACACATCGAATTGTTGGGTGTGTTCCTTTTATCGCTAACAGAGTAATGATGGTATTCATGTCAGCGTCCAACTCGTTCTTATTTTGGTCAGCAGTTATTACGACACATTGTGCTTCATGAATGTTGGCCTTTAATAGAATATAGTCTAGACTCGCACGTCCCTTAATAAAGTGAATATTTTTGTGCTCTGTTGGCATAGCTTCCAATGTTTCATCAATAAGAACCACTTTCTTTGAAGGATTCTTTTTAGAGATAGAAGAAATCAATTCTCTGGACCGTTCATTCCATCCGATTATTATCATGTGCTGATTCCCCTTAAAAAAAAGTTTCCCTTCTATATAAGCTGCTTGCATTGTTACGGCTACAGTTGCCAAGGAAACAAAATAAGAGGAGACAATAGCAATCCCTACTAGCATAAGTATAATTCCTGTTATTCTTCCTGCGAATGTCTCTGGGACATAGTCCCCATATCCTATTGTAGCCGCTGTAACTACTGCCCACCAAATTCCATCAAAAACAGTTGGGAAATTATTTGGTTCTATTAAATGAATGATGTATCCAAAGATTATCATAATGAATGTAGCTAATAAAAAAATTCTTACAACAACGTGTAGTCGTAAAAATTTGCCTAACCATTGATGGATCATCTTCTTTTCCCACCTTATAAAAATTCAATCACATTTCATTATTTCCGAAATTCACGTGGTACATAATATAAAGTTGAAATTCATAAATTTCGTCAAAAGTTTTATGTTTCGAGTAATTCAAATCTAATTTTGTTGAAAAGGTAATGAAAGGGTTTAGTTATTGGTAAAATATATGGTATGAACTAGCGATATGGGAGCATAGTGTGTTGATTTTTGAATGGAGGAATATTTTTTTGTTGTTATTATTAGTGTTGGTAATCGTTGTTGTTTCATTATTTTTGAAACGCCAGGCATTAAAAAAAGAGAGAGTAAGTAAAATCAATGATTTTTTGAAATCCTTTCACCAGTTGAATGACTCATTAAAAACTGCCACACAGACTCTCTATGATATTCTGTCAGTTGTAGAAAACGAAGTCCATATAGGTATTTCCGAGCGTGTTAATTTATTGGAGAACCACATTAAAATACTAAATTACTGTATTAACCATTTGAATATGATAAGTGGAAATAGTGTTGTGCCTGATATAAGAAAGACTTGTCTAAATTCAATATTCGTATTAGAACAAGCCATCAAGAAAACATTGGTTCAATTATTCAATATGAATTTTATAGAACATGATTTCCGTGATTATTTCCTTAAGATTACAGAATACAGGCTAAATTTAATCAAATTAGAAAAGGAATTTAACAAAGGAAAGCCTTAAATTATGGATATTTCTACTGTGTGGAAGTTTGTGAATAATTGTACTTAAAGTAAAGTGGTGCGATACTTCAAGAAGAAGGTCGCCTTTTTTCTTTTTCCACAAGAAAGATTGTGAAATGTTGTACTTAGTTGAATAAGGAATGGGAATAATACTCCTAAAAATGTTAAGGTGATAGAAATATGACTACTTTCTTACTTATCTCCTGTGTGCCAATTTGTGGTGCTGTTTATGTAAATTCAAACGACGAGTCGGGTTTTGATTTTGATACCAATAAAAAAATGCCCTTCCTTCTAAATCGCAAAAATCAAATTTTTTAAATTACACAGAAAAAACAGTTTTTTTCTTTCGCAAAAGTATGTTCTCCTTAAGAATCAGTCTTTGGTAAGATTCTTGGGATCATATGATCAAGGGAATTAAGTTATGCTGACTGATAAAATGTAGAAGAGATTGTGGAGTTTCCTTATTTGAGCTATTCGTAGTTTCACTACGTTTGTTAATATTTGGAATAATTATTATGAGGTTACTTTCTTTACCGTTCGTTCTCAATTTGTTATAGTGACTATGGGAGGAGGAAAATAAAATGGCAAGAAGTAAAGAATTCGAAGAGAACGTAGTATTAGACAAGGCAATGAAGCTCTTTTGGGAACAAGGTTATGAGAAGACATCCTTGACCGATCTAGTCGAGCATATGGGAATCCATCGCAGAAGTTTGTATGACACATTTGGCGACAAACATACGCTGTTTTTGAAAGCTATGGATCGATTTCGCGATAAAGTCAGTGCTGAGCTTACGGGAGAAGTTAAACGCTCCAAGAATGCAGCGGAGGCTCTTCAGTTTATTTTTAGTTTCATGATATATGGTGAAGAGAACTCTCCTTCAGGCTGTTTAATGGTGAATTCGGCGGTGGAATTGGCAATGCGCGATGCTGATGTGGATTCAAAGTCCACTGAATCGTTCACACTATCAGAGCAGCTACTCAAGGATATTATTCTGTGGGGGCAAGAGGAGGGAGAATTTACTTCAGAGTATGATGCCGGCGAACTGGCGGAACATCTGCATACTGTGTGTGTTGGGTTAAGGGTAATGACAAGAACCTCCATTCCCAAAGAAAAATTACACCGTATAGCCAATTTATCGATAAAACTTTTAGATAAATAGTTCCTATAAGAGAAAGTCTGAACTGTAGTAAAGCTTTCTCCTATGAAGATATCACTGCTTATGCATTTTTTAGAATGATTGTTCTCATATATGAGTCTTGCCTTGCTTAAGCTCTCTCCATGAAGGGATTTTCTTTTGTGTTTTTTAGAATGATCGTTCTTGTATATGATTCTTGCCTTACTTAAAAATTTCTCAATGAAGGGATCATTCCTTTGTGCTTTTTAGAATGACCATTCCCATATAGCGAGACTTTCCTATGCCCAAAACTTCTCCTTAAGGAAATTATTACTTGCGCAGTTTTGAGGAGTAAGACATTTTGTTTTACCAAAATAAATATTAAAAGGAGCACATAAAAATGAAAATTTCTGAACAAGTCGTATTTGTAACCGGCGCGAACCGAGGTTTTGGACGCCATTTAGCACTTGAACTTCTATCCAGAGGGGCTAAGGTTTATGCCGGTGCAAGAAATCCGGAGTCCATTGACATTCCCGGTGTAATTCCTGTGAAGCTTGATATTACCAACCCTCAAGAGGTAGCTGCGGCCGCTATGGTCGCTAAGGATCTTACGCTTTTGATCAACAATGCAGGATCGTCTACAGGTGCTTCTTTGATTGACGGTGATCTCGATAAAATACATTTGGAGTTTAATACGCATTTCTTTGGCACACTTTCCATGGTTCGAACTTTCGCACCGATTTTAGCAAATAAAGGGGGAGGAACGATTCTGAATATTCTTTCCGCATTATCATGGGTCAGTTCGGGAACTGTTGGCGCTTATACAGCTGCAAAGGCGGCAGAGTGGGCATTGACAAACGACCTACGTTTAAATCTCTATCCTCAAAATGTGAGAGTAGCTGGATTACATGTAGGCTTCATGGAGACAGACATGACATCGAGCTTAGAAGTTCCCAAATCCAACCCTGAGGATATCGCAAAAATTACTGTTGATGGATTAGAATCCGACAGCTTTGAAATTGTTGCTGATGACGTGAGCCGAAAGATCCAAAGCGTTTTTGCCGGTGGTGTATCTGCGATATACCCACATCTCTCCTAATACAAATTACTAATACAGTGATTTGTCCAAGATTTCAAACAAAAGGTAAAAGGACACCTATATACAACGGGTAACATAATTTGAAGAGGAGTGTACAAAAATGGATAAATTGTGGAGCAAAATGAAAATTGGAAATTTGGAATTACCTCATCGTTTAGCGATGGCACCAATGACACGTAGTAGGGCGCAAGAAGATGGTACACCAGGAGAACTAAGTTCCCTTTATTATGCTCAAAGAGCATCAATGGGATTAATTATTAGTGAAGGTACACAACCTTCTGATGATGGACAAGGTTACTTATGGTCACCTGGCATCTATACTGAAAGGCATATTGAAGGGTGGAAAAAGGTTACGGATGCTGTGCATGAAGCAGGTGGATTTATGTATATCCAATTAATGCATGTCGGTCGTATGTCGCACCCTGACAATACACCACATCATCGTCAAGCAGTTGCACCATCTGCGATCGCACCTGGAGTAGAAATGTTTACTGCTAAAGGGATGCAGGAAATACCCGTTCCCCGCGAGTTAAGTGAAGAAGATATTCAGACGACAATTGCAGACTTCCGAAAAGCAGCATCTGCAGCTATTGAAGCAGGAGCTGATGGTGTTGAAATTCATGGAGCAAATGGTTATCTAATTCATCAATTTATCGGTGAAAATTCTAATAAACGAACGGATAAATACGGCGGATCAATAGAGAATCGTGCTCGCTTTGCTATCGAAATAACGAAAGCAATCGTTGAAGAAATTGGAGCAGAAAGAACGGGCTTTCGTATCTCACCAGGGGTACCTCTTGGTGGAATTGAAGAAGGTGAACAAGGTCCTGAAGTTTATCTCCATCTTGTAAAAGAATTAGCTCAATTCAATTTGGCTTACCTTCATGTTATGCATGTAGGAAACGAAACACTGCTCCATGAAATTCGTTCAGTTTGGTCCAATCCATTATTAGTCAATCGAGCTGGTCGAGCTCTAGAAAATATTAGTGTAGATATTGATAATGGCGTTGCAGATATGGTACCAGTTGGTGTATGGTCATTAGCTAATCCGGATTTAGTAGAACGTCTCAAAAAAGGGTTTCCTTTGAATGAAGCAGACCGTACAACATTCTTTGGTGGTAACGGAAGCATGGGTTATACGGATTATCCTACGATGAAAGAATTAAAAACTCAAGAGGGGTAAGTATAGCTTATAAGGTGAAGAAGGGCGTACAACTGAAAAATTGTACGCCCTTCTTTCATCAAAATTAGAAATTATGGGAAACAGCTGTCTCGATAATTAATATATTAAAAGTTTGTGCCGCTTTTTTGGCTCAACCTGAAAATCAGTGCTTGACGCGTGAATTAGGTGTATTTGCAGCGTTAAATTCATTCTTGGGCATATACCCCTACAAGCACTGGTTTTTGTTTTGAGTCACTTACATTCAACGCTAGAGATTGCATTTCAATGAAAAAGCACCAAAAATTGTAAAGGAAGAGGATGAAAAAATGAGAGCTGCTCAAATGCAGAAATATTCAAAAGAAGTTCAAGTGGAATTGAATGATGTTAAAATACCAGAATTTAATAGCCGGGAGGTACTCGTTAAAGTAAAAGCAGCAGGTGTTAATCCATTAGATATCCTTATTTTAAATGGAAGTATTCGAATGATTTCTGATTATGATTTACCATTAACTTTAGGAAATGAACTATCTGGAGTTATTGAGGCTGTTGGAAAAGATGTTAAGAACTTCCACGTTGGTGACCACATTTATACGAGGTTGCCAGTTAATCAAATTGGAGCTTTTGCTGAATATACGGTCGTCAATGAAGATGCTATATCCATATTGCCTAAAAATCTATCCTTTATTGAAGCTGCCGCTGTTCCTCTCACTGCTTTGACTGCTTATCAAGCATTAAATGACGTACTCAATGCTCAGCCTAACAAAAAGCTATTTATCCCTGGAGGAACCGGCGGCTTTGGTGCTATGGCAATCCCCATCGCCAAATCAATGGGGTTATATGTTATAACAAGCGGCAGTGAAAGAGGTAGATCCCGTACACTGTCGATTGGCGCTGATAAATTCATAAATTACCATGAGGAAAACTATGCCAACATTTTATCTGAAATAGATTATGTTATTGACACCTTGGGAGCAAAAGAGATAAAAGCAGAACTTGGTATTTTAAAGCCTCAAGGGAAATTAGTATCATTAAAAGCCGTACCTAATTATCGCTTTGCGGTTGAAAATAATTTTCCAGTGTGGAAAAAACTATTGTTTGGTTTAGTGGGTGCTCGTGTAGATTCTTTAGCACGTAAACATAAAAATGAATATCACTTTTTATTCGTGCAAGCCAATGGCAGTCAATTACAAAAAATCACTAACCTTGTTGAAAAAGAAAATATCACGCCCTCTATTGATTCAATTTATAATTTTAATGACATTAACAAAGCATTAATAAAAGTTTCTACTGGACACTCACAAGGCAAAGTTATTGTAACCTTCTAATCTAAAATTTAAGTACGTGGAAGAACTCTTGTAGACTATAAGGTGTTTCCTTTTATAGTTCCAGCTACCAATAGGGTAGCTTTTTATTTATTTCGCAAACGGGGAAGTTCAATTATGAGATGACTCACAACTGAAAAAATTATTTTATTGACCTTCTTTGGAAATAAAACAGCACCCTTGAAAGAGTGCTGGAAACCTATTATGGAAGTCCTATTTCTATTCAATCGATGAAGAATTTAACTTTGCTCCTTTAACCTAGCTCTACGAAGATAGAAGCCGTATATGAAACCAGTCATAATGTTAATAATCGAGAAGCAAATAAAAATATTTCGATAAACCATTTCCAAAGATAAACCTTCTTGAATGGTTATGAATAATCCAGAAATAGTCACTCCGAGACCCGCACCGAAAAATTGCATTAATTGTCCGATTCCTATCCCCGAACCAATTTGATTGATTGGCAAGATCCTTGTTATCTCGTTCGAAATACTTGAAGAAATTGCCGTAAAGCCAACGCTAGCAAACATATAAATGAAAAGGATAAAATAGGGATTTGCAGAAGAGAACCATGCAAATAAGATTGAGGCGCTTAATAACAATAACTGCCCAAAAATAATTAAGTGTGCATTCCCAAAACGGTCAATGAATCTTCCTATATATATGCCAGCAACCACGGCGATAATGGCACCTGGAAAAATAATCAGTCCTAGCTCTGCCGGTTCTTTTCCGAATACAGTAGTGAGAATAATAGGCATTAAAAACAGATTTGAAAAGTTAATGAAAAAAGCGAAACAATTAATAAGAAGGAGCTTTGTATATTGCTTATTTCTAAGTAGGATTAGCGGAATAAACGGTTCTTCCGTCTTATTAAGATATTTCCAACATACCGCAAAAAGAACGACTGTTCCTAATAGTATCCCATACGAAAATGTAGATAGAAAAAGTAACAGACCTGTTACACTAAGCCCCGTAAGAATAGCACCGAATAAATCGAAATGTCCTTTTTTAATAACCTCATTAGGCAATAACTTTAGGAAGAAAGGAATAGACAGGACAGAAAAAATAGTGACAACGAAAAGATAATTCCATCCTAAGTATTGAGTTATCACTCCCCCTAGTACAGGACCTAACCCAA
Organism: Bacillus sp. 7884-1; assembly: GCF_002272245.1. Lineage (GTDB taxonomy): Bacteria > Bacillota > Bacilli > Bacillales > Cytobacillaceae > Neobacillus. Next base: position 21,388 of record NZ_NPDD01000187.1, on the reverse strand, counting down.
ATGCCAAAGAGGCAGCCGAAGCAATAATCGCCATCGCTTTTCCACGCCTTGATAGAGGGATATACCGCCCAGCCATGATCATACTTAATCCCATAACGGCTCCTGCTCCAGCTGCTTGAAGTATTCGAACTCCTAATAAGATAATAAAATTTGTTGAAAAGAAACCGATGACTGATGATATTCCTAATAGGCAAATTCCATGGAGTAGAAGTCTTGAGAGGGGAACAAAATCAGATAGGCGACCAAAAGTTAACGTTGAAATGGCAAACATGATGGAATAACCTGATACCAGCCATGAGCCCAAGGATGAGCTTAAGGATAAGTCTTTAAGTATAAAGGGTAATGCAACATTAAACATGGTTGTATTCATTACCACAAGCAAAGTGGTAAAACTCCATATTAAAATGAGTTTATTCTCTTGTAATTGCACCGTGCTTTCCATTTTGGAAGGAGCCGTTAGAATAGAAGGCATTTGTTCCCACCTTACCTTTTTAAAATTGATAAAATGAACTTTACATCGTACTACAAGCTAAATGATAGCTAAAACTTTATGGACCTTACTTTGAAAATGGACTTTCTTTTAACAAGAGATTAGTTATATTATTCTATTTTCAATCTTTTTCCGGCAGAATTACCCTTCAAAATCATACATGTACTTGTAGAATGTGCCACAAGACTTTGTTTTTCATCATATACATGACACTCCAGCAATCCGACTGATGAACCTTTTTTTATTAATTTTCCCTCAGCTCGCAGTCTAGATTTAAAAATAGGTTTTAGGAAATTTAATTTAATTTCGATCGTCGTAAAAAGTTCGTCCTCAGCTAATGTAGTTACAAATGCATAGCCCATAGCGGCATCGGATATGTCACATAAAATCCCTCCATGTAGTGTACCCATCGGATTGTGTAATCTTTCTGTGGCATCCATTTCGACCACAACCTTCCCTTCCTCAACATCTGTTATGTGAAAACCGATTACCTCTGCAGCCGGCGAACCTGGTATTTTGCCCTTTGCCATTTTCTTCAAAAACTCTAAATGATTCATTCTTTTCACCCTCCATATTAAAAATAAAAAAGATTGTACAAAATCATTACATTTTTAGAACGTTCATTCTAAAAATGTTAATCTAATACCGCTAAAGTCGAATCAATGATGTTTTGAAGTTTCTCTTTATCTTTCGTTGTTTTGGCTAATACTCTTACCCCAATAAGTGAATTATGAATAAATTCAGATAATTTTTCTATATCAAGTTGATCGGATATTTCTTCACTTATTTGCCCCTGCAATAGTAGTTCGTATATAAATGATTCTGTCTTACTAAAGCTTTTACTAATCCTGTCAGCAACTTCTTGGTCATGAAAGGTTAATTCTACAGCTGTATTTACAATTAAACATCCTGGGGGTTTTTCTTCATCCGAAAAAACCACCATTTCAAATAATCTTCTTATCGCTAACTGGACTGAATTAATAGGTTTAATTTGTTGTTCCATTCTTTTTTCGTTTATTTCTTCGAAGAGTTGTAGAGCTCGAAGAAACAACGTCTGTTTATCACCAAATGTGTCATAAATACTTCGACGGTGTATGTGCATATAGTCTACTAAATCTTGCATAGACGTTTTTTCATATCCATTTCGCCAAAAAAGCACCATTGCTTTTCGTAAAACCTCGGCTTCATCAAATTCTTTGTGTCTAGCCATTTTCCCCCCCCTTTTTTAAAATTTTATCATTTTTAGAATGATCAGTAAAGAATATTTCAACTATTCAAATAGTAAGGGGTTATGAGCAGTGGTAACATCGATATTTTCTTGTTCCTTTCAAAGAGATTGTGAAGAAATGTACCTAAAGGAACGGGTGCGTTAGCGAAAGATCAGGTCTGTCATTTTGGGAGCTTTCCTTATTGATCTAAAGGACAGTTTAGTTCAAATGAATTTATTCACAATATTAAGCGCAAAAAAGTATTCTATTATTTATAATTGCGAAAAAAACAGCCAGTTCATATCTGGCTGTTTTTTTGTATTAATTATAATATTCTATCTACCAAGTCTCCCAACTGTTCTGCCATAACACGAGGAGGGTGAGGTCATAGCTCCTGGAGGCGGTGGTGTAACAATTTCCAGTCAGTCTGGACATAGAATGCCTCAATTAGGGATTGAAATTGACGAACAGCTGGCAACGACACCAACTGAAGAACTCCTTAGTTTAGAAGTCCTTCGACCAGAAAACATCAAGGACACGTTGCACGCTTATTAAATGGCGAAACGTTGCAATGTGAAACGGGTTATGTTCGAATCTATACGTTGGGGAGAAAAAAACGCTCGTATCAACTCCATTTCTCCAGGAATTATCGTAACGCCATTGGCAATAGACGAATTCAATGGTCCAAGAGGAGAGTTCTATAAGAATATGTTTGCAAAGTGCCCTGCCGAACGCCCAGGAACTGCAGATGAGGTTGCAAATGTGGCTGAACTGCTGATGATGCCACAGGGGGCTTTCATCACCGGGTCTGATTTCTTAATTGACGGTGGAGCGACTGCTGCTTATTTTTAAGGACCACTTAAACCAGCAGAACAATGAAAGGAATCTCAAAATGCTGTCTCAATTAGAAATGAGGCAGTATTTTTTTGATGCTTAGTTAATCAATTTGTATTTTTAGATGTCGAAAACTTATTAATCAGAAAAATGACGTTTCAAAGCTGTTGTCAGTTCCACGCGAATTCCATTGAAACTTATATGATATATAACTCATAACGGAACGATTTACTAGTGCTGTGAGGGTTTATTTGGTAAATTGATATGTTAGTTATAGTTGTGAAATATTTCACTTAAACAAACGGGGGCGTTAGTAAAACAAGCTAATAGAAACCAAAAAAATGGCTTAGTATAGTGAACTGAGCCATTTCCTTTATTACAAAAAGAGATACAAAACACAGTACAATTTGGGTTACATTTTCGGCGGTATTTTCAGGTTTAGCGATAGGAAACGAAACCCGTTAGAGTATTCATCCTCTTTCTTTGATTGGAATGTGTATCTCCATATAGATTCTTTCGTAATCCCAGTGGTGGCAATGCTCATCATAATATTCAAAGTCATATGCCTCTTCATCCACTTCATAAGATGAGTGTGGAAACCAGTCCTCTACTATATAATTCCATGTTCCTTTGATCGCTGAAGCAAACTTCTCAACTTCAACCAAAGGAGTTCTGAAAACAGCATAAGTAGCTGCTGGTATTTGTAAAGATGTCAGACCATCTGGAAGCAAATTACCGTTGTCTAAAGTTACAGCAAATAAATAGATAAACTTATCTTCTAAGTCTGAAGGACTTAAATTTATACAATACTCCCCATGCTTTTTAGGGGCTAGCGATTGATATAGCAATCTTTCAATGGAACCGTCTGCCAGCCCTTCTTGATCCCAAATCGCAGGTGCATCTCTTGTAAAAGAAACATTTCCCATATTAATTGAAAATGTTTTACCAGCAACAGTGAAGGACGGCCTCTTCACTATCATAGGCTGCATCACAATTCCGCCTGTGTTCTTTTGATGAATACTAATCAAATCTAATTTATGCGGTAATGATTTAGGACAATGAATCTTATATAAACTAGGAGGGCTTCCGAAGCATTTTTTAAAGGCTTTTGTAAAACCAGCATGGGTTTCAAATCCGTAATCCATGGCTATTTCGATAACCTTTTTACCATTGATTAGTTCATGTAATGCATACTGAAGTCGCCTTTTTACTACATAGTCCATTAAGGAATAACCTGTATGCTTTTGGAAAACTCGATAAAAATGGTAAGGGGAATATCCCGTCATTTTTGCTAAGTTCTCTGGATCAATTTCGTCCTTAATATTTTCTTCAATATAATCGATTACCTTCTGTAGCAAAAGTAACTGTTGGATATCTATCACCTCAAATCTACTAAGCTTTTTATGTTAACTGAATCAAAATATAATGTGTTGAAATTCTCCGGGTTCTACTTCATTATAGGGATAGAGACATTTATAGGAAATAAGTATATTTATGATGAAGGAAGTAGATTATGACGGAAGAAAATATAACCCGAATTCAACTGGATGGCAAAGAAATCATATTAATTGGTACGGCACATGTTTCCAAACTAAGCGTAGAGCAAGTAAAAGAGGTCATTGACCGAGAACAGCCTGATTCTGTTTGTATCGAATTAGATGACCAACGCTACAAGTCGATTATGGATGGCAACAAATGGAGAGAAATGGATATCTTCAAGGTTATAAAAGAAAAGAAGGCTACATTATTAATCATGAATCTCGCCATTTCATCTTTTCAAAACCGCCTAGCCAAGCAATTTGATACAAAACCAGGGCAAGAAATGATTCAAGGGATTGAATCGGCAAAAGAAATAGGGGCTGAGCTCGTTTTAGCCGATCGTAATATCCAAATTACCTTCTCACGTATTTGGGGGAATGTTGGTGTCTGGGGAAAAGCCCAGCTGCTCACGTCAATTATCTATAGTATTTTCAATAAAGAAACCATTTCAGAAGAAGAGCTTGAGAAAATGAAGACTCAAGATACATTGAATGCTTCGCTTGCTGAAATTTCAGAAGCGTTTCCTAAATTAAAGAAACCTTTAATTGATGAGCGAGATCAATACCTAGCTCAGAAAATTAAAGAAGCACCCGGTAAAAAAGTTGTGGCAGTTCTAGGAGCGGCGCACGTTCCAGGAATCACCAAAGAGATTCACCATGACCAGGATTTACAAGCTCTCACAAAAACAAAGCCAAAATCAAAAACACCGCAAATTGTCGGCTGGGCAATCCCAGTGCTCATTGTTGCACTGATTGCATTTACCTTTTTTCTTAATCCATCCGCTGGTATGGATCAAGCGATTAGCTGGATCCTCTGGACTGGAATCACAGCTGCACTCGGTGCAACTGCTGCATTGGGACATCCACTGGCTATATTAGCAGCCTTTATAGCGGCACCCATCACCACCTTGCATCCATTACTTGCTGCAGGATGGGTATCGGGGCTTGTACAGGCTTATATCAAACGCCCAAGTGTGGCAGACTTTGAAACATTATCAGAAGATGTTTTTTCACTTAAAGGCTTTTGGCGTAATAAATTTACAAGGGTCCTGCTGGTCATCATCCTAACCAACATTGGAGGTTCGTTTGGAACCTTTATAGGGGGAGCAGACGTTATCCGTACGTTTTTCAATAATTTATAAAAAGGTACCTTCCATACGGAAGGTGCCTTTTATGTAAATGTAGAAGGTTGTCGAACGTTTACAAGGTAATGGGGCAGTTAGCTGAAGTAGAATAGAGGTAATAGACTAGTAGAAGGGGTTGGGAATGGTTGAATATTTATCTCATCCGTCATGGTGAAGCAGAACATAATGTGGATAAAACAGTGATGGCGCATACTCACGATTCACAGCATAGTTTAACGGAGCTCGGGCTTAAACAAGCGCAGGCAACGGCTGAATTTTTCAAAACAATTGTCACTCCAAAGACTGTTTTGTACAGTTCTCCTTATTTACGTACCATGCAAACAGCTCAAGCGATTCATTCCTCGTTGCCAGAGGGTATTCCTTTTTACGAGAATCCGTTAATAAGAGAGTGGGAGCTGGGAAATCTTTATGACTTTACGGATCGCACTCCTGAAAAGAAGAAAGAATTCAAAGCAGCAGGTCAATTTTACTTTCGCTTTCAGAACGGGGAATCATTAGCAGATGTGTATTTAAGAGCAACGATGTTCATGAACACTGTGGTTGAACGGGCGAAACAGCAGCAGCGATATGAAAATGTTGTTATTGTAACGCATGCAGCTTTTATTCATATGCTGTTAACCTTTCTGATGAATTGGCCAATTGAGGATTTGAAAAATTTTAAACCGGTAGAAAATGCCTCTGTTCTTAAAATAAATGAAGTAGATGGAGATTATCAGCACGAGAAAATTTTTGTTCCAATCGTTAACTAATACTTTAAAAGCGCACCCTCAATAATCTAATTGGGGGTGTATTTTTGTTGGCCTACTGTAGAATAACTTTTTTGTTTTCTAAAATAGCAAAATATTATTTTTGTTACTGATAAACCTAAGGAAAACGTTTGCAAGAATATTTCTAATTATTTAAATTGACTGAAAAGTATAATTATATTATTATTCTATTAATAACTTTAATCTTTCGTTTTGCGAAATATTAGTAAATTCATCCAAGAAGGAAGGGACTCTTATGTCACAGATGTTAGCTTTAGTCATTCTTATGGCCATTTTATTTATCGGAGATTTAGTTGCAGTACGAACAAAGGCATGGGTACCTTCAATATTCGTTTGCGCTGTTTTGTTCCTTTTAGGATATTGGACATTCTTCCCGCAAGATATCGTCGCATTGGCAGGAGTACCACCTGTTGTAGCAACAATGATGATGTACTTATTAATTACCAATATGGGAACTTTATTATCACTTCAAGAATTGAAAAAACAATGGAAAACCATTATTATCGCTCTTTCAGGAATTTTAGGAATTATTGCTCTTCTATTTGGAATTGGAACATTCATTTTTGGTTATGAGACAATTGTCGTCGCCATTCCTCCTTTGGTTGGTGGAGTCGTATCGGCATTGATTATGTCAGAGGGGGCCAAGGAAGCAGGTCTTGCTACTTTATCTGTTTTTGCCATCGTTATTTATGTCATGCAAGGATTTGCTGGTTACCCAATCACTTCTATTGTTTTGAAAAAAGAGGGAAAGAGACTGCTGCAGCAATATCGCAGTGGACAACTTGCAGGAGAAGCACAGAGTAAGGCTGCAGCGGAAGTCGCGGCAACGGCAGCAGAAATTAAGCCTGAGTTAAAGCTCTTTAAAAATATGCCCAAAAAATATAACACGGATTTCTTTAAGTTTTTAAGACTATCATTGGTAGCATACCTTGCCTATTTAACTTCAACTCTATTAGCACCAATTGTTACGGTCAGCCCGTTTGTTCTCTGCTTACTGTTTGGGGTAATCGCAACTAGTTTTGGATTCTTGGAAAAGCAAGTATTACAAAAAGCAAATGGTTTCGGATTTGCCATCATGGCGCTTATGCTCTTTATTTTTGACGGATTAAAACAAGCGACACCAAGCATGATGCTTGAGATTATTTATCCACTTGTCGGCACAATCGTATTAGGGGTAATCGGGATGTATATTTTCTCCTTCATTGCAGGAAAACTTCTAAAAGTTAGCAAGGAAATGGCGTTCGCTGTTTCACTAACGGCTTTATATGGATTTCCAGCCGATTACATTATCACAAATGAAGTAATTAAATCCTTAACAGAAGATGAAAAGGAAAGAGAAATACTGACTAGCCATATGCTCCCTCCGATGCTAGTTGGAGGCTTCATAACGGTAACCATGGTGTCAGTTGTACTAGCAGGAATCTTTGTAGGATTCTTGTAAGAAAGGGTTTGAGGTAAATGGATGCAAGAGTAGAAACAAATCTTGAAATCGTGCAATCGCGAGTGGAAAGTCATATTGACACATTGAGTACCTTTACTGCCACACCTGGTCATGGTACCACCCGGCTTACTTATAGTTCTGAAGATTTAAAGGCTCGTCAGTATATAAAAGGGAAAATGAAGGAATACGGTCTGACCGTTCGTGAAGATGGATTTGGTAATATTTTTGGAAAGCTTGAAGGAACATTAAAGGATGCGCCAAGCGTCCTAGTCGGTTCTCACTTTGATTCTGTCCCAAATGGTGGTTCCTATGATGGTCCTGCGGGAGTGGTAGCAGGTCTCGAGGTAGCTGCACTTTTTGCAGAGAACCAGTTAAAGCCAAAATATCCGTTAGAAGTGATTGCATTAGTTGAAGAAGAGGGTGCGCGATTTGGCGGAGGATTAATGGGATCTCGCGGAATTGTGGGCTTACTAGATGAGGAAGATTTTAAAAGTTTAAAAGATAAAGATGGTATTTACGCAGTGGAAGCGATGAGGAAAATCGGGCTCGATCCTTCCCTTCCTAAAAAGAGGGACCCTAAGACGATGAAGGCCTATCTGGAATTGCATATTGAACAAGGTCCGATCCTTGAAGAAAAGGGTATTCCAATTGGGGTGGTAGAGGCTATTGTTGGCTTAACTCAATTAGAAGTAACTGTAAAGGGTCAGGCCGGACATGCCGGGACAACGCCAATGGATCGCAGGTCGGACGCATTGGTCACCGCTGCTCAAATGATTGCACAATTCCCTCACCTTGCGGATACAGAGGGGAATGGCACGGTTGTCACAACGGGAAGATTGGATGTTTTTCCGAATGGAGCAAATGTCATTCCTGATAAAACTGTGTTTACAGTGGACATTCGTTCAGGCAAGGAAGAAAACGTTTTGAATGTAATACAAAAAGTGAAAGAATTAGCAGGTTCATATAGTAGTAGAGGAATTGAAGTGAGTGTTGAGCAGCTTCTATATATTCAACCAAAAGAAATGAACAGGGATATTGTCTCTCTACTAAAGAAAAAAACAAGTGAACTAGATATCCCTAAGTGCTCTATTAACAGCGGTGCAGGTCATGACGCGATGGTCTTTTCCGATTTTACAAATGTGGGCATGCTGTTTATTCCGAGTAAAAATGGGTTAAGCCATTGTCCGGAGGAATGGTCCGATTCACGTCATATAGCAAATGCTGTCCAGATACTTTACGAGGCAGCCAAAAAGTTAACGGAGGCGGAATAGTTATGATTCATGCAAAAATAAAAGAAGCCATTCAAACATATAGTGAAGAACTAACACAATTACGTCGGCGGCTTCATAGTGAGCCTGAGGTATCCTGGGAAGAATTCAAGACCACTCAATTTGTCTGCGAGTACCTTGATCAATTAGGAATTACTTATCGAAAAACTAAACCTACTGGTGTAATTGCGGAAATTCAAGGGGGGAGACCGGGTAAAACGGTTGCCTTGAGAGGTGACATGGATGCATTGCAGGTGGAGGAACTGAATAGGGATTTGGAATATGCCTCCAAAGAGGATGGAAAAATGCATGCATGCGGTCATGATGCGCACACCGCCATGTTATTAATTGCTGCGAAAGCGCTAAATGAAATAAAGGAAGAATTGCCGGGTAATGTACGACTTTTGTTCCAGCCGGCAGAAGAAGTAGCAGAGGGAGCAAAAGCGTTGGTGAAACAAGGAGCAATGGAAGGCGTGGATAACGTTTTTGGTATTCACATTTGGTCTCAAATGCCAACGCACAAAGTAGCGTGTACCCCTGGACCATCCTTTGCTTCAGCAGATTTATTCAAAGTTACGTTCAAGGGCCGAGGCGGGCATGGTGCCATGCCGCATGCATGTATTGATGCTGCTATCGTAGCCTCATCCTTCGTCATGAATGTACAAACTGTTGTTTCTAGAACCGTTGATGCCCAACATCCTGCCGTTCTGACGATTGGAAAGATGGTCGTCGGTACAAGGTTCAATGTAATCGCAGAAAATGCAGTAATTGAAGGAACAGTCCGCTGTTTCAACCCTGAAACGAGAGACCATATTGAAGCGCAGCTCCAGCATTACGCTGATCAGGTTGCTGCGATTTACGGTGCAACCGCAAAGGTAGAATATATTCGTGGAACCAAAGCGGTAATTAACGATGAATACAGTGCAAACCTGGTTCAAAAAGTAGCTGCAGGGGCGTTTGGCGATGATGTGGTTTATAACGAAAAACCAACCATGGGCGGGGAAGACTTCAGTGAATACCTCGACCATGCCCCAGGCAGCTTCGCGCTAGTCGGAAGCGGAAATTCCGATAAAGACACAGAATGGGCTCACCACCACGGCAAATTCAACATCGACGAAGACGCCCTCGCCACAGGCGCCGAACTCTACGCACAATATGCATGGGCATATTTAAATGAATAATTGAAATAATGGTGCCTGTCACCGCTCGTGGACACTGTCCACCTCAGGCGGACAGTGATTTATAATGAAAAGGGATACTGCCTCGGCAGTATCCCTTTAATGTTTTACTACCTTTTTTAGTTTTTTAATTGAAACTCTCTTTCTTCTCCATATGCTAAGGGAATGACGTCCGTTTTTTTAAAGTCTTTTAGCAGTTCTTTTAACTCGTTGTCTTTATCGATCATAAATTCCACTGCTGGGAAAGCTGCCAATAATTGTGCTAATGATTCAGGCGAGGCTGCTGTTTCGTTTGTTGGGAAGGTGTGGCTTGGGATTACATATTCTACATTTAATAGATTCCTGACAGCATATGCTGCTTCTTTCGGACCCATTGTGAAATGACCGGATGAAGAGAGAATGGCAATTTCAGGCTGATAAACATCTTGAATCAGCTTCATATCTGCCATTAAGGCGGTGTCACCTGAATGATAGAGAGTATAGTCGTTTTTAAAGTCAAACACATAACCCGCTGACTCCCCGGCATATACAGGAGTCCTTGTTGTTTCCCCGTACGAGGAGGAGTGTCTTGCCTGAACCATCGTTACGGTTACATCATCAAACGATACCGAACCACCAAAATTAATAGGAAGGACATTTTTAATCCCTTGTTGCAGAAGAATTAATGCAAGTTCATATTGAGCGACAATCATAATCTCCGGCTTGTGTTCTACTATTTTAGATAATCCGCTCGTATGATCAAAATGTCCATGGGTTAAAAAGACACAGTCAATAGATTGATAAAAGTTGGCAGTGTTTAATTCCTCAGGAAAACCAGGATTCAAATCAAAAAAAGGATCGATTAAATATTTTTTCCCTTCATTACTCTTTAAAACGTACATAGCATGTCCAAGTCGTTGAATCTTCACAAAAACATCCCCTTTAACCATTCAAATAGAAGTCATAACCATTCTATTATGAATACTAGAGAATAAGAACTAGAACTCATGATGCTAGTTCGAATCTTTGTTTTCGCCGGTAAACTACCTTTGATAATAAAACACTGCACTCGTATAAAAAGATGAGTGGAATGATTACTAAAATATCTGATAGTAAGTCCGGGGGAGTGATTAATACTGCGGTAACGATGAGTACAAAATAGGAGTATTTTCTGATCTTTTGCAATCGGTATGGGTTCAATACACCAAGACTTGTCAGAAACATAATCACCACGGGAAGTTCAAACAAGAATCCAAATGGCAGTGTCATATGAAGCAGGAATTTAAAATATTTTTCTGTGGTAAAGAAGGTCATAAACATATCCTCCGACAGGGAGAGAAGGAATTGAAAAACAATCGGAAAGATTACAAAGTATCCGAAGCTAATTCCCACGATAAAAAGTAGGAATAAGGCTGGAATGTAGGCAAGTGTGACTTTCCGTTCCATTTCCTTTAATGCTGGACGAACAAACAGCCAAATTTGAAAGGCGGCTACAGGGATAGTCCCTGTAATGGCAATGACGCAGGATAGCAATAAATACACCCATAAAATATCGCTAGGACCTAAAATGGCCAATTTAACCTCTAAATCCTGAACTAGCCATTGATAAATATCCTCTACATAAACAAAGGCTAAAATGAGCAAAACAATAAAGGTGCCTAGTGTGATAATGAGCCGTTTACGTAATTCTTCGAAATGACCAATTAAATCCATATTCTGTGGTTTAGACAATGGTTTCCCTCCTTAAAAAAAGATGCAAGCACAACCTGCTGCCTGCATCTTCCTTAGATAAAATTTAAATCGTTTTTTCCTCTTTTTTGGACTGTTCTTTATCGGTGGAATCATCCGAGACCAAATCACGCGTAGATTTTTTAAATTCCTTTAGGGTTGAGCCAACAGCACGACCTAGTTCTGGGAGTTTTGATGGCCCGAAAATGATTAGTGCGATGACAAGAACCAGAATTAAGCCCGGAATACCTATGTTTTGAAGCATGGAATAACCTCCTTAGATAGCTTGTTTTGTCTTTTTTCGTATATGCCCAAAACTAAAAAGCTTATATTTGGCTTTATTTTTACAAAGATGACAACGAAAGCTTTCTTCCTCTGCGATTAACTTCACGTGAGGAATAAACATATGCTTCAAGGCATCTCTTACGTGGTTTGAACAAACGATCATGATGAGAAAAGCTCCTTCCACATTTTCTTACTTAAAGCTTCCACCCTGTACCGCTATTAAACAAGAACGCCCAAATGTTTGATTAGGGTATAGATTCCAAGTGCTAGGATGCTGCACATCTAGGAATAAAGTTTTTTCGTCTGGTGTTAACCATGGACCTGTTAGTTCACTGCCTTTTGGACCTGAGGCAAATTGGAAAGGTTCCCCGTATTGTTTTCCATCCGTTGGAATCATGAATACACCACAGTTTTTATAAGCAGCATATTGATTCGTTTCTGATGCACCAAAATCTTCCACAACCCATAAGTTCCCTTTGCTGTCAAAGTGAAGGTTGTCTGGGCAAGTAATCCCGCTTTGCTGTCCGCCGGAAACAAATACTTCAAACGTGAAGGCTTCACTAGCATGGTCGCCATTTGCAGGAACAAATCGAACAATTTGTCCATGGAAATTGCCGTGACCTGTATTGTTTGTTAAGGCTAAGAAGACAGATCCGTCATGAGGGTGAATTTCCACGTCTTCCGGACGGTCTAATAGCGTACCACCAACCGCTTTTCCTGCTGCACGTGCATTCGTTAAGACATCAGCTTGATCAGCAAACTGTCCTTGAAGCTTAGAATTTGCTGCATGATCGAGAGCAATCCACTTTTGCTCTTTCATACTAGCCACATATAAAGTTCCGCTTTCTAAAATATCGAAATTGGCTTCACGATTGACAGGATTAAACTTCTTGCTGCTAATGAATTTGTAGAAGCATGCATCACCTTTATCATCACCCATATAAACGACCACTCTGCCATCGTTGGTTAGGCCCATTGCTGTATTTTCATGTGCAAAGCGGCCAAGGGCAGTATGCTTTCGTACAGTTCTTTTTGGATCAAACGGATCAACTTCGACTACCCAGCCGTAATGTTCATCGGTAAAATTCGGCCAGCCATAATCATCGCCATATTCTGTGTTTTCTTCACAAGATAGAACGGTATTCCATAAAGTACGTCCGCCGCTGCAGTTTCCTAAGGAACCAACTACTGTGGTAGCGCCGCCTACATACTTGCTTCCGCGTGCAGGACCGGTTAATTCAATTAGAGTATTGCCATCGACACGTCGATTATATGTATCATCTACTACTAGCTTCCATCCGTTTTCTTTTTTAACGTGGATGACGGAACCGCCGACAGCTTCTTTTTCCATTTTAAGAAGCTCCGGATAGTTTGCTAGATTCTCCTTTTTAAAATTAGATTCATTGATTCCTAACATTTTCATATAGTTTTCCGGTTCAGGGAATTCGTGATTTACCCAGATCAAGCCTTCTTCGGAATTGTTTCCACCTTTTAAGCTATCCATTGGAAAGTAGACTGTAAGGTCAGCAGCATCCCCAAATTTTTCACCCAATGAGTTAATCTTATCACCATAAGAAGCGATAATGGAGTAGTTGTACCCCTTAGGGAGTACCACATCATTTTCCCAGGTACGACTAATTGGTTTGAACGGTGATGTAAGTGACTTGCCCTTTCCAGACGGCTGACCATTCATTAAATGGTCTCCAGTCATAGCGTTTCCTGTTAATGCACCAATCCCAGATGATGCGGCAACTAATGCGGCAGTACTACTTCCAACATAGGTTAAAAATAAACGGCGATCCATACGATCATTCTCCCCTTTGATTCGATTATGTAACTTACACTATGATTATAGGCAGTCAAAAACCGAATGTTAATTAAGGGAGTGTAAAGATTTGTTAAGAAACAATAAATTACTTTAATTATCTGTAAATTTAGTAAAGATTAGATTTGTAACGTAGAGTATAAATTGTGGATATTAATCATTTTGTTGTGTGAATTTTTTTGTCAGGTAATTGAATAATAAGAAGAACCGTGAATGGAGGGTAATAAAATTATGGAAGGTTTTCACCAGAAACCAAATATTTATGTCGGCGAAGTCAACGTAAAAGTGAAAAATTTAGACAATGCATTAACCTTTTATCAAAATATTATGGGGTTTCAGGTTCTTGAAAAGACAGAACGGAAGGCTGCATTAACAGCAGATGGAAAAACAACATTAGTGACTCTTAAACAGCCGGAAAATGTGATTCCGAAAGAAGGACGAATGTCAGGGCTTTATCACTTTGCTATTTTACTGCCAAGCCGTGCGGATTTATCCGTCTTTTTACGTCATTTTCTAGGAACGGGATACCCGCTTGGGGCAGCCGATCATTACGTCAGTGAAGCGCTCTATATAAATGACCCTGATGGGAATGGGATAGAGGTATACCGAGATCGTCCTTCAAAGGAATGGACCTGGAAAAATGGTTTGGTGGATATGGCGACAGAGGAACTGGATGGGAATAGTATCCTGGCAGAAAGTGATGCGGAATGGAATGGATTGCCTGCAGGTACAGTCATGGGGCATATCCACCTTCATGTGGGAGATTTGCAGAAAGCAGAAGAATTTTACACAAAAGGGCTGGGATTTGAGGTCGTCAGTCATTATCCGCAAGCACTCTTTTTGTCAACAGGACGATACCATCATCATATTGCTATTAATACTTGGCAGGGAGAGGGGGCGCCAACTCCACCACAAAATAGTGTGGGTTTAAATTGGTATACCCTCGTTTTTCCTGATGAGGCGGCTAGGGAAACAGCGCTTCAACAACTACAACAGCTAGGGTCGTCAGTGCAAAAAGAAACAGATTATTTTGTAGTAAGCGATCCATCTGGAAATCAGATTAGATTGGTAATTTAAAAAATTTATTGAAGCCTATTCCCTGTAAAGTTAATGGAATTGGGCTTTTTTTTATTGGGTTGAATTGGAAAAATATCCAATATTAACTTTCGTTATTACGGTGAATGCGGTATAGTGCATTACAACAGTAATGCACTATACCAGAAAGGAGGAAAAGGGTTGATTCTTAATATGGACGGAAGCAAGCCGATTTATTTGCAAATCGCAGAATGGCTGGAGAGAGAGATTTTGAACGGGAATTTTGGCAGTGACCAAAAAATTTACTCGCAGTATCAGCTCGCAGAGTTGTTTACGATTAATCCAGCAACCGCTGCGAAAGGCTTAACTCTTTTGGTGGAGGAAAACATTCTGTATAAAAAACGGGGACTTGGAATGTTTGTTTCGCCAAACGCGAAAGAAATTATCATCAGCAAACGGAAAAATCAAACCTTAAAAAAATTAGTTTTTGAAATTGTCATGGAAGCCGAACGGTTGGATGTGAGCAAAGAGGAATTAATTCAAATGATAAAGGATGTAAATACAGGGGAGGCGGGGGAATGAACGTTATTGAGTGCAGGGGATTGAACAAAGATTATGGAAGAACAAAAGCATTGAATAATCTATCTTTTACCATTGAAGAAAATAAGATTACGGGTTTAATAGGTCGTAATGGTACGGGTAAAACGACTCTCCTAAAAATCATTGCCGGTTTCTTGCGAGAGACTTCAGGTGAAATAAAGGTCTTTTCAGAAAAGCCGTTTAATAATCTAATGGTCTCCGCTAATGTCATTTATATTAATGACCAAATGAATTTTCCGACAGCATTAACATTGAAGGAAATACTAAATGTATCAGCAACTTTTTATGAAAAATGGAATCATGAGCTTGCTAGCCGTCTTTTTGACTATTTTTCTTTCGATTCGACGCACTATTACAACGATCTTTCTAAGGGGATGAAAAGTACATTTAATATGATCGTAGGATTATCAGCTCGATGTGCTTTAACGATGTTTGATGAACCAACTACTGGTATGGATGCGTCCGTCCGCAAAGACTTTTATCGTGCCCTACTTAAAGATTATATCGCTTATCCCCGTACCATTATACTTTCAAGTCATCACTTAGATGAAATTGAGGACGTATTAGAAGATATCCTCCTCATTAAAGAGGGAAGAGAGAATCTGCATATGCCGATAGGAGAATTAAAAGAATGGGCCATTGGCATCCAAGGATTGACCAAGAACTTGAATGAATGGACAAGGAATAAAGAGGTCATTTATTCGAAGAATATCGGATTAGATCACACGTATGCCGTTGTAAGAAACAAACTTTCTGAAACTGATCATCTAAAAGCCAAGGCAGCAGACCTTGCTCTAACGCCAGTATCCACTAGTGATGTGTGTGTGTACGTAACAAGTAAAACCAAAGGGGGAATAGATGATGTCTTTATCTAAGATTAGTTTGCTGGATGTTGTTAAAAAGCAATTTACTTTTAAATTAACCGCGTATAAACAAGTATTTATATCGCTCATTTTTATCCAGTTATTAGCGGTATTTTTCTCTTTTAACGGTGTTGGAATGATGGGGTCAAGCAGTGAAAGTGTTGAAATAGATATTCAGTTCTATTCTGCTGATATGGTTATTATTTTTTCAATAATATGGGCTCTTATTACAGCGATTCTGATCACAACAACACCCTATAAAAATGATGATTTTACATTTGTGACCAATCGATTAAGCAGTAATCTTTCAAACATGCTATTTTTACTAACGGGAAGTATCGTTGGTGGAATTACGGCGATGCTATCAACCTCATTAATGAAAATTATCATGTACTTATTTGGCGGCCAGGGGTATATTGCCGCGAATCATTCACTTTCAGAAGTAGTAATTGGATACAGTTCAACCATTCTCTACATTTTACTCTTTTCTGGGCTTGGGTATTTATTTGGAACACTGGTGCAAATAAGTAAGATTTTTGCCGTATTGATCCCAGGAATTTTTATCGGAGCGGGAATCCTTGGTGCGGGAAGTTTGGGCTTTGAATGGGTGAAAGGCATATATCAATTTATATTTACCGAACCATCCATTTTACTATTTGTTCTGAAGGTACTGGTTGTTGTTGCTTTGCTTTTTTCTAGTTCCATTGCATTATCAAATAGAATGGAGGTGAGGGAATGACTTTTCTTGTGCCTTTTCTTATAATCTTTATTATTATCTTAGCGATTGTAAGAATTTTGAGAAGTGGCAGGATGAAAAAAATCCTCCAGGGAAGTCGTTTACGCTGGATGTTAGGTGGATATGTTGCTATACTCCTAATTTGTACCGGTGTAAGTCCATTACTTCCGGATGAAGAAGTAACCTACAAAATCATCAATAATAGTCAAGACATAGATAAAGAAAGCACGGAGTTATATGAAGCAGCGATTGAGGGAAATATCGATAAGATAGACAATAAATACATTAATAAGAGATGGAGTCTCGGTTATGAGGAGCAAGAGCTTAACATTGCAACCGAAAACGATGAACTTATTAGTACCGCAGTAATGGTGGAGAGAAAAACGGAGAATGATGGTAAAATAGAAGCACTTCACTTTAAAACACGTTCAGGCGTAAATAAAATGGAAATAACAGAACTAGAAAAACCGGTTCGCATAGAACTAAATGAAAATACATTAACAATAAAGAATCCAGAAAAAGTTAAACTCAAATTCTCCCAATTTCAACAAGCATTCACAGTCAACCAATTCACAGGAGAAAAACCCTTCAGACACGCAACCATGTTTTATGGTGGAACCAGCATCCTTTACCTAAAAGTACCTAAAGACCTAAAACTAGTCGATCACTCCAATATCAACTATCAATATATAGAATAGGTAGAGATGAAATGGTGATGAGATGGTGCTAAGATGGGTGCCTGTCACCGTCCGTGGACAAATACACCAATTTGTCCACGTGGAGTGGACAGTTTCATCTAAAAATCGAGCAATATTGTTGTAATGGGATTTTCTCAGAGAGGAGCTGTTCATTTGAATATGGAATTACACCAAAAACGTATTAAAGAAATGTGCGGAACAGTCTCCTTTAAACGAGGAGATTCTTTTTATAGAGCAGGTAAAGTGTTTTTTGATTATTATAGTCCAGAGCGTTGTGAGGCAACGGTAAAAGGTACCGAGGATTTTTATGTCACTGTAAATATAGAAGAAAGTGGTGATATGCGTAGATCATGCAGTTGTCCGACCCTTGCATCCGTCAAAACGGATTGCCAGCATATTGCAGCTGTGTTACTCGCTATTTATGAACACCAACAGCAAGGAACAACGCCTATTGTTCAAAGTGATGAACATGTTGATTCTTCAACTAAAAAGGCGTTGACCACTGGATTACTCACCCTTTTCACAGAGCAGCCTAGACGAAAAAGCGGACATCAGCTTCATTTTGAGAATAGACAAGTTCTGGAGGCGAATTTTCTCTGTAAACCAGTGAAAATGGGGAAGGGACGTAACTTGTTAGGAATAGAAATGGAGATTGGACACGTTAAGGTGGAGAATATCCGCCATTTTTTAGCTAAGGTAAAAGAAGGGAAGCAAAGCTCTCTTTCAGAAACTTTCACCTTTAACCCAAACCATCATTGCTTCCAAAGAGAGACGGATGATGTCATTCAACAATTATCCCATGTGCTGCAGGATGAAAAAATGTATGTAAGTACCATGACAAACGAATTTGATGATATGTACAGTCCTGAGCAGTTACTCATTCCGCCATCCTCTTGGGAACGACTCTTGTCGTTATTAGTAAAGGCGCCATTAGTGCAAGTGGCGAATAAGGGGGAAACGTTTGAGGGTCTTGTTCTAACGGAAAAAATTCTCCCTCTAAAATTTACTTTTGGATCCTCGGCAGGCAGGGGCTATCATTTGAGGATTAAAGGGCTAGATCATTTATCCATACTAGATTCTTATCACTTTGTTCTATATAAGGGCAAGTTTATTAGGCTTGAAGAAACAGATTGCAAACGATTAGCTGACCTTAAAGAAATGTTAGAGGATTCGAAAACAAATCAAATAGAGATCCCGCTTGAGCAAATCGATTATTTTATAGAAAGTGTGGTCCCTGGTTTAAAGAAACTTGGCGAGGTTGAATTACCTCGGAATTTATCGAACTCCTATAGGACAGTGCCTTTAGTTGCCAAACTTTATTTGGATCGATTGAAAAATCGACTGTTAGCGGGTTTAGAGTTTCATTACGAAAATATCATGATTAACCCGCTGGAAAACAGAGAAATACAGAATGGCCCATTATTAATAAGGGACGTAGAAAAGGAAAATCAAATACTCCAATTGATGGAAGAAAGCTCATTTGCTCGTACGGACAGTGGTTATTTCTTGCATAATGAAGAGTTGGAATATGAGTTTTTATATCATGGTGTTCCGAAGCTGCAAAAGCTTGTACAAATTTATGCAACAACAGCCGTCAGGAACCGGATATTTAAGGAAAATACAATTCCAAAGATTAGAGTAAAAGTAAAAAAAGAGCGAACCAATTGGCTGGAATTTAAATTTGATATGGATGGAATCCCGGAGAGACAGATAAAAGAGCTTTTATCTGCGCTTCAGGAAAAAAGGAAATATTATCGATTGAGGAACGGGGCGCTCCTCTCATTGGAGACGCGAGAATTTGAAGAAATCCAACGCTTTCTACAAGCAGCACCTGTACAGGCGGAGGATCTTGAGGCAGGGTTGAATGTTCCAATTGTTCGAGGATTAAAGCTGCTTGACTCTGTTGAAGATAACTCAACATTTACACTTGAGGAATCGTTCCGTCAGTTTTTGGATACCATCCATAATCCATGTAGTATGAAGTTCGAGGTGCCAGAATTAGTTAAACCAATTTTAAGAGACTATCAAGTTCAGGGGTACAAATGGTTGAAAACTCTTGCCAGCTATGGATTTGGAGGAATTCTTGCAGATGATATGGGACTGGGAAAAACAATTCAAAGTATTAGCTATATCCTTTCAGAACTTTCACTTGTTCGGAATAAACAGCTTCCGATTCTGATTGTCTGTCCAGCATCGTTAACCTATAACTGGCTTAGTGAAATCAATAAATTTGCTCCAGGAGTGAAGGCTGTCATTTTAGATGGAGATAAAACAGAGCGAACAACTAAGCAAAAACGAACCTCTGATTTTGATGTTGTCATTACCTCTTATCCTTTGCTGCGTAAGGATATCGTGTGGTACGAAAAGCAAACCTACCATACTGTGTTTTTTGACGAAGCCCAGGCTTTTAAGAATCCTATTACGCAAACAGCAAGAGCAGTTAAGAAAATACAAGCGGATTACCGTTTTGCGCTAACGGGCACTCCAGTGGAAAATTCTTTGGAAGAGTTGTGGTCCATCTTTCATGTGGTATTTCCAGAACTATTCCAAGGGCTGAAGGAATATAGCCACTTAACGAGAAAGCAAATCGCTAGAAGGATCCGTCCATTTTTACTTAGAAGGTTGAAGGAAGATGTTCTAGCTGAGCTGCCTGAAAAAATTGAATCTGTCGACTTAGTGGAGTTGTTGCCAGAACAGAAGAAACTCTATGGGGCATATTTAGCGAAACTAAGGCATGATACGCTGAAGCATTTGGATAAGGACACTCTTCGGAAAAATAAAATTAAAATCCTCGCAGGGTTAACGAGGCTGCGACAAATCTGTTGTCATCCAGGTTTATTTGTGGACGGTTATAAGGGAAGTTCTGCAAAGTTTGAGCAATTACTGCGGATTATTGAAGAATCAAAGCTTGCGGGAAGACGAGTGTTGATCTTTTCGCAATTCACAAAGATGCTCCAGCTTATCGGAAGAGAAATGGCCATTCAAGGGCTGCCTTTCTTCTATCTTGATGGACAAACTCCATCAGAAGAACGGCTTGAACTTACAAATCGCTTTAATGCTGGAGAACGTGACCTTTTTCTCATATCCTTGAAAGCAGGAGGAACGGGTCTTAATTTAACTGGGGCAGACACTGTTATCCTTTATGATCTATGGTGGAATCCGGCGGTAGAAGAACAAGCAGCGGACCGAGCGCACCGGATGGGACAAACAAATATTGTCCAAGTCATCAAATTGGTTGCGCGAGGCACAATTGAGGAAAAAATGAATGAACTGCAGGAGAAAAAGAGAGAATTAATAGAGGAAATTATTGATTCAAAAGATAAAGGAAGTTCTTCTCTAACTGAGGAGGATATTCGAGAGATATTAATGATTTAGATGTTTCTAAAAAAGGTTTTATTGCGGCTAGAGTAAATAGAAAAGTAAGCAAGGAAAAGGTACCTCATATTTAGAGGTGCCTTTTCCTTTCGATTTTATTGTTTCAAATATGTCCGCTTGCCAGCTTTTAAATCGATTTGAGAGAAGAGTAGTAACTTTTTTAAAATAAAATTTACTATTCTATTGATTTTTTAAAAATATAATAGTAATATAGTAAATCTGACGAGGAAACAAATCAAAAACAGATTGATTCTTCATCAGTGAATAGAATAAAATTAACATAATGAATGTGATTTAGTATTATAAATTCTGTTGTCGATTTCGAAAAGATATTTTAAGAAAGTAATTGACACGATTGAAGCGAGATGTTATATTGGTAACCTGCTTCAAAAACA
>NZ_NPDD01000186.1 GCF_002272245.1 Bacillus sp. 7884-1 | reverse complement strand
CACATAAAATAAAACTAAATGTGACGCGGGCATGTCTGTTTCTTTTTATCAATTTGATTCCCCCTGAAATTTGCTTACATTAAGACTTCATTTTAGAATCATCTTTCACCTAAAGGGTAAGTGAAAGATGATTCTATTGTTTTCATTCATCTATCAATCTATGATTTAGTTAGGGTTTTACGTTGACATACACTTTACCAGAGGCTGTTTGACGAGATTCGTTTCCATATTCATCTCTCATTACCACTTCGATCTCAGCACCGTTGATCTTGCCTTTTGGAGCCGTCCAGGTACCCACATAGTGACCTGCTCCTTGCTCTGTTAATGGTATTTCAACAGAAGTGGCAGCTAATGTTGCGAAACGGACCAAGAAGAAGCCTTTAATTCCTGGCTCACTATCTAGTTGGACGGTTAACTTATTACCCGTTTTTAACTCCACATTTTGAGCTGGTTTTAAGTTTTCGATCGCTGGTGGATTAAACTTGGTGTAAACAGTTACTTCCTTACTAGTTTCGTTTCCAGCACGGTCCTTTGCAGTGACAGTAAATATATTTTCTCCATTATTGAGTAATAACCGTAGGGAGTAGGAGCCATCTTCTGTGACAGTCGCATTTTGACCATTGATAGTGACCTCTGCAAGATATGGATCGGTCGCTTTCCCTTCGATCGTAACCGCTTTCTGATTCGTCTTGAAGCCTTCATTAGGTTTGGTGATGGTTAGTTCTGGTTTTGCTTGGTCAAGGATGATCTTCACTGGCTCGGACGCATCTGTACTACCTACATTCGTAGAAGAGGTAGCTGTCAGCACGTTTTCACCATCTTGAAGGATAACATCTGCAGAGAAGGTACCATCACCACTAGCTGTTGTGGTAGCCACTTCTTCGCCTTTATTGAAAAGATGAACTTGGTTAGTTGGTGAAGCTTTCCCTTCTACTATAATAGTAGATTGATTGGTGTAGGCTGCGTCTCTAGGCGTTGTGATTACTGGAGTCATCGCTTCATAGCTTACCCGTGCTCGAACCATAAGATTTCCGTCCGTATTCTTTAATGGAAGCCATGTTCCTGAAAGCATTTGCCAGCTGCGACCAACGCCTGGATTGCTAAAAGGATTGCTAGTATCTACAGCAAGTCCTGGTGTATTCGGTGCGAGTCCTACTTGGATATAGACTATATAGAAGTCGCCGTTTACTAAGATATCTTCGTTTGCTAGATCGACAATCGTCCATTCTCCATTACGCAAAGCAGTCGCATCCAATGGACCCGCCAATTTTCTACCAGGTGCACCATTCGGTCCACTGGCATCATAGATGGCAACCTTAAAGGCTGTTCCACCTGGTTCCGGCCATCTTGTATCCCAGAAGCGGAAGAGACCAGCGGTGACGTAGGCGCTAGTTTTCCCTTCTTGTAGAGACATTTTAACAGCCCAAGAGTTGCTTCCTTTACTACTCCAAGCTTGAGCGTTTTCCTCTGTCCCATCATCATAGCCGATATCATCAGAATAGCCGACAAATGGTTGTAACGGAACATTTTGCTCACTATTTCCATTTACAGGGATGGTGATTGTGGTATCTTGGCCGTAATAGAAAGGCGCAGATACATGCATGGTATAGGTTCCTTCATAGGTAGTGATGGAATAATGTCCGTTTTCATCTGTTTTTACAGGTTGAATGACAGCATCTTCGATCAGAGAGAGTGTTGCGTTAGCTATTGGCTGACCTGTTTGCTTGTTTGTGACCGTTCCGCTAACCGTTCCTTTCGGGGTCGGTTTTAAGGTAAAGTTCACTTCTAATGGACCATCGGCAGGAATATTTACTTGTTGATCTTCAGAGTTATATCCATATGTTTCAGCACGTAAGGTGAACTCACCAGCGGGATGAATCATATCATAGCTACCATCACTTGGGTTTGTGGCAACAGAACGTCCTGATTCGAGCACGCTCACTGTAGCTTCAAGTGGCAGGGACATCGGTTGGACTGCTGTCGGCGTGATTGTCGCGGTAGGTGCCATCACGTTTTGTATTTTGGTTGGTTGGATGGTATCCGGGTTGACGGCTATTTTATTGGTTTGTGGCTCCGTTTCCAGTTGGCTACCTAACAGTTTTTGTTGTTGTACATTTTCTAGTTCTACATTGGCTGTGGTAAGTGGTGTATTACTTAAGGCGACATCATCGATATACCAACCTGCTCGTTGGCCAATCTGGTCTGTGGTGATGTTAAAGGCGATATAGATTTGTTGACCAGCATAGGCGGATAAATCGATTTGGCGTTCCGTCCATGTTTGAGAGTTACTAGTGAAGCGGGACAGCTGTTGCCAGTTTTGTTTGTCTGTCGACACAAGCACGTGACCATAATCATAGTCAGTTTCAATTTGATACCAATCTTTAAACTGCAGATAGGCGTTCCCTTCAGGCAGGACGATTGGAGGCATCATCAAGCTCATATTGGCTAAGTTGTCATAGTTACCATCTAAATTGGTTCCGTACACTTTTTCACCAGAGGCGGCCTTTTCTGGTCCAAAGTTAAAGGAAGGCACTCCCCACTCCCAAGTGTTTTTAGTACCGTAGGAGATCCAAGCAACTGGTTGAGATTCAAAATCTTGATAGTAACCTGTGCTGATTCCAGATTTGACTGATATTGCGTAATTGTCAGAAGTGACAACGTTTTGCCCATAGTCCGTGATTCGCCAATGATAGGTAAGAGTTGGGGCCTGTACGTCATCAGCCGGAATCACGATTTGGTACGTTCCGCTTTTATAGTCACCTGCGGTACGAGTTGCCGCTACTGTTTTCCATTCAGCAGTTTCGCTTACACGGTATTGTAGCTCTACACTTCTTAGACTGACATTGTCTTGTACTTGAACCGTAAGCGGTAGTGTCATATTCGCATATAATTCAGTTGGAGCGGTATGCTGATAAGTTGGATTCTCATTATCTTGACCTTCACGACTCACTTGTCCATGAACTCGACCTAGTCCGCTGACAATGGAGGAGACAGCGTTATAGGCGTTTACTAGACCGTAACCAAAAGCAATGTTTGGTGAAGTTGGATAGGTGGAATCAGTTAATGGCTTTGCCGTATCTTTTAAAATTTGTTCAATTTCATCAACAGTAATAGATGGATTCGCCTGCTTCATCAGGGCAACAACTCCCGAAATGTGCGGTCCACCGAACTGAGATCCATTTATAGGGCCATAGCTGCTACCCGGAGTGGCAGAGCGGATGTTCCAACCTGGTGCGGTAATGTCTGGCTTCACTTCTCCATATGGCGAAGGACCGCGTGCGGAGACAGTAAGACGAGCATTGTTAATATCCGTTATGCCAACAGCGAACGATTCTGGATAATTGGCTGGGTTCCAGATGCGTTCAATTGAAAGACTAGTACCATGTCCAGCAACGAACACGGGGAAAATCTCAGCTGCACGCCAGTTTTGCACCATTGGACGGAACCATTCATCTTTTCCTGCTATGAATTTTCCCCAAGAGTTGTTCACTACGTCAGGTGCTTTTTCTGGATGTGGGTTTCCTTGGGCATCTTTTGGAGCTAGAATCCATTCTCCAGCTTTTAGTAGATCGACTTGGGTTCCGGTTGAACCCATACCGGTAAAGGCTTTCACTGAGATCCATTTTGCACCTGGTGCAACCCCAATTTGATTTGAACCATTAGGTTCAGAACCTACCATGATTCCTGTGACGCGGGTACCTTGTGTACTGTCATCATATGGTGTCGACTTCCCACCAACAGCATCAAACCAGTTGAAGGTATGGTCAGGTTGATCTGGATTGGCTGGGTTGTAACCACGATACTTTTCTTTTAAAGCAGGATGATCCCAATGGACTCCTGTATCGATACTAGCGATTACAGTTCCCGTACCATTAATGCCCATATTCCAGACTTGTGGTGCGTCGATTCGTGCAATATTCCATTCGACTGAAGTGGTGTCTGGTTGGATATCAGCTGTTGGTTGGATGGATGTTTCACTGCCTTCAATTGAGTTCAGCTGTATCGTATCATTGGGCAGGATTTTTTCGACTTCAGGGAAGGTAGCAAGCTTCTCCATCACTTCTTTAGTTCCTGTTACCGCCATGCTATTGACGATATAGAAGGATTGAAACTCTTTGACATTTCCCTTCTTCTTTTCTTGATCCAGATAGGTTTGGATCGAGTATTGAGTCTCATTAGCTTTAGCGCGAAGGGTAGAAACGACAGCAGAGCGTTTCATCAATTCCGTTTTAGCAGCCGTTTGTTTTTGACCTTTAGCTTTTTTAGCTGTTTCGGTTGCAACTTTTTTT
>NZ_NPDD01000185.1 GCF_002272245.1 Bacillus sp. 7884-1 | reverse complement strand
TAAGGTGAGTTGAGGTAAAAAAGTAGAGATGATTAACAACATGCATAAAATTAAGTTAAGTGCAACAAGACCATGTCTGTTCTTTTTCATCAATTCGACTCCTTTCTGGAATTTGCTTACGTTAAGACTTGCGTTACAGGATATATTTTTTATTGTTGCTGATGAACACCAACCTTCTATGTATAGATAGATTTGAACTTTGACCTTTGTTCTCCTTTTCCCCCCTTGCATGATAATGAAAATACAATTCGAAGTGTACATCCCCCTTAAAAAAGAGTAAATTGGGGTAATTCACTATGAAACAATTAATATATTTTTGTAATACTTCAATACTAAAAAATGTCATTTAATACATATTTTTGTAATACTTTAATGCTAAAAAATGTCATTTAGGACAGAATTTTCGGTTATTTTAGAGAAGTACGTTTTAAATATTATCTAAATCTTCAGTTTATTAATAAGTTAAGTTTTAAAATTCGGGGGAATAAGGATATTTCTCGTAATTTTATTTGAAATACACTTAAAAATAATAGAGTAAAATAGGAAAAAAGTTCTATGGTTTGATTTTCCAGTTAAATAAAAAAACCTTGATAAACATCGTTTATCAAGGATCGGTATATAGTGGTGCACCCACTTGTACTCACCGAGGTACGCTGTTATGTACATCTGACTCAGGAAAACAAAAATCCTTTACCTGTCCATTCCACGGTTGGACGTATAACAATGAAGGAGATCTTGTTGGAATTGCGGTTGGAAATAAGGTTTACGGGAAGAGATGAACAAAGAAGATTGGAATCTGCGTCCAGTACCTTGATAGTTACCAAGGAATGATTTTTGGGAACTTAGACCCTAAATCAGAATCACTCAGTGATTATCTTGGCAATATGAAATGGTATTTAGACATGATGTTGGGCAGAAGTGATGGGGGAATGGAGGTACAGGGATCTCCACAAAGGTACGTGGTGGAAGCAAACTGGAACGTAACAGCCGAAAATTTTGAGTCAGATCATTACCATGTTCAATTTACCCATAAATCATCAAAAGAATTAGGAATTGCTCCAAATGATCCGTTCTTCCCAGGGCATGGTCATCAAGTCGTCTTAGACAATGGTCATGGAATCAATCTTGTCCAGTTTGATGGATACGGGGGTATCTCCGAGTCCATATCAAGGAATGCCAGAATCGATGTGGCCGATGTTTCAAAAGAATTTAAACGAAGCTCAAAATGATATGGTGAAAGATACCTTTTTTGTTGGCGGAGTATATCCTAATCTAGGATTTTTACAATTTAGCCTTCCTCTCCTCGATTTCGATAATAGTTTATACAACTTTTTGAATTTTAGGGTTTGGAGCTAGCATTTGATTGATAAAGAAGCACCGCCAGAATACAAAGAAAAATCATATATGACCTTCTTAGGTACTTTTGGTCCTTCTGGCCTGCTTGAACAAGATGACGCTGAGATTTGGAGTCGAGTGACCCAAGCAAGTAATGGAATCATGGCCCAGGATAAAGATCTAAGTTATAACAGTTTCCTTAATTACTTGATGGGG
>NZ_NPDD01000184.1 GCF_002272245.1 Bacillus sp. 7884-1 | reverse complement strand
TTATTTTCAGTGGCTTTTTTATTTGGTTTCCTGATAATCCAATTACGACATTTTAATTCCAGTAATAATTCATGGTCAACGTTTTGTTCAAAATCCTTTGGCTTGTCCAATTGTATCCCTCTTTTTGATGCGGCTGCAATTATTAATCCTAATTCATAGTACATACTTTTAGAAACTAAACCGTTTGAACTCATTTTCTTCACTTCATTATAGAATTGAATCAAAAAATCACTAGGTAATCTTTCATACAAAGACATGATTAAAAACACCTTCAATCCCTACTATACTAATAGGAATAATATCATTAAAACTGATAATGAAAAGATTTTTTTGCAAATTCACAGATTATAATTTACATAATTCTTGTTGCTAAAGAAGCAGGATAGTCGGAGACCCTATTACATTTGAAAATAATGAAGAGGGGTTCGTTAATCTATTAAACTGGATTCATGATATAAAAAGATTAAAAAACCTAGATGCGGCAATAGTAGGTATGGAACCTACAGGACATTACTGGATTAACCTGTCAAAATGGTTATATGACCAAAACATTGAAGCAATGCAAGTTTGGGGTAAAGATTCACTAATTAAAAAAAGAGAGATGTATGAAAAGCCTGAGGATTAATAAATCATTACTAACTTCTTATTAATGTAAGTTGTAAAGGAAAATAAAAACCCACTTATACTAATAACGGAGAACCTTATCTGCGCTTCATGGATGGCTAACGGGGCTTTAGTTGAATAAAAAAAGGTTAAAGTCAACAGTGATTTGTTGGCTTTTTTATGTCGCATTTGTATTATTCCTCATAAGCCCCTATAAATACTGCTATATGGGGGTTTGTTGATATACCCGATACTGGGAGTAGATTGTTGAGTAAAAGAATGAATCTTAAAAAAAGAGGGAGTAAAAAAAGGGAATCATCTCATAACCAAGAATATATAAAGCTAGGTGGATAAGGTTTTATCACATTGAAGCCTATGCTTAATTGGTTTTTTTTCATAGTAAATAATTTATTATTTTTTTAAAAAAAGGAGTGTGGAAAGTATTTTTCACCCTAAAGATGTTTTAGCCGACCAGTTGTTAGCAAATGCGAATGACCCTAGTTTTTACCTTCCTTTTTCAGACTCAGTTGCAAATTTGTCAGAGGAAGAAGCGTTTTGGAAGCCTAACGAAGAAAGTAATAGTATAGTTGAAATTGTGCAGCATCTACTTTATTGGAATGAAACATGGCAAAATAGGTACCAAAAATCCCATATCGCGGCTGTTCCTTCCATAGGAGATAATAATAAAAGCTTTATTATTGAGGAAAACGAAATATTTAATGACTTAAAAGAGCGACTATTACAGGTGCTGCTACAATGGCAAGGTCTACTAACTGAAGAAAAGGTCGAAAGTGATGTGGGTGGTTTCACTGTATCTGCGAAATGGTGGGAGATTCTTGGAAATGTATCAACTCATAACGCATACCACATTGGACAAATCATTTATATTCGTAAGCTGCAAAAAAGCTGGAATCGCAATCATTAAGTGAGTGTTTTTAATCTTAATAAAGACTACGGGGTGCTTTACTTATATAACTAGTAAAGCCCTTTTTTATTTAAGTAAACCGACTATTAGAATCTCCTCTGATATTCCGTTATAGGGCGATTTTCTTTAACAAGAAGACGTCTTTTTGCATTCCACCAGATTCTGGAACAACACATTTTAGTGATTGGATTATGTTAAAGTGTAGGAGAGATTGTGAAGTTTTCTACTTAAAGTAACGGGTAGCGCTAGTTCAATATGGGTTATTTGATAACCATTTCTATATTTAGAAGTTAATCTCATATACTAGTTTGAGTCATAGAAGTTTATTTTTCAAGGTTGATTAACAAAGTGGTTCAGCTTAATAAGGATGCCAAATTATAGAAAATGTTGAACTTTGCTCATTTATCACTTATCATTTGTTTATATAAAAGCATAAATCGATTGTATAACCTCATTGATATGGTATGAGGGTCTCTACCAGGAACCGTAAAATCCTGATTACGAAAAAAATGTATTTTTTACATTTTTCTTCGTAATCAGGATTTTTTTTTTGAAAAATCAACTTATTTTAATGTTCAAAAACG
>NZ_NPDD01000183.1 GCF_002272245.1 Bacillus sp. 7884-1 | reverse complement strand
TTGAAAAATCAACTTATTTTAATGTTCAAAAACGATTTAGGAGGAAATTAAAATGAAAACAATTTATGTTAACGGTACTTTTTTTACTATGGATAAGGAGAATCGAATCTTTAAAAACGGTATGATGGTTGTACAAGATGAACTTATTTCCTATATAGGCGAACGTTCTGAAGAGCTACTGACGGATGTAGACCAAGTAGTGGATCTTGCAGGTAAATGGGTTATGCCTGGTCTCGTGAATACCCATTCTCATATTTTAATGACTCTTTTACGTGGTATTGGAGACGATATGCTGCTAAAGCCTTGGCTTGAAACTAAAATATGGCCAATTGAAAAGCAATTTACAACAAAGATTGCCTCAGTGAGTGCACAACTTGGCATTTTGGAGATGTTAAAGTCGGGAACAACTACATTCTCAGATATGTTTAATCCTACCGGTATTGAACCGAGCGCTGTAATGGAAACAATTAGTGAAACAGGAATTCGTGGAGCCTTTTCTTATTCGATTTTTAGCTTCGGCACAGAAAAAGAGCAGAAAATGAATCTTATGAGTGCAGAGCAGTTTTCTAAAAACTATAAAATGTTTGCTGATGGGCGTCTAACAACCATGGTTGCACCTCATAGCCCTTATGCTTGTACCCCGGAAACACTTATAGAAACCGCTCGAATTGCAAAGGAAAATGAGTTAATGATACACATCCATGTATCAGAAACTGATTTCGAAATCTTAGACATCGAAACTCGTTATGGAAATCGACCTGTCGAGCATCTTCGCAAATTAGGTATCTTTGATCAACTAACAGTAATGGCTCATGGTGTAATACTTAACGATGAAGAGAGAGCAATTTTAAAGCAACATGATGTACGAGTTGCTCACAATCCAATTAGTAATTTGAAGCTAGGTTCAGGTATTGCGGATGTTGTTAGTCTTTTACAAGCTGGGGTTAAAGTAGGTATTGCAACAGATAGCACAGCTTCTAATAACAATCTTGATATGTTTGAAGAAGTTAGAACTGCTGCATTACTACAAAAAGGGATTTATAAAGATGCTACTAAATTCTCTGCACAAACTGCGTTAACCTTGGCTACTCGGGGTGGAGCTGAAGTCATTGGTATGGAACATACGGGCTCTCTTGAAGCAAATAAGAAGGCAGATTATATAACAATTTATCCTTATGATAAGGAGCATCTACAACCAATTAGTACAGCATATTCACATTTACTTTATGCGGCACGCGGAAGCGATGTATGCGATGTCTATATTGATGGGAATGCAATTGTAAAGAACGGCAGATGTCTAACGATCGATGAAGAAAAAGTGATCGCAGAAGCAAATCGCCTCCAGAATACACTAACTAGTAACTAAATATTTGAGTTTGGTGATTACTTCCCGATACGGGAAATTGAGGAAAGATTAAAATGACAAAAAAAGCATCCTTAGGGTGCTTTTTTTTGGATAACAAAACAAACATAATTGAACCTGGGTCTGTAAGACTTCAACTTTATTCGAATGGACCGTTGAATAGCTTGTGAAGAAATGTACTTAAACTAATGGGTGCAATAGTTAAAGTTGATGATCGCTGCTGCGGTCTTTTTTCTTGTTGAATTAACGAAGCAGGTGTGCGGCCGAGCCTAGGTCGTATCATATAG
>NZ_NPDD01000182.1 GCF_002272245.1 Bacillus sp. 7884-1 | reverse complement strand
GCTACCAGTTATCACCCTTGTTAGGGACACATTTACTACACACAGAGGTAGGAATAATAAATGGAGACAAAACTAGTAAGGATAGCAGAATTAGCAAAATCTGATCCTTAGAGATTAGAAAGGTTCTGTGAATGGTAACTAGGAGGAGCCGTGTGCGTTAATAGCGCAAGCACGGTTCTGTGAGGGGGGTGGAGTACAATTTACCGCAAGGTAAAAAGGCTCCCTTCTACTCGACTAGCTGTACAAGTTATAAATTTAATGGTTTAAAGTTATAGAGTATTTCTTTGAATGAGGAATGCTTTTTATTTTTGTTTAAAACAAAAATCTACAATAAAAATGTTATTTAAATTAATAAAAATTTATTGAAAAACGATAAAATATATATTAAAATCAAAATCAGAGTAAATAAGTGAGGTGCTTTTTATGGAAAAAGTAACAACGTTGTTTTTAAAAATAGCTGTTATTCTTTTAGGAGTCCCAGTTCTTGCTCTGTGCATCTTTTTGGTGCCTGAGATGGCAAATCTTGCAGCAAAATTGCTTCAAGAGTTTGCTTTTATAGAATATCTCGTTTTCATCGCTTTTGATGTATCGGCGATACCTTTTTACTTTGCTTTGTATCAGGCTTTCAAACTCTTACGCTATATTGACAAAAATAAAGCTTTCTCCGATTTATCTGTAAAAGCTTTAAAGAAAATCAAATACTGTGCCATCACAATCAGTATTTTGCATGTGCTAGTTTGGCCGCTCTTCTATATCTTTGCGGAAGTAGGCGACGCACCAGGAGTTATCTTTGTCGGATTGGTTGTTCCTTTTGCTTCGATGGTTATCGCAGTCTTTGCGGCTGTTCTCCAAAAACTTTTACAAGAAGCAATTTATATCAAATCAGAAAATGATTTAACGGTCTGAAGTGAATAACAATGGCAATTATAATCAATATTGATGTGATGTTAGCAAAAAGGAAAATGAGCGTAACAGAACTTTCGGAGAAGGTTGGAATAACAATGGCGAACCTTTCTATATTGAAAAATGGAAAGGCAAAAGCGATTCGATTCTCTACTTTAGAGGCAATTTGTAAGGCTTTAGAATGTCAGCCTGGAGATATTTTAGAATACAAAAGTGACGAAGACAGTTAAACATTGTGGAGGAAACTTAATATAACAATTATTAGTGGAGGTATAACTATGGACATTAACAATTTGATTATAGAAAATATTGCTAACCATCATGAGCTGGAGAGAATGTATAGAAAAGACCCGAAAGCTTTTAAAAAGTCATTCTCACACGCATGGGAACAAAATCCTGATTCTCAGGTTCTTGGTGTTTGGTATGAAAGATTGCATTTCAAGGAGACGGCAAATACAGAAAAATCTTCCTTGCTTCAAAAAGGTTTCTTATTCATGGGCATTTTAGCCATTCTGGCCGGGATAAGCACCAGGATCATTTTCCATTTTGTCGAACAGGAAGCAATTGCTCCAATTAACCTGGCTTTTGGTATAATTCCCTTTATTGCTGCCTATTTTGTTTACAATAATACTCCGAAAAAAAGTGTTATTTATTCCCTTGCAACGTTGTTCCTAATTTCCGGGTTTTATCTTAATATGCTGCCATTAAATTATAAAGACAGTATTATCCTTGCTTATTTACACGTTCCCATATTCTTATGGGTATTGGTAGGGCTTGCATTTACAGGAAATGAATATTCAAAAGGCAGTACAAGATTAGCCTATATTAAATTTAATTTGGAATATTGTATTCTCTACGCCAGCATGGCAGTTAGCGGAATGGTACTAGCGGCATTAACCATGCAGTTATTTAGCTTTGTTGGCTTGGATATAGAAGATTTCTATTTTAGTAATGTCGTTTTATTTGGTGCTGCCGCTCTCGCTATTGTGGCTGCATACCTGGTATCAATGAATCTTAAACTTGCTAAGAATATTACACCATATATAGCTAAAATTTTTAGTCCTCTTGTCCTGGTCACATTGTTGGTCTACCTTATAACGGTTATATGGGTCGGAAAAAATCCATTCTTGGACCGCAATTTCCTGATAGCCTTCAACGGAATACTCCTTGGTGTATTGGCCGTTACCATATTTTCCATTACCGAGAGCGACTCAGACGAGAAAAAGAACATTTCAGATTATATAAATTTTGCCTTAATTGTTCTTGCGCTTATCATTGACAGTGTGGCTTTGTCAGCCATCGTGTTCAGACTTTCTTCTTATGGGATTACGCCTAATAGACTTGCTGTTTTAGGAGTAAACATACTTATCTGGGCAAATCTAATTTGGATTATGCTCTCCTATATGCGTTTTCTACAAAACAAATCCGGACCTTCAACTATCCAAGATGCCGTTACTAAGTATTTGCCGGTCTACGGACTTTGGGCAGCTTTCGTTACATTTACTTTTCCTATAATTTTTAATTAGAAAGGCTCTGTTAATGTAACGAAAAGCTAATCTTCTATAACGTATAAAATCCTCAGAGCCGATATTATGCAGCTTTTTATACAGAGTTGCATAGTTTTGGCTTATTTTCATTACCAAAGTTAAAAAAGAGGGTATTCAAACTAGAAGACATAATATATTGTTGCAACTGGATTCTTTAAAATATGTCCAGTTTCATGTGCCCAACGAAAAGGACTTCATGAAACGTATTTGATTAGCTAAACTTGCAGGTTTTAAGTTTGAGTTTGATTTAGATTAAATGTGAAAAGATGTACTTACACTAAAGGGTGCTTTAGTTGAAGAAAGCCACTGATTTTTATCAGTGGCTTTTTTGTTTGTTTAATGGAAGACCTTTATCATGAACTATTTATTCAATCACGGCGGAATTCTAGTTACTTAATTCCATTAATAATTCGTGGACAATGTGTTGTTCAAAAGTTTAATTCAAGAAAAAATGGTATAATTTTTAAAAAAATAGGGTAAAGGGGAAGTGAAAAATGATAGATCTTAATGGTCGTAGCTTTGTTTCGATTGAAAATACGGATAATGGTGAAGTTTCTTCAAAGACTATTTTTGATTACACACAAGAGGGGCATATTATCTCAGCAACTTACAGTGGAGGGGAAATTGTAAAAGGAACATTGATTGGAGTAATAAAGGATGACGGTTGCTTAGAGTTTAGGTATAACCACGTTAACAACAAAAATGAAATTAGAGGTGGACAATGTATTTCTACTCCTGAAATCTTACCAGATGGGCGACTTAGGTTATATGAAAATTGGAAATGGCTTGATTCTGAAGCTACTGAGGGAAATTCAATTATTGAGGAAATTATCATTTAAAACTATTGAACGTACTAAATTATCCCTATTATGTAACGGGGGGCTTTAGTTAATAAGGTTTAGGTATTCCTAATAAAGAAACTCACCAATTATTGAGGGTTTTGCTTTTTTATATACCAATAACGATGTCAAAACGAATACCGTTTCTGTACTTATTTTTAGAAAAGCATCTCAAAACGGAAGCCTTTATGCTTGGCACATGCCGTTTTTAGACTACTAAATTAAGAGCAATCATCAAAAAGCCGAAAACCTGCAAGATAAATTCATCTTTTGCATGTTTTCGGCTTTTTATTGAAGATTACATTTGAATAGGGTGATCGGTTGATTCTGACATTCTTTGTTTCTTTGATTTTTTAAAATACAATAATTCATATACACATGGGATGACGATTAATGTCAAGAGGGTAGCGAGAGCCAGCCCGCCTATAACAACAACCGCCAAGCTTTGAGAAACCAAGCTTCCGCTCTGAGAAGCTTTAAACAAGAGTGGAATCATCGCACTGATCGTTGCGATGGCAGTCATCATAATCGGCCTCATTCTGGTAGCCGTCGCTTCCACAATCGCTTCGCGAATACTCATTTTTTCTTCATTTTGTCTAACACGGTCAATTAAAACAATCGCATTGGTTACAACTATTCCAATCAGCATAAGCGCTCCAAGCAGGGCGGTGATATCCACGGAAATCCGGCTGATTAAGATTCCTAGAATCGCACCGATGGCTGCTAACGGCAGGGAGGTTAAAATGGCGATTGGCGCTTTAATCGACTTAAACGTGATGACCATAATCAAGAACACAATTCCGATGGAAACGAGCATCGTTAAGAAAAGATCGGTGAAATCCTCCATCTGCTGCGCACTTGCCCCTCCAACAAGAACTTCTACATCTTCAGGGAAATCCATTCCTTTATTATCTTTTTTGTCACCGAATATTTCTAAATTAATCTTGGTTGAAATTTCAGAGAGCTTAGCAGGATCGACGGATGCTATGACACGAAGGTAGGTTTCTCCATCTTTATGGAATTGGCTCGTTGAGCTCTCAGCCACTTTTAAGGCTGCAACTTCAGAAACGGGTACCATTCCACTTTCGGTTATTATGGAAATGTTTTTCAAGTCGTTTTCCGTTTTGGTGTTTAGTAAAGGTTCAAGAACAACGGTCGTTTGTTTTTCATTTATCGTGATCGACCCAAGTGGTGTTTGATTTAACATGACACCAAGCTGCTGGGCAATCTGCTGTGTATTACCTTTTGCAGGATCTACGACAAGAGAGTAGACGGTTTTCTTTTCATCTTGATTCGTTGTTACTTTCTCAACACCGTCAATATCCGATGCTATTTCTTTAATATTGTTAGCTGTTTTTTCCAGTTGAACTATATCCTCACCAATCACATCGATGGTAATAGTGGTTCCTGACCCACCCATCATAAACGAAGCTGTTGCGACTTCTAATACAGCATCCTTATAGTCGTCTTTTTTCTTTTCTATTTCTTTTAGAACTTTATCGGTATCGTCTTTATCTTTTAATAGAATACTAATTATCGCTTCGGTTGGAGAACCGATTTCGCCAAATTGAGCGGAATCAGCTGAAGAACCGACTTGGTTAAAAACATATTCAACCTCATCCAATTCAGCTATCGAATTTTCAAGCTCGAGTGCCTTTTCTTTGACTGTTTCAAAAGGCGTTTCATTTGGGAATTTCAAGGTGGCTGAAACAAAGTCGGCAGAAGAATTGTCAACGGCACCCTTCGGTACAGCAAAGTAAGCACCTATCGATCCTGCAAACAAAAGGAAGGAAATCGTAAAAACTATCCATTTATGATTTAAAGACCATTTGACTGCTTTTGGAAAGCGAACAGCAGGTTTATGTTCAGGAAGCTTTGTATTTTTCAACAAGCCCGCACTCATCAACGGAACCACTGTCAATGCCACAAGAAGGGAAGTGAGCAATGAATAGGTAACCGTTAAGGCAAATGGTAAAAGGAATTCCCGAAGTCCACCGTTTAATAAACTCATTGGCAGGAAAACCGCGACGGTTGTTAGCGTGGAGGCCGTAATTGCAACACCCACTTGTTTCGTTGCATCAATCACCAGTTGAACGGAAAATTTCTCTGTTTGCATTTTGCGGTAAATATTTTCAATGACCACGATACTGTCATCAACAAGTCGCCCAACGGCAACGGCAACACCGCCGAGTGTTAAAATATTTAACGTTACCCCGGACCGTGACAGTAAGAACAAGGTAAAACAAAGGGATAGCGGGATGGAAACAATCGTAATAAACGTTGTACGGATATTCCGTAAAAAGATCATAATCACAATCGTAGCAAATAAAGCACCAAGAAGAACTTCTTTCATCATCGTTTGAACCGATGTTTCAACCATATCAGCTGATGCCACATAGATCGTAGATTCTTGCGTATCGTATTTTTTGTTAATTTCCTTTGTTACTTTTTCAATTTCTTTACTTATAGTGACAGCATTTGAATTGCTGTCCTTCGTAATACTGATGCTTAATGCTTCATTCCCGCCGAAACGGTTAAGAAAATTGGATTGGTTTTTTTCCTCAATCGATGAGATATCCTCAAGCGTTACATTGGGTGCGACTGGCAGGTTTTTTAGTTTTTCAAGACTTGATAAGTCGCCAATCACCTTAATATTGCTGGTTTTTCCGTCAATATTCTTTTCGCCGATGGCAAGAGCAGTGTTTTGACCTTGAAGAATTCCGAGCACACTCTGAAGGGATACTTGGCTTTCGGCTAACTTTTGATTATCAATTTTTACTGAGATAACAGGGTCAACTAAACCATAGGTTTGAACTTGGGACACACCGTCAATATCTTTGTATAACGGTTCAATTTTTTCTTTTACCAATTCCAGGTTTTCAGTCGTGAGGCCTTCTTTAAATGTTACTGCGATGTTGGAGATGGGAATCATGGAGGTATTTAGCTGCGAAATGATTGGCTTTGATATGTAAGCTGGAAGTGCTACATGTGTTAAAGCCTCTTGAACATCTAATTTTGCCTGTTTCATGTCGGAACCTGCTTCAAAGAATAAATCAACCTTTGAAAAGCCGTCTCCCGTTGAGCTATAAACTGAATTTTTTCCCTTAATTCCGGTAACCGCCCGCTCGATTGGAGAAGTAACTTCACTTTCCATTGTTTTTGAATCGGTTCCTTGGCCCATCGTAATAATGGTTACCTGCGGATTGTCTGCAGAAGGCAAGAACTCCATAGGTAATCTAAAATAACTGACGACCCCAATGATTAATACTAAAATCGTCATCAATGATACAGCGGCTTTATTACGAAAAGCCCATTTCGTGAAAACTGACATAGGTAAATCTCCCCTTTGATATAGATATATAGTCCAAGTAAAATCGTAACATAATTCTGAAATTTCTACCCAATATTTACCATAAAATTGCAAGAGATTAACAATCTCTTAATAAAATTTGATATTATATTTCATCAACACCGCCTTTTGTGAAAAGTTTTTTGTAGTGCTTTTTGACGAATATGTCATCATCGAAATCCCTACCTAAATATCCCATATTTCCTTTGTTTTGAGGAGACTGAATTTTTTCTACGACTTAAGTCTTACAGAGTAAAAGGCTGATTAATAAAAGAAAGAAGTGCCCGGCACTATCCAATAATTGGTTGGTGCCGGGCACTTTTTGTTTTTTACTTTAAATATTTTCAATCGTTCATCTACAGTACACAATCCGATTATTAACTAAGGATGTTAAAAAGAGATTGGAGAAATGAAGATGAACATGGCTTGGAAAGAAATGAAGAAAAATAAAGGCAATTTTTTGATTTAAGGTTCCATTGTTTACTTTGACCATCGTGCAATTGTAGCGGTTGGGAGTTTGATTAGCGGTATTATTTTATCAGTATTCACACAATGGGGTCTTTTCCAGTTTTTGGATTATCGTAAAGAAGGGTTTACTATACTTACGATTATCGACTTAGAAAAATAGAAGAAACTTATTCAAAATGGAAAAATGGAGAAGTAACAGGTGTTTTGTTTATGGAAATGCTAGAACTAAAGAAAAATACATTTTATTAATTTATGAAGGAATACGAAAAAGCAAAGTAGCACTATTCATATAGAAAGTTACTTTGCTCTTGGCTGCACGGACCTGGTATTACCATTAATGTGGGAAATAGCTGGAGATTGCACATTTTCCGTAATAAGTGATTGTAAGATTTGCAAGATTTGTGATATTTGAAATAATTGTTGTTAAGTTAAAGGGCATTCAGTTTAGAATATTGCCTCCTTCTAAATTGCCTTTACCTTCACCGGCTCCCATTATTTTCAACCGCTCTTTTACGATTTTTGCCCCGTATTTCTTATCATTCAACATGTTGTATTTTTCCATTTGTAATGTTAAGTTTTTTCATTCTATACTGCAGGCTTTGCCGGCTTAAACCTAGTAAACTAGCAGTTCGTGAAATATTTAAATCATTTTTTTGCAGAACATGGTCAATATAGGATTTTTCAAATAGCTCCATTTGGTCCTTTAAGGGAACTGCAGCCTCTCCACTTTCTCTAACAAATGTGTCCACCATTGAAAGAGGGATCATTCTCTCTTTCATTTGCATTTTACTTCTGTATTGATATGGTAAATGGGAGTAAAGAATCATTTCTTCATCCATAATAATGTTCATCGCGGCTTCGATAATATGTTCAAGTTCACGAACATTTCCTAACCAATCGTGCTCCATAAAAGACTGTCTTACTTCCTCAGATAAGCCTTTTACATTCATTTGAAATCGGTCATTGTATTTTTCAATAAAGTGTTGGACTAATAATGGAATATCTTCCTTTCGCTCCCTTAATGGAGGAATAAAGATGGTTACAACACCAAGACGGTAATAAAGATCTTTGCGCAAATGATTATTGGCAATGGCGTCAATGGGATCCTCATTAATATTGGCAATAACCCTTACATCAACAGGTGTATCTTTCGTATCACCTACACGTCGTATTGTTTTTT
Source organism: Bacillus sp. 7884-1 (assembly GCF_002272245.1). Lineage (GTDB taxonomy): Bacteria > Bacillota > Bacilli > Bacillales > Cytobacillaceae > Neobacillus. Next base: position 35,411 of record NZ_NPDD01000182.1, on the reverse strand, counting down.
CTTGAAGCACACGTAATAATTTTGCTTGAAGATTTAGATTTAAGGAGTTGATTTCATCAAGCAACAATGTTCCCCCATTTGCCTGTTCAAATAAACCTGGGGTATCGACTGCTCCGGTGAAAGCGCCGCGTTTGGTCCCGAAAAGAAGACTTTCTATTAAATTATCAGGAAGAGCTGCGCAGTTTTGTGAAATAAAAGGAGCTGATAATCGATTGCTCGCGTTATGTATACTTTGGGCAAAAAGTTCTTTCCCTGTCCCTGTCTCCCCAACAATCAAGACATATGAGGAGGTACGGGTGGCTCGCTTTGCACCTTCAATAACTTCGTTTATTGTATGGCTGCTGCCAATGATACGATCAAACGTAAATCTAGGTGTTCCCTTACTATTAATATTCACTTTTATCAGGCGTTCTAATTTTGTTACATCGTTGGCAATTTCTACAGCACCTTGAATTTTTCCATTGTTAAAAATAGGAAAGGTATTGTTAATCGTCGTAATTTCGCGACCTTTGTTATTAAAATAGGTTTGCTTGACGTTATACGTTTCTCTGCCTTCCTGTAAAGCTTGTACAAAAGTACTAGATTGATCATCTTTAAACATAAAAACATCTAATAGATTTTTATTAATAACATCCTGAATATCCATAGATTCCATTTGCATTATTTTTTTGTTGTAAATAATCGTTTTACCCGTTTCATCGACTGCATGGACACCTACATCCACTTCGTCCAAAATCCGTTCATACATTTTGGTTAAATATTCAAGATATTGAATTGATCTTTTTGAAATTTCCATAATCATTTCTCCTTATTTAAACCTGTTATCAACTATTAAAACAAAAAAATCTTATTAACACAAAATTATTTTGCGTTATTCTCAAAAAATATAGATTTTCGCAAAGGTTTATTGCACCAAGATAGTGGAAATCCCCTTAAAACTGCAAAAAAATAAATTGACGCATAAATTGCATAAATAAGGTAGAACAAACCTGGGGAGTATGTTCAGTCCCGCTGTTTCATTATCATCAGATCCAGAATATAAACGTGGCTTTGGGCCAATGTTACCGGGTATTAGCCTCTAGTTTTAGGGGATGGGTATAAATAGTAATATTGCTGATAATGTCAAAAGGTTAATTTTCACCCCGTACTTGAAACCAACCAAGATTATGAAAAAAATATTGTATCAAAAAAAAGACTCTTTCTATTTCATTAGAATGAGTCTTTTTGCAGTTAAGGTGCAAAATAAATAAAGATAGTGCCAAGAAATTTGGCATATTGGTTTCACAGAAAGTTCACAAATAGGGGTTTTTACATTTGGCACGGAAATTGCAATTTAATAGTTTGAAATAGTGATAATTTTGAATTATTTGGCTGTTGTAAAGTTTCCTATAAGCCTGATCATCAAAATGTGACAGGAATGTGAAGTATTATTTTTTGAAAATTTTATCGCTATTATTGGAAACAAAATGGAAACACATGCATTTTTAAGGAGATGAAAGGAGAAATTCTATGTATTTACAAGAAAACAACACAAATGAATTGAAAAGAACGATGAAGACTCGGCATTTAGTTAGGATCTCACGCTTTGCCTAGGTGAATTGTCTATAGCAATGCCAGTTTCTGGGTCCTTCCAAACGTATACAACGAAATTTATTAACGATTCCAAAATCGATTAATTAAAAAGAATCGTGAACAGGACGGAAGCGACGAACAAGAACTACAGCTACAGACTGATATAAAAATGATTATATAAGATCTTTAAAAAAGCTAAGATGACAAATGTTTTTGTTTAAAGTTAATTCCTATTGAATTAGATGTGATTTCCTTGTAAAAGAAATAGATACCTTCAAAAATCATCAAAGGGGGCTTAACATTGAAAACAGGTACGGATCGTGTAAAAAGAGGCATGGCTGAAATGCAAAAGGGCGGCGTCATTATGGACGTTGTGAATGCAGAGCAAGCAAAAATAGCAGAGGAAGCAGGAGCGGTAGCTGTTATGGCATTAGAGCGCGTTCCTTCTGATATCCGTGCAACTGGCGGGGTAGCAAGAATGGCAGATCCACGAATTACTGAAGAAGTCATGAATGCGGTTTCCATTCCAGTTATGGCAAAAGCACGTATCGGACACATCGTAGAAGCCCGAGTACTTGAGGCAATGGGCGTTGATTATATTGATGAGAGTGAAGTTTTAACACCAGCAGATGAAGAATACCATCTAAATAAAAAAGCTTACACTGTTCCATTTGTTTGTGGTTGCCGTGATCTTGGGGAAGCCGCACGCCGTATTGGTGAAGGTGCATCCATGCTTCGTACAAAAGGAGAGCCGGGAACTGGTAATATCGTAGAAGCTGTTCGTCATATCCGTAAGGTAAATGCACAAGTACGTAAAGTCGTTACAATGAGTGAAGATGAACTGATGACAGAGGCAAAGCTACTTGGAGCACCATATGAACTACTTCTTGAGATTAAACATCATGGACGCCTACCTGTAGTAAACTTTGCAGCTGGTGGAGTAGCAACGCCTGCTGATGCTGCACTTATGATGCAGTTAGGTGCTGATGGAGTATTTGTTGGTTCAGGAATCTTTAAATCTGATAACCCAGTAAGATTCGCTAGAGCAATCGTTGAAGCAACGACTCACTACCAGGACTATAAACTAATTGCAGAGATTTCAAAAAATCTTGGAATTGCAATGAAAGGTATTGAAATTTCAACTCTGCCTCCAGAAGCACGTATGCAGGATCGTGGTTGGTAAGGAGTTTTTCTATTGCTTAAGGTCGGAGTATTCGCATTACAAGGGGCTGTACGTGAACATGTTTGTTCGATCGAAGAAGCTGAAGCAGAAGCTGTTGTTATTAAAACGATAGAACAGCTTGGAGAAGTCGATGGGCTATTTCTTACTGGTGGAGAAAGTCCAACGATACGCAGAATAATAGATAAATACGATTTCATGGAAGACTTAAAATAATTTGCTGAGGAAGGAAAGTCGACGTTTGGGACTTGTCCTGGCTTAATTATATTGGCATAGTATATTGTCGGCTATGATGCTCCTCATATCGGAGCAATGGACGTAACTGTAGAACTCAATTCATTTGGGCGTCAGAGGGAAATCTTTGAAGTGAATCTTGATATTAAGTACGTATAAGGGGCACCTCCGCTTTTTCTAAAAGAAAATTTCTTATCTTTCTAGAAGGATTTTGGCATACAAGGGAGAATTATTTATTTATAAAATGCTATAGTTCAATAAAATAATCGTAAGCGTTTAATTGTTATTGAAAGCGCTTCAACATTTTTGAAAATTTAGAAAACTCATATTGACATTGTTTTTTCTGACCCATATACTCGAGTTAGAAAAAGAAAATGATCAGTTGGTTTTTTCAAAGGAGATTTAGGTGCATGCAAACACTTGAAACAGTGATTGTTACAGGATATGCAAAAGCTCCACAGGGAACTTCCATGTATGAAATGTATAAGCATGCGGGAATAGTACTCGAAGTGGATCTGAAAGAACATAAAATTATCGGCGCCGAATTCACATTCGTAACAGAATTAACAAAAAATTATTTTCAAAAACTGCTGATAGGCTACTGTCTTCAAGACGGGGTTGAGCCGCTGATTGTACGAATTCAAAGCTTTTATTTTGCTCCATCCCAGCAAGCGATCATTGTGGCTCTTCAAGCTGCAGTTCAACGTTACTGGGATAACGTGAAGCAAATGAATACATAACGTTTGGTTATAATAAAGTGGGAAGATGACCTCTTCCCATGGTCTTATTAAAACCGGGCAGACATGGACTCTTTGTAAGGAATGTTCGTTGGAACGACATTCTTTATAGAGGATTTATGTTTTGCTCGGTTTTTTATATTTCCGAACTGTTGAAACCCAATAAAGTCTATGGAGAGGAAGGGAAAATGGATGAACAAGCTGATTACATGCGAAGAAGCTGTAAAAAAGATTAAAAGCGGCTCGCGAATTATGGTTGGGGGATTTGGGCTTGTAGGAAGTCCGCTTAGTTTAATAGCCGCTTTGGCTCAGACGGAAGTCAAAGACTTAGAGATTATTAGTAATAACCTTGGTGAACCAGGCAGAGGACTTGGAGTTTTAGTTCGGCAAAAACAAGTAAAAAAAGCGATAGGTTCTTATTTTACAAGCAACCCGGAGGTGGTTAAATCCTATCAGGATAAGGAAATAGAAGTGGAGCTTCTCCCTCAAGGAACGATGTCTGAAGCTATTCGAGCGGGTGGTGCAGGACTAGGAGGGTTTTATACACCGGTCAGCGTAGGAACAAAAATCGCCGAAAACAAAGAAGAGCGGACCCTTAACGGTAAAAAATATGTGTTCCAAGAGCCGCTTAAAGCCAATTTTGCTTTAATTAAAGCGAAAAAAGCGGATCAATTAGGAAATCTCATATACAACAAATCGGCAAGAAACTTCAATCCGATGATGGCAACAGCTGCGGATGTGGTTATTGCAGAGGTGGACGAAATTGTGGAGGTTGGCCAAGTTTCTCCTGAAGAAATTGTGACCCCTCATTTATACGTTGATTTTATCGTTGTGAAGGGCGGGAACTAGCTTGAACGTGAAACAATACATTGCTGCAAGAGCGGCGAAGGAATTAAAGAATGGCGATATCGTCAATTTGGGTATAGGGATTCCAACGCTGGTGGCTGATTACATTCCATCAGATGTTAAAGTTTTTCTACACTCGGAAAACGGCATCCTTGGTGTAGGTCCTACCCCTGAGCCAGAGCATATTGACCTAAATCTTGTCAATGCAGGGAAACTGCCTGTCACAGTATTGGAAGGTTCATCCTTTTTTGATAGTGCTTCCTCTTTTGCGATGATTCGCGGAGGACATGTAAGTGTTTCAATTCTTGGGGTGCTACAAATTGATGCGATTGGGCGGATCGCCAACTGGGCCGTTCCAGGAAAAAGTGTTCTTGGTGTAGGCGGGGCGATGGATTTATTGGAAGGCTCCAAAAAGGTAATCGTAACAACAATGCATACGTCTAACCAGGGAGAGTCAAAAATCGTCAAGGAATTAACCTATCCGATCACATCGGAACGAATAGTGGATTTAATTATTACCGATTTGGCGGTGTTCGCTGTAAAGGAAGATGGACTTCATCTTATTGAACTGTCCCCTGGAGTTTCCCTTGAGGAAGTTCAACTGAAAACAGACGCACCCTTCCTTATTGCTGAATCTTTCAATAAAGGCAAAGAGGTGACTGCGTAGTGGTTGTAATCGTAAATGCATTTCGGACTCCAATCGGAAACCTCGGCGGATCACTGGCGGATACGCGCCCGGAAGAGCTCGTATCCCTCATCATGAAAAATAATCTTTCGGCTTCCGGTTACAGTGCCAATATTGTCGATGAAGTCATCGTCGGCCAAACAAAGCAGAGTGCGCATGCTCCGAATATTGCAAGAGTCGCGGCATTACATGCCCATTTTCCAGAATCGATTCCTGCTTATACTGTTCATCGTCAGTGTGGTTCGGGGATGCAGGCCGTCATTAACGGAGCGATGTCCATTTTGACTGGTCAGGCAGAGGTTGTTTTAGCAGGAGGTGTAGAAAGTATGTCTCAAGCTCCCCATTATACAGTCGGTTCGCGATTCGGCCTTAAGATGGGAGATTTGACACTGTTTGATTCAAATACGGAAAGTCAGCCAAAATCCCAGCCTGAAGAGATATACGGTCGATTTACGATGGGGCAAACAGCCGAATGGCTTGCTGAAAAATATAACATAAGCCGCCGTGAACAAGACGAATTTGCCTTCACGAGTCAGCAGAAAACGAAACGTGCAATTGAAATGGGATATTTTGAGGAAGAAATCATTCCAGTTCCGGTAAAGGAAGGAAAAAAGGGAATCAGACACTTTGCGATAGACGAGTACCCAAGATTGACGGACATTGAAAAGTTAGGAACACTAAGCCCTGTGTTTCAAAAGGATGGGACGGTAACAGCCGGAAACTCGTCCGGCAGAAATGATGGAGCCTCAATGCTGCTGTTAATGTCGGAAGAAAAAGCGGAACAGCTTGGAGTAGTTCCTATGACAAGGATTCGTTCCTTTGCTGTAGCGGGTGTATCACCAAAAGAAATGGGAATCGGTCCGATTCCTGCCTCCCAAATCGCGTTGAAAAAAGCGGGTCTTTGTTTGGAAGATATCGATTTGATTGAATTAAATGAAGCGTTCGCAGCTCAAAGTCTTGCATGTTTAAGAGAATGGGGCATTAAAGGTGACAACGTGAATGTAAATGGAGGCGCGATTGCACTAGGCCATCCACTGGGGTGTTCCGGTGCAAGAATCGTCACTACATTATGCCATGAGCTTGAAAAGCAAAAACGGCAATATGGCCTTGCAACGATTTGTGTAGCAGGGGGATTAGGAATGGCAATGGTGGTGGAAAGATGGATGGAATAAAAAAAGACTATGTGTTCCATCGAGATTTAAAAAAGGAGTACCCGATTATTACCCACGGTGAAGGGATCTATCTTATAGATGAAAACGGGAAAAAATATTTGGATGCTTGCTCGGGGGCGGTTGCAGCCAACTTGGGTCATGGGATTTCTTCTATTGGAGAGGCGATGGCAGAACAAGCAAAAAAAGCGGCTTTTGTCCATACAATGCGTTTTGAGACAAAAGCGTTGCATGCACTGGCTGAAACAATCGGAAAAATGGCACCAGACCATTTAAATAAAGTGTATTTTACAACCGGAGGCTCAGAAGCAAATGAAAGTGCTTTGAAGCTGGCGAGGCAATTTCATAGGGATGCCGGCAGACCCCAAAAACACATTGTGATCGGGCGTTGGCAATCGTATCACGGAAACACCATCGGTTCTTTATCAGCAGGAGGAGACGTTAAAAGAAGACATGCATACACTCCTAATCTTTTAAACTATGCCCATGTCTATTCTCCGTACTGCCACCGATGTCCATACGATCGTCAAAAAGATGATTGTCTCTCCAAACAAAACTGGACGTGTGTAACTGATATTGAAAGAACCATTTTAGAGCTTGGTCCTGAGAACGTGTCGGTATTTATCGCCGAACCGATTGTTGGAAGCCAGCAAGGTGCTGTTCCACCGCCGCCGGGTTATTTTGAGAAAGTTCGAGAGTTGTGTGACCGTTACGAAATCGTCTTAATTATCGATGAAGTGATGACTGGATTCGGCCGTACTGGTACCAACTTCGCGACAGAACAGATTGGAATCGAACCTGATATCATCACGTTTGGAAAAGGGGTTTCGGCAGGATATGCTCCGCTGGCCGGCATGATTGTTCATGAACGGTTGATAGATGGGCTTATTCAAAACAGCGACGGAAAATTTATTCACGGCTATACCTATAGCGGGCATCCTGTGGCAGTGGCAGCCGGTCTGGCTGCCCTGGATGTATATAAGCGTGACAGGGTGCTCGAAAACGTGAAAGAGCAGAGTTCTTACCTTTTCGATGGGCTTTTGGAACTTAAGCAAAAACATACCTGTATATCCGATGTCCGGGGCAGGGGGCTTTTAATTGGAATGGAGCTTATCAAGGATTGTGATCGTGATCTACTGTTCAATCCATCTGAAAAGGCAGCTGAAACATTGAATGGTATTGCGATGGAACTTGGTGCGGTTTTTTATCCGGGCACCGGTTCAATTGACGGCACAAATGGGGAACATCTAATCATCAGCCCCCCTTTAAATGTCACGAAAAAAGAGATTGATGAGATTGTGAGAATATTAGATGAATCATTATCGATATTCGAGGGTCAATTAAGAAAGGATGAGGCATATGAAATTGCAAAGTAAAACAAACGAAATTCAAGAAAAAGCACGAAAGCATCTATCTCCTGTCATGACAAGGGTGACCGAACTTGTCATTGAAAAAGCGCATGGAGCCAAATTTTGGACGACAGACGGAAAAGAATATATCGATTTCGTCTCAGGAGTGGCCGTCAATGCAGTCGGACATACGAACAAAAAAATGGTGGAAGCCATTCAGAAGCAAGCTGAAGCCTTGATACATCTTGGATTGAACTATGGTTATTATGAAACGGCAGCAAATTTGGCAGAAAAGCTTGCTCATATCACACCAGGAAATCTAGACACTGTTTTTTTCTCCAATTCGGGAGCTGAAGCCATTGACGGTGCGCTTAAACTGGCAAAAGCGGCAACAGGCAGACCGGGCATTATTGCTTTTGAAGGATCGTTTCATGGCCGTACATTAGGAGCAACAGCCATTACGGCATCAAGCTCCAAATACCGTCGTTATTATGAACCAATTTTAGGTGAGGTGTACCACGTTCCATATCCGTACCCAACCCAGCTGAAAAACATTAAAGAAGAAGAAGCAGAAGAGTACTGCTTGAATCAGCTTCAGAAATTGTTTGATTTACGCGTCGATCCTTCACGTGTAGCGGCCATCATCATTGAACCGGTAATGGGTGAAGGCGGCTATTATCCGGCACCTCCAAGCTTTTTGCAGGAATTAAGAAAGATTACAGAGGAACACGGCATTTTGCTTATCTTTGACGAAGTACAAACAGGATTTGGTCGTACAGGCAAAATGTTCGCGTCAGAGCATGCGAATGTGACTCCTGATATTTTAGTACTAGCAAAAGCCCTTTCCGGCGGCATGCCTCTTGGTGCCATTGTAGCAAGTCGTGAGCTTCATGAAAAATGGCCGACTGCTGGTCATGGTTCGACATTTGGAGGAAATCCAGTTTCTTGTGCTGCGGCATTGGCAAACATTGAGGTCATTGAGGAAGAGAAGTTAGTAGAGCGTAGTGCTAAACTCGGTGCCGAGATTGTCAGAAGACTTCAAAACTCGGTAGGACATTTACCTGGCATCGTTGAAGTTCGAGGAGTCGGCATGATGATCGGTATTGAATTCAATTCTGAATCTGCTGCTTTATTTGTACCGAAAATTAAATCGAAAGCACTGGAAAATGGCTTGCTCATTATGAACTGCGGTGTAAGCGGGCAAACGATCCGATTAATGCTTCCTCTTAATATTCAAGAAGATGTGCTTGATAAGGGATTAACCATTTTAGAAGATGTGATAACAGAAACAATTTCAGGAAACTAATTTTCGATTCTTCGGGAATACCACGAAAAAGGAGGTCAAGTTTATGTCTAGTCAAATCAAAACAGATATCCTTCAGGGAGATCTTTATATAAATGGAAAATGGGTTAGTGCCCACGATCAGTCCTACTTTGAAAGCTTAAATCCGGCAACGGGGGAACTTGTCGGTATATGTGCAGCCGCCACAACGGAGCAGGTGAATGAGGCTGTCGCAAATGCGAATGAAGCGTATTCACAATGGAAGAACATCCCCATTCCAGAACGAGCGGCTTATTTAACGAAAGCAGCCCAATTGTTTGAAATACGAAAAGAGGAACTTGCTCGTGTCATGACAATGGAGATGGGCAAAGTGCTACCTGAGTCTTTAGGCGAAGTTGGAGTGGTCATCGCGACTGCTCAATATATGGCAGGCGAGGGACGACGCCTCTTTGGAGAAACGATCCCTGCAGGGTTCCCAGATCGGAACGTAAGAATGGTTCGTGAACCTCTTGGAGTTGTGGCGTGCATTACCCCCTGGAACTTCCCTGTTGCACTTGGTTCCTACAAAATCTTTTCAGCTCTGATTGCTGGTAATACCGTCGTATGGAAACCGGCTTCAGAGGTAGCGCTATCGGCAAAGATTTTCGTAGAAGTGTTAGATGAAGCCGGATTCCCAGCAGGGGTTGTCAACTTAATTACAGGTTCAGGTAGAACAGTCGGGCAAACACTCGCAGAGCATTTGGATGTGAAAGTCATTTCGTTTACGGGCTCAACTGAAGTCGGACAAAAGCTGGCTGAAATGAGCAGTAAAACGTTAAAACGTATTTCATTGGAACTGGGTGGAAAAAATGCAGTGATCGTCTTGAAGGATGCGGACTTGGACAAGGCGGCAGACGGAATCGTAAAATCAGCGTTTACGACAACTGGTCAACGCTGTACAGCGGCAAGCCGAGTAATCGTCGAGCGACCAGTAAAGGATTTGCTTGTCCAAAAAGTAGTTGAATTAACAAAGTCTATGAAAATAGGAAATGGACTTGAAGAAGGGAAACAAGTGGGCCCTCTCGTAAATGAAGACCAGCTTCATACAGTCGAAAAATATGTAAAAAAAGCGATTGAAGAAGGTGGAAAAATTGTATCAGGTGGCCAGCGTGTCAAAGAATTGGGCGGCTATTATTATGAGCCTACAATCATTGAGAATGTGAAACCGAATGATACCATTGCCCAGGAAGAAATATTTGGTCCTGTTCTTGCCATCATTGAAGTAGATTCATATGAGGCAGCAATGGAGGTAAATAACGGGACAATTTATGGGTTATCGACTTCCATTTATACAGAGAGCCTTCATTATGCGAACCGTGCGGCAAAGGAAGCGGTAAGCGGACTTGTCTATATTAATAACGGAACGTCCAATGCCGAGATGGGAGTAGCGTTTGGGGGGATGAAAATGTCCGGAAACGGTCACCGTGAAGTTTCCCATCATGTATTTGATGTCATGACAGAGTGGAAGTCGATTTATACGAACTATTAATAAACGGGCCATATCTATTAGAAGGTGGGAGAATATGAGAAAACATCGTATTGGAATTGCATTCTTTTACCATGAATCCCACAGTTTTAGTCCGATGAGAACCGAAATCGAACAGTTTCGAAATGAAGGCTACTATATCGGCGATGAAATTTATGATGCCTATTCAGGAACGAAAACAGAAGTGGGCGGGTTTCTGGATGTATTGATACAGGAGGAGGATGTAGAAATTGTGCCGCTGCTTTGTGCGGCAGCGGTCCCATCGGGCGTAGTAACAACTGAAGCGTATTCAATCATCGAAGAGCAAATGCTCCAGTCAATCCGGGAGGCTGGAAGGCTCGATGGTTTATTGCTGGCACTGCATGGAGCAATGGTCGTGGAGGACCTCTTCGATCCGGAAGAGCATTTACTGGGAAAAATTCGTGAGTTGATCGGACCGAGTGTCCCAATTGCGACAACACTGGATATGCACGCAAATTTAAGTGAAAAAATGATTGATTACACACCGCTTCATTTTGGATTTAAAACATATCCACATGTTGATATGTATGAACAAGGCGTTCATGCGTCAATGGCTTTATTGAAGCAATTAAAGGAAGGGGTGCATTATTATGCTTCTTTTGAAAAATTGCCTATGATGCCTCCCTCTATCAATATGAGAACTGCAGAAGGACCAATGTACAAAATGATAGAGTGGGCGAAAAAAGCCGAAGTGGAAGAAGGAATTTATAATGTGTCCGTATTTGGTGGCTTTCCTTACTCGGATATTCCCATGGTCGGTGCAAGTGTACTTGTTGTTTCGTTCGATCCACAAAAAGGAAAAGAGACTGCCCAAAAGATGGCCTCCTTGTTCTGGAGTGTAAGAGAAGAATTTATCATGGATTTGCCCGGTGTAAAAGAAGGACTCGATTTGGCAATGTCGATTGAAGATGACAAACCGGTCGTGCTGGCGGACATCTCGGATAATCCTCTAAGCTGCGGGAGCGGGGATACAACAGAGCTGCTTCGGGAGATGGTGAAGATGAACATTCCTGACACGCTGTTTGGAGGGCTCTACGATCCAGAATCCATTGAGGCCTGCCGCAAGAAGGGAACCGGAAATAAGGTATTGTTGTCCCTTGGAGGGAAAGTATCGCCAGAATTTGGAGAAGCCGTTCAGGTTGAAGCAACAGTCGTGGCTCTATCAGACGGAATATTTTACAATTCAGGTCCTTTCAATCAGCATTTAAAAGTCGATTTAAAGGGAGCGGCACACATTCGCGCTGGGAATATGGATATTCTCCTCATTGGAAGGCCGATGTCAGCAAATGATCCGGAAATGTTTCGTCATATTGGTCTTGAGCCGCAGGCAAAGAGAATTCTTGGGTTAAAGGCAAAAAATCATTTTCGGGCAGCGTTTGAGCCGATTGTGGGCCGTATCATTTATGTGGATGCACCTGGTGTTGCATCCAATCGTTTAACAACTTTTACGTATCGTTACATTCCTAAGCCAATATGGCCGCTAGATGATATCGAATATGAAGTAGAACTAAGGGGGACAGAAAAATGGAAACATTGAACAAAACCTATTATGTCGAAGTACCAGCTTCATTGAATCCAGAACAGCTAAAAATGATGATGGAGCTTGAGCAAGATGCGTTTCCGGGATTAGGAGCAGTAGATGAACAAACCCTTGTCCCACTTACACGCTACGGGAAACTCATTCAATACCGGCAGCAAAATGATCCAAGGCCGATTGCAATTTGCGAAGTGATGAGAGCTTACAATGATATTCAGAAAGCCTACATTTTTGGGTTTTATGTCCGCTCCGACCAGCAAGGGAAAGGAATCGGGAAATTATTTTTACAGGAAATTTATCCGATTCTAAAGCAAGATGGTTTTCGTAAGGTTTGCTTAACGGTCAGTACTAAAAACAAGGCAGCCGTCAAGTTATATGAAAAATTAGGGTTTGTCATAAAAGAGACAAGATTAGATGAATTTGGCGAAGGGGAAAATCGCTATTATATGGAATACCTCATTTCTTAATATAGTAATGATCGAAGGAGAAATCATCAAAAATGGTCGATAAAAAATAGGCTAATTATAGGAGGAATTTATGATGAGAAACACTTTATTCAAACCAAAGAGACATTGGAAAGAAATCGAGCTTTGGAAGGATGTTACAGAGGAGCAATGGAACGATTGGGTTTGGCAATTGACGAATACTATCAAAAATTTAGAAGACTTAAAGAAAGTAGTTAACTTAACACCAGAAGAAGAGGAAGGGGTTTTAATCTCAACAAAAACAATCCCATTAAACATCACGCCATATTATGCATCGCTTATGGATCCAGATGATTCAAGATGTCCGGTGCGAATGCAGTCTGTTCCAATTTCTGCGGAATTGCATAAAACAAGATATGATTTAGAAGATCCCCTTCACGAAGATGAAGATTCACCAGTACCTGGGTTAACACATCGTTATCCTGATCGCGTGTTGTTCCTAGTAACAAACCAATGCTCCATGTACTGCCGTTACTGCACAAGAAGACGCTTCTCCGGACAAATCGGAATGGGTGTACCAAAGAAACAGTTAGACACAGCGATTAATTATATCGCATCAAACCCACAAATTCGAGATGTGTTAATTTCAGGAGGAGACGGGCTCCTTATTAATGACAATATTTTAGAATATATTTTAAAGAATTTACGTGATATTCCGCATGTAGAAATTATTCGTATCGGTACAAGAGCACCTGTCGTATTCCCACAGCGTATTACCGAAAATCTTTGTAATATTTTGAAAAAGTATCATCCAGTTTGGTTGAATACACATTTCAATACATCTATTGAAATTACGGAAGAATCGAAGCGTGCATGTGAAATGCTTGCAAATGTTGGTGTACCTGTTGGTAACCAGTCTGTTATTTTGGCAGGCATTAACGACAGTGTACCGATCATGAAACAGCTTATGCATGATCTTGTTAAAATTCGCGTTCGTCCATATTATATTTACCAATGTGATTTATCAGAAGGGATTGGCCATTTCCGTGCACCAATCAGCAAAGGAATGGAAATTATGGAAGGACTTCGCGGCCATACATCGGGTTATGCCGTTCCTACATTTATTGTTGATGCCCCGGGTGGAGGCGGTAAAATTCCATTGCAGCCGAACTATATCATTTCTCAAAGTGCTAATAAAGTCGTACTACGTAACTTCGAAGGTGTCATTACATCTTATCCAGAACCAACAAATTATCAGTCAGGCAGTGCAGAGGATTACTACAAAAAGGTATATCCTGAAGTGTTTGAAAAGTTTGAAAGTAATGGTGTTCTATCCATTATTGATGATACGAAATTTAACCTTACACCTGAAGGATTAAAACGGTTAGATCGCCGCAAAACGTATAAGGAAAATACTGAGCATAGTTCATTAAAAGATAAACGTGACAAACGTGACGAGTTAAAAGAGAAAAAATTCCAATCGCAAATGAAGAAATATGAAACAGTGGGAGCAAAGGAGGAATAATTTTGATTTGTCAATGGTGCGAATCTGACACAGCACGTGAAACGAGCAACAAAGTGTATTGGGAACTTCCAGATGGAACAAATGCAATCGAAATTCAGGACACACCATCCATTCATTGTTTGGAATGCGGTATGACCTATCAAACAGATAATACGGTGAAAGAAATTGAGGATCATCTATTTTTAATTGATGGTTCAAAGCTCGAAAAAAGTATGACGTATGAAACACTTATGGCCGCTCCACGCTTATTGAAGCGAAACTACTTTGATTTTTCGAAATAATTAGTAAGCCGTCTCTCGTTTTTCGATATTAAGCGAGAGATGAATTTTATTCTAATGGACAATTTATCCCCATCATCCTCATGAAGGGATAAATTGCCCATAAGAAATAGAAAGTTTAGCAACCAATCAGTAGGGATAACATAATTCAACTGATTGAGGTTTATTTATTATGATAATTTGCATGCGTTTTCTTGTCAGCTAAGTACCTACATCGAAAAAGCAGAAGGATAATGAACATCTGTTTTCTAAAAAGTTAGATAGATGCTTATCGTACAAAAATGAAGGAGGACAAGAATGGAAGCACACAAAAGCTATAAAACCGACCAAAGTAATCAGAAGGTTCAGAATAGTGAAGAAAGTAAAGGGCATATTAAACGCAATCTAAAGGCACGTCACATGACAATGATTGCTATTGGAGGGTCAATCGGAACAGGGTTATTTTTAACAACAGGGTCATCCATTCAAACAGCTGGACCTGGTGGAGCGCTAATAGCTTATGGAGTTATCGGCATCATGGTCTACTTTTTGATGACAAGTCTCGGAGAAATGGCTACCTTAATGCCGGTTTCGGGATCCTTTTCAACATATGGCAGCCGTTTTGTTGATCCGGCATTTGGTTTTGCGCTCGGTTGGAACTATTGGTTCAACTGGGCTGTTACACTTGCGGTTGAAATCGTTGCATCAGCTATTATTATGAAGTTCTGGTTTCCGGATGTACCGAGCATCGTGTGGAGTACACTGTTTTTAGGTCTAATCTTTTTATTGAATGCACTGTCGGTTAAAAGTTACGGAGAATCCGAGTATTGGTTCTCCTTAATAAAAGTAGTGACAATCATCGTTTTCATTGGAGTCGGTTTGCTCACCATTTTCGGCATTCTGGGCGGACAGTTTATCGGGTTTAAAAACTTTACAGTAGGACATGCTCCTGTTAATGGCGGCCTTTTGTCCGTTTTAAGTATTTTTTTAATCGCAGGTTTTTCATTTCAAGGAACGGAGCTCGTGGGGATTGCTGCAGGAGAAAGTGAAGCGCCAGAGAAAAACGTACCAAAGGCGATTCGACAAGTATTTTGGCGGATTCTACTATTTTATATCGTTGCTATTGCTGTCATTGGCCTAATTATTCCTTATACAAGTCCTGACCTGTTGGGTAGGGATGTCGACAACATCGCTGTCAGCCCTTTTACCCTTGTATTTGAGAAAGTGGGCATTGCATTTGCGGCATCTGTGATGAATGCTGTCATTTTGACATCGGTCTTATCGGCAGGTACTTCTGGTTTATATGCATCGACACGCATGCTTTGGTCCATGGCAAAGGACGGAAATGCACCTAAATTTTTACAAAATGTAAATGATCGAGGGATTCCGATGAATGCCCTTGTCATGACGACGATTATCGGAGGCTTGGCCTTTTTAACGTCCATTTTTGGAGATCAAGTGTATACATGGTTATTAAATGCGTCAGGCTTAACTGGATTTATTGCATGGCTTGGAATTGCAGTCAGCCACTATCGTTTTAGAAAAGCATATTTGGCCCAGGGCAGGGACATAAATGATTTGAAATTTAAAGCGAAATGGTTCCCGCTTGGTCCGATTCTCGCTTTTGTGATGTGTGTCATTGTCATTATTGGTCAAAATTATCAAGCTTTTTTAACTAGTGAGATTGATTGGTATGGAGTAGCCGTGTCCTATATTGGTTTACCAATCTTTTTGGCATTATGGCTCGGGTATAAACTCGTTCATAAAACGAAGGTCGTTCCACTAAAGGAATGTTCTTTTGATGAGATGTCATTTAAATAGAGAAACCGTGATTCGTTTTGCTCCGCCACTCATGATTAGCCAAGTGGAATTAATTTGGCCGATTGAACGAATTCAAAAAGTGTTGTTTTAGATTTCCAACTAACACAGTAGGGGTGCCATATGGGAGAAGTAGGAGTAACAGAGCGCAATATAGAACAAAAGTCAGATGAGTCTTTGAACCTTTTAACATCAACACAGATTGTGATAAAAGAAGCCTTAGATAAATTAGGTTATACAGATGATATGTACCAACTATTAAAAGAACCATTGAGAATGCTCACTGTTCGTATGCCTGTTAGAATGGATGACGGGTCGACTAAAATATTCACTGGATATCGCGCGCAGCATAATGATGCTGTTGGACCGACAAAAGGCGGAGTTCGTTTTCATCCAGAAGTGGACGAGGACGAAGTTAAGGCATTGTCGATGTGGATGAGTTTAAAATGCGGCATCGTCGACCTACCATATGGAGGCGGAAAAGGCGGTATTATTTGCGACCCAAGAACGATGTCAATGGGAGAACTAGAGCGGCTTAGCAGGGCTTATGTTCGGGCAATCAGCCAAATTGTAGGACCTACAAAGGACATACCTGCTCCAGATGTTTATACAAACTCACAAATTATGGCGTGGATGATGGATGAATACAGCAGGCTTCGTGAATACGATTCGCCTGGATTTATTACAGGGAAACCACTTGTACTTGGCGGCTCGCATGGCCGTGAAAAGGCTACCGCACAAGGAGTTGTCATATGCATTGAGGAAGCTGCAAAAAAACGTAGAATTACGATCAAAGGAGCTCGGGTGGTCGTTCAAGGGTTTGGTAATGCAGGTAGCTTTTTAGCAAAATTTATGCATGATGCAGGTGCAAAGGTCATTGGGATATCTGATGCTTATGGTGCGCTTTATGATCCAGATGGTTTGGATATTGATTACTTATTAGATCGTAGAGATAGCTTTGGAACGGTAACAACATTGTTTGATAACACGATTACAAATGAAGAGTTACTCGAGCTTGACTGTGATATTCTAGTTCCAGCTGCAATTTCCAACCAGATTACCACAGCTAATGCACATAATATCAAAGCTTCGATTGTTGTCGAGGCAGCTAACGGCCCAACAACCCTAGAAGGGACTAAAATACTTTCTGATAGAGGAATTCTGTTAGTGCCGGATGTTTTAGCGAGTTCAGGAGGAGTAACTGTTTCCTATTTTGAATGGGTTCAAAACAACCAAGGCTACTATTGGAGTGAAGAAGAAGTTAATGAAAAGCTTCGTAAGGTGATCGTCCAATCGTTTATTAATGTTTATGAAACATCCGAGCGACGGAATATAAATATGCGTTTAGCCGCATATATGGTAGGTGTTCGTAAAATGTCTGAAGCATCAAGGTTTAGAGGCTGGGTATAAATTCTATAAGGTGAAAGCTAGATTTTACATCAGATGCAAAAAAACCTTGCAGGTATAATGCAAGGTTTTTTGTAATTTTTCTAAGAGACAAGGGGTTCTAAAAGTTCATTTTTGAGCTTCGGTAGCATCCTTTTTTTTATAATTAAGGGATTAAGGATTGCTCCAGCAGTTCTTTTTCTTATGATGACGGTGCCAGTCTAATTGGCACCGTCTTTTTTTGACACATTTACAATAAAAGCAAATAAGCTCGTTTTTATAGATACGTAGCAATCGTGACACAATATTCGGCTGTTTGAGTTTCTTGGGGTTATTTTTTCATTCATCGTCTAGTATTTTGTCACTAGTGTTAATAATTCTAATTCATAGATTAACACTTATTACCTGCAACTATTTCACTGTTTTTCTTTACCATTTCTACATAATTCTTCATATCATCTTTACAAATAATTAATCCTGAATTAAAACTACTTAACTACTATAAGCGAGGAGTGAATTTTTCAAAAATATAAAAAAGGTGTGTGGCTAATGGCTGGGCAAGTAAAAAAATATTTAGGTTTTTCAATGTTATGTATATGTATGATGATTTTTCCGTTTCGAGCTTCTGCCCATACGGACAACAGTGAAGGATATTCCAAACTATCGATGGGTGACAGCGGATTGGTATATGAAATACAACTGGATTATCTTGAATTGGCACGAATTGTTGATCTTGGAGTAACAACCAACACGACAGCTTCTGATTTAGTGTATGCATTAACCAAAAATGAAAATAAGCTAGAAGAATATTTTCACTCAAAACTAGCCGTGTTTAATCAGGGGGCAAAAGTGGAAGGCAGCTTGGGCGAAACGGGAGTGGAAAGAAAATTGAATCGAGATTATGCCAATCTTACTTTCCATTATCCGATTAAAAACAAGGATTCTGCCGCTTTACAAATTATATATGATATTTTCTTTGAAGATAATGACTCTGCTCACAGGAATATTGCCTCCTATGAAATCGGTGTTAGTAAAGGCCAATTTGTCTTTACATCAGAGAAGAGGGAACTTCACGTAGGTGAACAAACTATCATCGGTCAAAGTATCCCTTTTATTAAACTGGGCTTTCATCACATTCTGATCGGTCTAGATCATATTCTTTTCATCATTGCTCTTGTTGTTACCTCAAAAAGATTCATTGATGTCCTAAAAATCATGACATTGTTTACATTAGCCCATAGTGTCACAATCGGACTTACTGCTCTTAATCTACTATCTATTCCTGCTGAAATAGTGGAACCGTTAATCGCATTAAGTGTGGCGTTTGTAGCAATAGAAAAATACATAGGACTTTCAGAAAAATATCGAAATGGAGTTGTATTTATTTTTGGTTTAATTCATGGAATTGGCTTTGCCGGGGCACTGGAATTAAATACAACCGATTGGACTGCGATTTGGCCCATTTTCACTTTTAATGTGGGTGTAGAAATGGGACAAGCTCTCATCATTGCACTTCTTTTCCCAATCCTTATCTTGATTCGAAAATATAAATGGTCATATTCCGTACACCTGGCGACGAACCTAGCCATCTTCTTTATCGGATTAACATGGTATTTTCAACGCTTTTTGGCTTAATGGTTACCATGTCAGCCATTCCAAAAGGAGGTGATGCCTATAAAATGACCGATGCGATTTCGTCATAACCGGAAAAAGAATAAGGAGGAGGAGAAAGAATGATACTTGAACCAGATAAAATGAAAAAAATCAAAAAGGTGTTAAAACCAAGTGTAATTGTGCTAATGACGGGTCTTTCGTTAGCGACCGTGCTCAAACCAGTAACTGCCGATAATCAGAATGCGACCGTTAAAGGAACCGTCTACCAGGACAAAAATGAAAATGGAGTGCAGGATGGGAACGAACCAGGGATACCGAATGTCACCGTCTCTGATGGGAAAACTCTGTCCGTAACGGATGAACACGGAAACTATCAACTAATCATTGATACGGAAAGACGTGTTAAGGATATCGTATTTGTGACTGTACCAAGCGGATATAGTGTACCTGCAGATAAAAACAAAACACCGCAGTTTTATGCACAGTTAGGGAACCTTCAGGCAGATGAAACACGGGAGCAACATTTCGGACTGCTACATACACCTGAAACAAGTAATCCAAATTTTACTTTTGCCAATGTTGCAGACGTTCACGTGGAAGCTGGTACAACCAATAACCAAGAACGATTCACAGAACAGCTAAAACAAATCAATGAATCGACAGGAAATCCTGCTTTTATAGCGGTTAGCGGCGATTTAACAAATCGTGCAACAGATGCAGAATTTGAGGATTATACAGCAAGCACCGCTACTTCCAAATTGCCTGTATACCCTGCGGTAGGAAACCATGACTTTGCTCCTGGATCGGACTATAAAACAAGAATTGATCGTTATCGAGAATATCTAGGGCCTGAATGGTATTCCTTCGATTACGGCAATCGGCACTTTATCACATTGGAAAATAATCTGGGTTTCATTGAAACAGACCAATTGGAATGGTTAAAGCAGGATCTTGCTCAAAATGCCAAAAATAAGGAAGTGGTTATATTTGTGCATAAACCGTTGAATACACCGCAAACTCCTTCACCTGATAAGACGAAAGAATTTATTGATGTTCTCAGTCAATATCAGACACGACTAGTCATGGTAGGACATACACATGTAAACGACGTTGCCCAGGACACGATTCCGGGAGCTAATCATGTAACAACTGTGTCTAGTTCTTACACAATTGATCAGATGCCAAACGGATTCCGGATCGTTAATTTCCAAGGCGGGAATCAGGACCATAAGTTTAAAATGTATGACGTGAAACAAAGTGCGTCTATTGTCCACCCATCTGCAGGAAGTGAAGTGTCACAAGGTAAAATGGATGTGTTGGTAAATGCATACAATACGACAAGTACGATAACAAGTGTAGAATATCGAGTCGATGCTGGTCCATGGAAAAAATTAAAACAAAGCAGTGGAATGGCATGGTTTGACCAATGGGATGGGAAAAATGCTGAAAAAGGCCAACATGCCATCGAAGTGAGAGTGACTGATGATGCTGGAAAGGTTTGGTCTAAAAATCACACATTCACAATAGTGGACAGCAAAGAACGCGTTATACCAATGAGTGGTGCAGACTGGAGTATGTTCCATGGAAATGCACAGCATACAGGAGCAGCAAAAGATACACTTGATGCAGGTCTTAGCCTGAATTGGACGTATCGGACACCGGGAACGATTCTTACCTCTTCCCCTGCGATTGCAAACGGAATTGTCTATATTGGTACACGTGATGAAGATGGCAATCATAATCATGCTATCCACGCCGTTGATCAAAAAACTGGCAAATTGGTATGGCAGGTTCAAGCAGATGCACAAGTACAAGCGTCACCTGCTGTAGTAGACGGGATCGTGTACGCTTCCTCTATTCGCGGTACGATGTATGCCATGAATGCAGACAATGGTGAAATTATATGGCAGAAAACCGTTGGAAAAGACGAAGTCCAAAGAGCTTGGATGTACTATTCACCAACCGTAGCTGATGGAGTCGTCTACCAAGCATACAGTAATGGAAGCGGCGGAAAAATCATGGCGATGGATGCTAAAACCGGTGAAGAATTATGGAATGCTGCTTTAGCGGGGAACTGGATTGTTGAATCCACTCCTGTGGTAGCGGATGGTAAGGTTTATGTTGGTGCAGACGGAGGTTGGATCATCTCTCTTGAAGCCTCTACCGGAAAAGAATTGTGGAGGAAAAAGCCTGCTGGGGGATGGATGCACTCGATGCCAGCGATCTACGAAGGAAAGCTGTACATGGGATATCAGGGTGGATTATTAGTGGCCCTTGAAGCATCCACAGGTAAAGAGCTATGGCGTTTCAAGAGTACAGATTCGTCTTACATTCACGGGAATGCAACAGGATCATCCCCTGCGGCAGCCGATGGAATCGTCTATATGGGATTCCCAGATGGTAATGTTGCAGCCTTAGATGCAATAAACGGCTCATTAAAATGGAAACATCGTACGAACGGTGGGATCATTTCCTCTGCCGCCATTAGTGGAGAAACCGTCTTTATTGGCTCGAACGACGGGAATTTGTATGCATTTGATCGCTTAACAGGACAACCTCTCTGGAAGCATGAAATCGGAGCTTGGGTAGCATCTTCGCCTGCAATTTCTGGAAATACATTGGTGGTTGGAGCGCTTGATGGAAATTTATATGCCTTTACTCCTGGCGGAAAAGCAGTACAGCGTTGGCCGCGAGTGACCGGAAAGGTGATGGATACTGTTACAGGAGAAGCTGTTAAAGGTACAAGCATAACAATTACAAATGAAAAAGGCGATAAGGTGCGGTCAGGTATGACAGACCAGAATGGAAACTTCTTACTAGCGGTTGAGCCTGGTAAATATCAATTGGTTGCATCTCGTTTATCTTACCAGACGAACCGAATCGATATCGAATTGGCTAATGGTGGTGCGGAAAGTATGGAAATCAAATTAGCTCCTGTCTCGGTTGATGCAGGCTTCGGAAAAACAATTCCAGGTCCGATATCAGAAGGTAAAATGGAAGATATTGTGATGGAAAACAATAAAATGGCCATGCTCATTGCCGAGAAAAGTGTGGATTCCCAGCTTCCAGGAGTTACTAGAGGAAAGGTCATTGACTTCGCAGCAAAAGGGTTGGAAGATCAAATGGATTGGTTTAATCTGCCTTATGCATCGAAGGAGAAGCCTGTAGGACCAGATGCTTGGCAACAGCTTACAGTAGAAAGTGAAAAAGTAGAAGTGATCGAAGTATCTCAAGATCGTGCAGTTGTAAAAGCTATTGGTAAATCACTTGCTCTGCCAAGTATTGATGTGGCTACTACATTTACCATTGAAGCAAATCAAGATTGGATTTCAGCTAAAACCGTTTTCAAAAATACCGGTTCTGATACACAAACTTTATGGATTGGAGATGCCATTGATTATGATGGTTCAGGACAAAAAAGTGGGGCAGGAGGGCATAATTCCATTACGCTTCCGTATTCAAATCCACAAGAATTCAATTTAATTGAACCATGGATTGGCATGACAGGAAACGACAAACAAGTATATGGAATCATATACCCTGAGGAAACTAGTGGTCTTACGGGTTATGGCAATGGCAATTGGATCATGAGCCAGAAAAAGATTGAACTTTCAGCAGGTGAAAGCTATACAATAAATAGAAAAGTTACTGCAATAAAGGCTATTCACCCAGAAAACCCATTCTCAATTTTAAGCACGATATACAATCAGTAAAAAGTAAAATTAGGTGCCTGGTACGCCCTCGAAGTATGTAGAATTTTACAAACTAATGTTCCGATGAAAACTAATAAGGACTGGAACCTGTATTTTACAGGATTTAGTCCTTTTTGTTTTTCTAACAGGCACAAAATCAAGTTTGGTCACATCCAATTTGGCTAGAAGTTATTAAGTGCCCAGCGGTTTTTTGTACAGACTTTCGATTTCTTTCCATAATAAGAAGGAATATACTAAAGGAGGTAATAAACACATATGAAACGACCACTACTAGTAGGACTTGGGATCGGGGTAGCACTAATGTTTAGCTTACCTGTTTCCGCACGAACCAAAGTAATTCTGCCGGAGGATTTTACTTATGGAGATCAGTTAGGGGCGGAACAAGTGCCAGGATACAACGTAGGGTTCTCCGTCAATCCGAAGGAATTTAGTGAGCAGAATATCAAAAGCATAACCGTGCAGCTGGTTGGCAATGATGGCAAAGTGGTGGCCGAAAACGAGGCGCAAGGGAAAGGCTTGCAGAATCTTATCGCCTATGACGGTCAGCAGTACAGCACACAGTTTTATGTAAAAGCA
This sequence comes from Bacillus sp. 7884-1, assembly GCF_002272245.1. Taxonomy (GTDB): domain Bacteria; phylum Bacillota; class Bacilli; order Bacillales; family Cytobacillaceae; genus Neobacillus. Next base: position 11,960 of record NZ_NPDD01000182.1, on the reverse strand, counting down.
GATAAAATGAAAGACGACGTATGGACCCACAGCGTCTATTGTGGTGAAAAGCCTGCATTCGCGGAGATTATTGTCCAGGACAAAAGGGGCAATACATAAAAGGCGCATAACACGAATGCCCCGGAACAAGGACTCGAACAATTGCCAAACTGTCCAAAGGGCAACTAAGCAAGAAAATATAAGTCCTTATGAAGAAACAGCGGTAGGCAAACAAAACCTAAAGTTTATTAAATGGACTTCTATGTTCCCCCGGCCGTTATGGTTAGGGGATTTATTATTTAATATAAAATTGAAGAATACAAAGCTTGATCAGAACAGGAAGGTTATATACTTCTTTTTCTTTCAGTTTGGATGAAGTTTTATATATTAAGGTAATGAAAGTAAAAATTAATCATTATACTTCAATAAACTTTTTCCTAATGCATAGATTATGAATAAACTATTTAAAGGGGAAAACTCAACATGATTTATCCGCATACGGCGCTGCGTTATATAAATGATCAAATAGGTTTTGGAGTTTTTGCAACTAAATTCATTCCGAAGGGGACAATAACGTGGGCATTGGATGAGCTAGATCAAGTACTGGACCCGGCAATTCTTAATAGTCTAGACGAATACAGAAGCAAGATAGTAAAGAAATACTCCTATCGTAATCAGGAAGGAAAATATATACTTTGTTGGGATCTAGGACAGAGCGAATAACTCTCCATTATTTGGTTAGTAACACTTCGCTTTATAGGGTTGCACCCTCATTCTGAAAATTTACACTAAACATTTATTGAACTTAATGACATCTTTTACAGTCTTAAGATAAGCTTCTTCACTACTATTTAAAACTACTTCTTCTTGAACTTCGGCATTCATTTGTGTTCTTTGAATATAGAAAATCAATCGCTAATTTATATTCAGTACCTAGAAAGATTAATAGGGAAATCGTTAAAGGTGTATCCAGCAATTTTGCAAAAAATGACGTATTGAATCAGCTTTCAAAGCCAATAGAAGAAGTTTCTGAACGTTTAGAGAAATTGGCTGTAACGCCGATCAAATTAACTGTTGACCTAATCGAACGTTTAGAAAAGAATGTCGAAGAAGGTTGTGAAGCCTATATTAACTACTCACGCGAAGGTCGTAGAGGCATGCAAAAAGTTACCAATGAATATGTGAAGCTAGCAAAAAACAATCATAAAAAGCTAGTAAATACACTTGAAGAAAGCGCAAACGTACTCGTTAGTACAAATAGATAATAAAGTATTGTCATTTATTCTTTTAATAAAAAACGCACATGAATCGCTGACTCACACCCCAAGATGAAATTATTTCATCAGGGGTTTTTTTAGCTAACTTTTTTTAAGTAACTTTTTGGAGGATTTTGATGAATATATGTAATGCAAATGCTTCATCAATTCAATTGAAAGTATTTGAGGATTCAGAAGAATTAAATCATTGGTTAAAAGAGAATAAGGCTGCGAAGGAACTGGATATAAAATTTAGATCTATGGTTATTATTGATGAGATTGTAATTAGAGATTGTTACTTAGTCATTTATAAATGATTACTTAATATTTTTAGGTTGAATTACAGGGTGTATGTTGCATAAGCAGAATTATCAATTGCTCAGAGCTTTATATGCCCTGAGCGTTTTTCTATATTATAAATGGTTCTTATTAGCTTGTTAATAATAGTTTTAATTCAATTTGGTTTCATAAGGGCAATTTTTCACTTCAAAACCGAACCCGTTAAGGTAATTTGCTATTTTTATTTCCGGCCAAACGTATGGGCGAGATGCTTGCTTTGTTCTCTTCGGAGCTTTCGGGCAATGGACCGTTCTTCTCCAGTATTAAATAAATAGAGCTCCTCTTCCGATTCGGGATAGACAAATGGCACTGGGGCCGGATGCCCTTCTTCATCTAACGAGACAAAGGTTAAAACGATGTCGCCGCCACTCGGCTTTCCCCTGTAAATAAGTTGTCTGCTGTCACTTTTACAAACACTTCCATCGATGTGTTCCCGGTCCAAGTGACAAACGCTTCTAATGTGACGGCATCCTGAAGGGTGATTGGGTGCAAAAAATCGACTGAATCGGTGCTTGCGGTCACTGTAGGTTTTCTGCAGTGTTTGACCGCTGCAATGCCAGCAACGCGGTCAATCCGGCTCATCAGAGCACCCCCGAAAAGAGTCTGGTGCGGGTTTGTGTCATTTGGCAGGACGCCGTCGGTTTGAATGGTTCTTGATTCACTGCAAGATTTTTTAATGGATATACGTTCCTACTTTCACTGATTGTGTTTTTCCCTATTATACCAGAAATTAAAGTAAGGACCCTATCGCAAAGGATAGTAGTTTACATCTATTTTATTATTCAACAAGGGTGAATAGAATTTGAATAAATTTTCTCCGTCTGCCTCTGCTGCTTGTGCCTCAGGGCTAGATCCAAGCATTCAAATTCTAGTTCAGTAATTAATATTCAACAGTAATTTAAGGTATTCCATTGTAATAAACTCTAAAAAAAGCATTAGAGAAAATTAGTAACCATAATATTTCTCATTAAATCATATAATGTCTTTATATATTTAATCGTTTTTCTGATTATTTCGATAAAAAAGAAGGTGGACAACCAATGAAAGTTGAGTCTTTTTTAAGTGCCGCCCCACATAAACGTGTAAGTGAAGATTCAATTGTATTAAATGAAAAGATAAATGTTTTTGGGGTTTTTGATGGGGCAACTCCATTAATGCCATTCAAAGATGAAAACGGAATGAACGGTGCATATTTAGCATCGAATATATTTAAAGATTATTTCTTTGGACTCTACCGAAGTAACCTTTCATTAGTTGAAGGAATCATGATTGCTAATAGAATGTTGAGAGAACACATGGAAAAATACAAGGTGAATCAGGAAAAATATGAAAATCTTTGGTCAACATGTGCTGCAATTATAAAAATTGAAAAAGACGGAAAGATTTCTTATGCCCAGGTTGGTGATTGTATGATCATTGCTGAGTATCAAAACGGAACCATAAAAGCCTTAACAAGGGATACCGTAAAAGATATAAGTTATAGAGCGAAGGCATGGCGTGAGGAACAAAGAAAGCAAGGAGATAAAATTCCAGATGAGGAGTATTATCAGGATCGTACTCAACAGCTTATCTTTAATCGGTCATTAGCTAATAAGGAATATGGTTATAGTGTAGCTAATGGTAAAAAAGAAGTTTTAAATTTTATTCAGCATGGTCAAGTAAATATCAGTGAAATCAAAACATTATTAATGATAACAGATGGCCTTTTTCATCCAAACTATTCAATTGAAGAAACATTTAAAAAGATACAAACAGTCGGTTTACAAGTATATTCTATGGCATTAGAACAATATGAGAAAAGGAATAAACTTCGTTCAGATGATAAGTCTGGGATCATGATTCAATTTGTGTGATGAGGAGAAAGTCTAGATGAAATTAGAACCGGGATTGATTAAAGATATTAATTTATGGTTTAAAGAGCCGCTTATTGCTTTAAAAGATGTCAAGTACATCATTGTACACCATACAGAAGAAATAGGTTGGGATATTATTAAGACCCATAGGTTTCATCAGGATCATCGTGGATGGAGTGGAATAGGATACAATTTTTTTATTGAGGAAAATGGTGAAATTATGAAAGGAAGAGGATACCATGTTGGAGCACACGCATATTCATATAATGAAAAATCAATAGGTATTTGTTTAGCTGGTAATTTTGATATTCATACTCCTTCAATAGTCCAGCTAAAATCATTAAGTAAACTATGCGTTTTCCTATTACATCAATATAATTTATCCACTACTCACATTCTGGGACATCGTGAATTAAAAGGTATCGCAAAAAGTTGTCCAGGTAAAAACTTTAATATGGGCCAATTCAGAGATTCTATTAAGATGCAATGACCAAAATATAAAGGTAAAGAGTGAGGTTTCAAACAAGACAGATTATAAGGTTTTTGGAAAATATGAGTAAAATTTTTGTGTGAAGATTCGAGGCTTTAAAGATAATAGAAATTCAAAACCAAGATGTATTTTGAGGGATTTCAAATATATCTTGGTCTTAAACATTTAGAGATTAAAAAAAGGAGGTACCTTTATAAATTAAACTTAATCAAAATAAACGGCTTCATCGGGATTTTTTAAGTATTTAAAAGCCATCTCAATTTGTGTTTTTGTATTCCGAGCTGTTGAAAGTGGAGGCAGTTCGTTTTCAGCAAAGAACTGCACTTCACTTGTTTCAATTCCTTTAGCTGGCTGCCCGCCAATTATTTCACATTGAATAAATATTTTGTAAACATGAAAAGCAGAAGGAGGATGTGGGTGACACTTTTTATCGGTCACAGCTAATACTCTGATTGGTTTCACAGTAAATCCCGATTCTTCTTTTACTTCCTTAACAGCGACTTCACTTGGAGTATGTCCAATGTCAGCCCAGCCGCCAGGCAATGCCCAATTCCCATCGGTATTTTCACGGACCATCAGAATTTTATCATCCTTAAAGACAACTGCCCTAATATCAACCTTAGGAGTTGCATAACCAGTTTCACCTGCAAATAAATCTTTGATTACAGGCCTGTCCATATCTGTGTAATGCGCTAAAATGTCAACGCTAATATTTCTAATTAATTCAAATCTTTCCAAGTCATAAACATCTTTTGAATACGTTAATCCCGCCTGCGCAATGGATTGAAGCTGTTTCGCCCAATCCAGCCATTTAGGTTCCAAAATCATCACCTCCAGCTAGTCTAATAATATTTACTATTACCATATATATTAATCAAGCAAAAATTTGCTACAAAATTCAAAAGGTCTAATTGGAGATTTCATATGTACTTAGATAGAGGAGTCAAGGAAATCTGTAAAAGAATTGGAACTGCATTTATTGCTGCGATTGCCACTGGAACAGTTTGTGGTATTTTTCTAACTGGTCAGTTTAGTTTCATAATGGATACATAATTTAGTTTTTCAGGAGTATTTTTTAGAAATACTTTTAATGATTCAAGAACTAAAAAAAAGGGGATGGTTTGTTTGATAAAACTAGTGAAGTATGATGATCTTACATTATTTAAGAAAGATGTGATCCCTTTCTTAGAAAAAGATGAAGCTGAAAACAATTTAGCGTTAGGTGTTTTGCAATCTTTAACTGAAAAAGATGAAAGTCCTTTTTTGATGGCTGCTGTAATAAAAGATGATGATCTAGGATTAACCATACTTCAAACACATCCTAGTCAAATTATCTTATCAAATTCTGTTCCTTTTACATCACACGAAATACAAGTTATAGGAGAAAAGCTGATTAACACAATTCAAGAAATACCTGGCTTTGTAGGGGAAAAAGAATTAACTACTGAACTAGCTTTTTATATTGCGGATATAAAAGGGATTCATGCACATGTCCAAATGAACCAAAAAATTTATAAGCTAGAAAAAGTTAAGAAAAACACAAAATCAAAGGGAAAACTACGAAAAGTGGAGGAAGAGGATCATAACACTATTAAAGATTGGGTGTATCAGTTTTGTAATGAGGTTAAACAACCTATAAGTTTAGAAGAAGCAATCAAAAAAACAAAAGAAATGATTCATAAAGAAAATTTAGTAGCATGGGAAAAGAATGGTAAGTTGGTTTCCATGGCATATGCTACACGACCAACCAAAAATAATATTACAATCAGCTATGTATTCACCCCGATTAACGAAAGAAAAAAGGGCTATGCATCTGATTGTGTTTCAGCTTTCACTCAATTATTGTTAGATCGAGGTTATAAAACAACAAGTTTATACACTGATATTAGTAATCCTACTTCCAATAAAATTTATATTCAAATTGGATATGAAGCGATAATGGATTCAGTCCATATCCTTTTTAAATAGAAATATTGAAAAATCGAAATTGTGTCCAACTTCAATATAGCTTGAAAACTCATCTTTTTTACTAGTTCGATTAACTAAACAGATTGTGAAGAATTGTACTTAATGTAATGAGTACGTTAGTTTAAGATTCTAGAGTTGCTGATGCAGTTCTGTTTCTTATGGTGAAGGTGCGAGTGTGATTGGCACCGTTCCTTTTTTAATCACTAACAAAAAATTGGTTTTGACCCTATCGTTTTGGCGAGAACTTTCTTTCCTTTGATTCTGTTATTATTGGCTTATAAGAAATGGAATATGGATAAAACCTTAGGTTTTTATATTTCTGATGCAAACAATTTAAGCTCTTCCGGATCATTAGGAAAACTAATGGTTCCTTCAAATTTCATCATGATTTTTTCAAGCAGCTTGGAGGAACCATGATTGTCCATAGATGTTATGGCTAAGATTCGCTTAAGATGCAGTTGTTCATGTCCATATTTAAGCGTCGCAGAGGCGGACTCAAATCCATAACCTTGTGTTTGATATCTTGATAGAAAAGCAAAGCCAATATCAGGATTTTCTAGAGTGTCTCTTTTTAACAAACCACAAATTCCAATGGGGGTTTTTCCTTGCTTTCGCTCTACCAGATAAAGACCAAAGCCCAGTTGGGAATACATATTTAAGGGGCCAGTTAAAATATAGTTCTTTGCATCTTCAAGCGTTCGTACACCTTTATCTCCGATATAACGTATCCAAGAGGGTTCATTTAAAAGTTCGAGTATAAAAGCTGCATCATCTGTTGTTAACCAACGAAGAATTAATCGATCTGTTTCAAGTACTTTCAATAAACATACACCTCTCTCTTAAGATATTGCTTTTAAAATCTGTCCAACATGATAGATAAAAAGTAATGTTCAATTCTACCTATATTAATGAAAAATTTTTATTTTGTAAATAAAAAAATGAAACCTAGAAATGATTAGAAAACCTTTGGAAAACCTTGGGGACGGTTCTGATGGCTTTTTTCATTACACCATGAGAAACTCTCCGTGGCTCATATCCTCGAACTTTCTACCTAAATATCCCATATTTCCTTTGTTTTGAGGAGACTGAATTTTTTCTACGACTTAAGTCTTACGGAATGCTACAAACAAAAGCTACGTGTGTAAGAAGGGCAGGCAATACCTTGGGCCTCCTGAAATGGATGACCAACCAGTGCATTATATCCGAATAATGGAAAAAGAAGCGTTACAAAGACGCTTCAAATGATCAACAGTGGCTAATAATTTTTCATTAAAGAAAGTTCGGAGTAGTGAACTAGGAGAATATTGAAATGAGAATATGAATCTTGGATTTCACAAAAATCTGAGGAGTATCGGTGAAGAAGAATATATTTCTTACCCTTGTACTGAACGAATTGTTTTTTCAAGTAGAACACTCCTTTTAATGAATTTTATTGTCTATGTACGATTAATTTTCAAGTAACGGCTCCACCTACGCCAAATACCATGATAGCCACACATGCTATCCCCACTAATAATAGAATAATAAATCATTGTTAAGAGGCTGCTTTGTAGATGTTAAGGTTCTGTAAATCTTTTATTAAAATTCCGGGAAAAGAATAGTCGATTATACTCCATTTTCGTATAACAACTTGTATGGAAATCATCTTGAGTGGTGTCATGTGTTGTCAATGGGTAATAGTCTAATCCTGGGACAATCGTGGAACATAGTATGAGATTGTGGTTATTTATATAAGAGAAAAAACCATTTCATTGTAAATAAGAATGATAAGAATAAACAACCTGGGTGGGGGAATGGATCAAAATGAATGGACAAAAGCAATACCGTGAAGATTTGTTGGAATGGTGTCATGAAACATCTAAAAGTTTATGTGAACAATTGGAACTGCTATCTAGAGAATCTAATGCTTATCAAGAAGAGATTGAAGTCGATTCTGTAAATCGTTTCGAAATGGAAGAACAATTCCAAATCGAGGAAGAATATTTGGAAACAAATGCTTTTCAAGACGAGATGAAGATTGAATCTGACCAATATATCGATACGGAGGAACTTAACCAATACCGATTGGATTTATTGGAATGGTGTAATATCCTTTATTCAAATTGGAAGAGAACGAAACTGAGGTTATCAAACGTTGTCGATCACGAAAGCTTAGAGGGATGGGAAGGAATGTGCTCTCGTTTAAAAGAGAAATTACAGGAAGGTCTGTCATTGGACTACGAAGATTATGAGACAGCTAATACCTTGTATGAACAGTGGGAAAGGTTTCTTGAGGAATCGTAGACCGTGGTAGACCGAGACCGTGGGGACGGTTCTGATGGTTTTTTTATTCCACCATGAGAAACCCTCCGTGGCTCATATCCCTAAATTACTGGTAAATAATTAATTGGAATATAAATAAATAGTCTAGGAGTGAAGTTTTTCCTTTGATTTGAGAGGAAGGTCCAAGTAACAGAGGGAATATCAACAAAAATGAACGCGATTAGCCTCAGCTAACCGCGTGTTCCTTTATATATTTTCCTGCTTTAGGCTCTCAATGATGTTTTCATTTTTTATTTTTGAAATCGAATAGAGCATGGCGGAACCTACAATCAGGAAAATTACAACTATAACAAATAGAATGCTCATCCAGGGAAGCTGAAATCCGTATTCAAAGGTGAATCCAGCGGAGCGGTGAATGCCAATCATAACGAGGACACTGATGGGCAGTCCGTAGAGTAGGGCATTCACTCCATAAAATATACTTTCATATTGGACCATTTTGTTAAATCCTTTTGGGGTCATGCCCACCGATCGCAGCATTGCAAATTCCCGTTTTCTGAGTGAAATGCTGGTTGAGATGGTATTAAAGATGTTTGCGATCGAGATGAAGGAAATCAGCGTGATGAACCCATAGGTAAAGACCGACATAAGCATAATCAACTGTTCATCTTGTTGTCGCTGCTGGTAGACATTGAATACATGTATGTTCGAATCTTTTCGGTCTTCAATTGCCGTTTGGGTGGCCATTGGGTCTGTACTATTGAGGTACACATAAGGAGTCACCTCTATTTCAGTTTTCGATAACAAGGAATCCATTGTGGCTTGTGGGAGGATAAGGTTAACACCGCCGACCGCAACAGTTTCAATGCCCATTGGCACTTTGGAAGTTAGTGCGCCAATTTCCACGCTGCCAACTACTTCTAGTTCCGGTTGTTTATTTTCCATATCCCCTATAGGCATCGTCAATAAATCGATTTTCTTCCCAACCTCTGACTCAATCGATTTTGTTTCGATAAATTTTCCCGTTCCGCCATCCTCATAGGTAATTTGGTCAATGACAATGGCTTTTGGTGTTTCTTGTTTCGTAAAACCTTCCACATCGACGCCGACTTCTTTTGCATAGGCTTCAAAACCTTTTTGATCCAACCCATGTAGCATCACATAATTATGAAACTTTCCATCTTCAGTTTGTAGTTGATTTTTCTGTTGAGCTGATACTTCTTCCCGCTCGAGCTTTGCCTCTAAATTAGCTTCCTCGATGACGATCGATTTAGTGACATGATCGAGCTTTGTGTAGTCGGTCAAGTCTTCCTTCTCCACTTGGGTGCTGAAAATTTGTATATCATTCTTCAAATCAGATTACGACATCGTCAGAGATTTCTTCAAATTGTCGGTAAAATAGGTGACCGATAAGAACAGGACAATGCTAATCACCAGAGAAAACACGGTTGCCAAGTACTTCTTCTTATTCCTTTTGACATTCTTCAACCCAATTTCGGCTTCAAGCCCAAAGATTTTTCGGACAAGCTTTGAAGTTTTCATGGTTTTCCCCGTTAACTTGATGTCATGGGTTTGTCGGATCGCATCAATTGCTGAAACCTTTGAAGCCCTTTGCGCAGGGATATAGGTAGAGATAAATATCGTCAAAATTGAAATCCCGCAGGCAATGAGAATCGAAGCAGGTGTGAATATTAAAGCAAGCTTCTCGGAAACCCCAATTGCCACTTCTAAATTTCGGTTGATAAAAACAAAGGTGATTCCAAGCCCCGCTAGACCGGCGAGAATCCCTATCGGAATACTAATCGCTCCAATCACGGATCCTTCAAAAAAGACAGAATTTCGCTTTTGCTTTTTGGTTGCGCCAACGCTTGAAAGCATCCCTAAATGCCTTGTCCGCTCGGATACACTAATCGAGAAGGCATTATAAATCAAAGCCACGGAGCCAATGATGATGACGTTCATAATGATAGCAGCTAAGGAATAGAGGGTCTTGTGTAATTGAGCATTATTCGTTACTCCATAGTAACGAAGCAATTCACTATTAATATTTACTGCCTCGATCCCCTATGTAGCAGCCAAGCTTTTTGCTTTTGTATAGAGGGAACGGTCTATTTCCGTTAGCACCACAAAAGCATCGACGGTATCGATTTTGCTTACGGATGTTTCGTCGATATAGCCAATCACGGTGTAACCAGGTGACCATGTCGGTTCCCAAGAAGGGCGTTCAATCGTCCCGACAATGGTTAGGGTTTTGGTTTCGTTGGTTCGCAGCTTTTCAATGAGCGTGTCTTCGTCCCGTTCGAGAGCGTTATTCTACGTTAGTAACTTTCCGTTTGCTTTGTTCCAACGCTCACCGATATCTACCGTGAGTTGGTCCCCGATTTTGTAATCGACCTTTGCATTTTTGATAACCGCTTCTGAAATTGCAATCTCATTTTCATTGTGAGGAAGTCTTCCCTCAATCACTTCCATTGGAAATTGCTTCATACCAACTGCATTGTAGTTTTGAAAAAATAGATAAGGTTTATTCTGATTTTCTGATTCTACTAGAGACGCATAGCCATCGCTCGAGAGGACCATGGTTTTCGTTTCGCTGTCCTTTTCAATGGCTTCGATTTGGTCTAAGGTGACATCTTTATACTGAACATGCCATTCTCCATGTTTGGCGATATTCTGGCGAATCAGTAGGTCTAAAAAGGAATAACCAAGCGTGGTAACCGCGGTGATCATCGCCACCGAAATAATGACACCAATTATCGTTACAAGTGATTGGCGTTTGTTCTCTTTCAAATGCCTTATCGTGCCTTTATGGATAATGTTCATGGACGAAGCACCTCATCCTTGGCGACCTTGCCATCTTCAATGGAAATAATGCGGTCTGCTTGAAGGGCGATACGCTCATCATGGGTAATGACAATCAGTGTCTGATTGTAGGTTTTGTTAAACCAACTCACGAATTCGAAATGGCTTTGTAATATAATCATCAGCCCCCATATCAAGGCCCATAACGACATTCACTTCATCGTCAAAAGCGGTTAAAAAAATGACCGGGGTATCGCGTTGTTGTTTCACATGCTTACACAAGTCATAACCGCTTCCATCCGGTAAGGACAAGTCAAATAAGCATAAATCGATTTCTTCGATTCTATGATTCAGCACTTCTATACTGTGGCTGCCTGATGACAAAGCACAATTTCATAGCCCTCTTGCTTCAAGGAATACTCCAATCCCGAAGCAATCGTTCGATCATCTTCCACCACTAAAATTTTCATTTGCGTCCATACTAACTTAGCGTTTTCTTTTATCTTATTGGAACAGTGCGCTACCAGCAAAAAATATCGGTGTGGGGGCGTTTTTTGTGCGAATTGGGAGGGTATGCTCAATTGATTGCATGCATGAAAGGGAATGTGAAAGAATAGGATTACCTGTAAAGCATCTGACATTAGTCAGTTGAGGAGGATTTAAGTATGGAGTGGTATATCTGGTTCGCCGTTTTGATTGCTGTTATTATCATTTTGTTTAAATCATCTAAAAGGAAGTAAATCTGTAGAATAGGTGCTTGAAAGCATTTGTATATAAGGGTTAAAAAATATGTGTGCAGTGGAAAAGCCTCGTTTAGAGGATTAACACACCAATAATTGAACAAGGAATTGGCAGGACACCTTAATTAGTGAGCTATTTACAACACGCTTGTAAATGAATTTTGACCAAAGGGATTATCTACTAATGGGATTTAATTGGAGGGAATAGAAAATGGATGTAAAGACACTTTTGTTACAACAATGGGCAAGCTGCTTAGATGAAGAAGACTGG
>NZ_NPDD01000181.1 GCF_002272245.1 Bacillus sp. 7884-1 | reverse complement strand
ATACAGTTATTCCAATATAGGGGGCTTTAATTGAATAAGAACGGGAACGTCCAAATCGGACGTTCCCATATTTTATACCTGAAAAACAACAATACAACTTAACAAAGCCTATTCAATATTGTAGCAAGGGGTACTTCTTGTTAACGGGGGCGGTAATCTAAGAAGAATTTTCTTCAAAATTGCCCGAAAAATGGTATCGATAAAAAAAGATGCTAGTAACCTTTCACAAATAGCAAGGTTACTAGCGTCTTTATTAATGTCTAGTAAATTTGTATTTTCTCAAAGAAATAAATAAGAAGATTCCAAGAGAAACAATGGTCCACATGAGTGAAATCGCCGGGTCGATATTTCTGTCAACAAATAAGGATGGGATGTCACCAAAGGCAGAGTCATCCATCGTGATGAACCACCCCAATAGTATATAATTTGCTGCGTGCGCGCCAATCGACAATTCGGCACTGTTTGTTTTTGCAGTGATATAACACCAAATGAATCCAGTTACCAAATAATTTGCTCCGACCAAAATGGGGGAATATAGCAAAAGTAGCGACAATTGCTCTATTGGTGTTTGGAGGCTATCAAATGTACTCCTCCAATTTCATCATACAGGTTCAAAGAATACCAAAGGTGTTTAATGTTTCTTCATCACAAACGGCAGAAGGTGATTTCAAAGGTAGAGAAAGACCGAATTTTTCAGAAGGTGATTTCAATAGAGATGAAGATCATGCCGAAAGACCTGCCTCACCAGAAGGAGGCTTCAGAGGTGGAGAAGGCCATATTGGAAGTTCTAATGCGATAGACGTGATGATTACATATTTCAGTATCATGTCTGTATTTATTATCATCGTTTATTATCTTGGAAAATTGATTGCAAAAAGGAAAAGAAAAAGAAGCACTCTCACTTAAAAGGCGGAGAGTTTAAAGGCATCACCTTTTTTATTTGATCATTATATGAGGGAAATCTTTTAATATTGGTATATAGTTCTCAAGATTTGATTTATAGAGTAAGAGAAGGGAATAGCCACACTAACATGATTCTAAAATTCTAATGGTTAGTAGAAAAGCAGGATTTACTTGGTATGTTATGTCTCAGTACGAAAGTTATTTTTTTGCCGTTTATTTTTAAACCGATATATAGAATTCTTTTTCAGTACCATTACAACGGGAACGGCTATTACAGCGTCCCAAAAATTAGTATGTAATGTAGGAAAATCCATTATTTCATCACTTTAAATTAATCATTACTGATAATATTTTTGTACTATTTATATATCTCATTTTCTAAAATAACTACATTTTCATTGAAAGTGGTACGACCAACTTGTTTGGTATTTTCAACTAACCGAAATATATTATCACAGCATTGTTTAGCACCAATCACTAATAAGGGTACACCTATAAAGTCCAATCCCAATCCTCTTGAGAAAAAACCACCTAATGACATAGCAAAAGGGACAGTAGGGGATGTATTGGAGAAAACGATTTTTTCTTCAAAATGGTATTTTCCTTGTAGAAGTAAAGTTAATTCTTTTAATGCTGGTACAACAAATTTGTTCCTTTTCCGTCCTATGGAATAAACTGAGTTGCCTTCTTCATCTGTACCGTGAAAAATAATTTTTCCAAAATCCGATTTCGTTAGTTTATTAAAATATTTTACCTTTAATATTTCTTCCGAGGTTAGTTTTCGTTCCGATTGAGGAAGTTGTTTTAAATGATAGGCAGCAGCCAAAGACGTGGTATGTGTCCCTCCATAATCATTATAAATATAAATCATAGTATAACCATCCTTTCTCATCATTGTTCCTATTAATATGGGCATTTATTCAATTTTAGATTCGGACTTAAGTAAAAAGGACAATCATTTATGGGGACGAGACGTTAAGACTCAAAAAAACAGCATTCTAAGGCGAAAAGATAAAGCAGGTAACAAAAAATCGCCATTTATTTTTGAAGAAAAGATGAAGGTCAGTGAAAGAAGGGATTTGGTAAAAAAAGGTTAATATCGAATTAAGTATAAAAAGCCAATCCTTTACACTTCAAGGGTTCGACGGTTATCATTTTATTTTAATGGGTCAACAGGTGCAATATGGCCAGGTGGTCAGATCCGGGAAATCCAGGCTGCTTAATTTATTTATCATCAGCACTTGTCCTATTCAGTTTAATTCTGTTGTATTAAGTTAAAATTAAGCCCGCCAATCCAATATATCTACCTCAGAAGAGGCGTTTGCATTGTTTTGCAGACGCTTTTTTATTTTTAGAAATTGTTTTGACCTAAACATGATGTATGTCCAATCAACCCTTATCGTAAAAAATATTCATAAGGAGAAATAGCTTTTGTCCGATTGGTGGTGAAAATATGGGTTGGTTCTGCGGATACAGTGGCTATAACGGCGGTTATGGATACGGAGGTGGCTATGGCGGCAGCAGCTTTGTATTAATCGTTGTATTGTTCATTCTTCTGATTATTGTAGGGGGCTACTTCTATGCACTAAATTGTATGGAACAAAGGGCAGATTAAGTTATTCTGTCCCTTTGTCACATAGACTTCTGAAATGAAAGGAGGATGATTACACATGGGTTTTTTTCGTGACGATTTTAGAAGAAGACGATTATTCCCCTTTGAATTCTTATTTTTCCCCTTTGAATTCAAAAAGAGTAAGGAGAAGAAGACGCAGACTCTAATTAACAAATGATTAAAAAAAATTTCCATGGGCCAGCGGGCCTTCTTTTCTTAAATAAAATCGATCACATACATATTACGAAGAAATGATAGAAATGCTTGTAGGCTTGTCAGAATCGAAGTAATTAAAAGATTATATAGTCGAAATAGCGTTTAAGTACATTTCTTAACAAACTTATTAATAAGCCTTTCCCTAAAATAACAAACGCATCAAATTAATTGACTCGATGCGTTTGTAACTGAATAGTCGCCTGTTTTTTTTTGCGAAGTCGGGACCGTTCTTATTACTAATCATCATTTTGTTCACCTTAACATGTAAATCAGTCCACGAAATTGAGTGAGTTCTTGCACATCAAACCCTTCACAAATTATTTTCCTCAAGAGCAGTCATTGAGGACAGTTTTATCGATTTCATGGCAAGTTTTATCCTAAAGAGCGAGTATATTGACACCCGTTTTGGTAATAGAAATAACATATAATTTGACACCAATTTTTCCTTGTAAAATAAGTAATGTCATTTGATATTGAACTTATATTTTATACTGTCAATTCTTCTTTCAATCAATCTAAACCCTTGATACGATAACAAAAATGGCATACGCCAATTCGTATGCCATTTCGTGCGTCAATTTGACTTCGTGCACCCTTTAAGTGAACCCTTTAGAATTCGTAATAAGGGCTTTTTTGACGAAAATTTTTATTGACATGTAAACTAATCGGTAATACTATATACTAGTAGTCAGTAATACTAAGTATCTGTAACACAAAATACCTGTGTTACAGAGTACTGAAAAAATATAAGTAAAATATAAATGGAGGAAAAGAATGGAAAACATTACGGAAATGCTGAAAGGGGTGCTTGAAGGTTGTGTGCTTGAAATCATCAGCCGAGGAGAAACTTACGGTTATGAAATCACGCAACAGCTGCGAGAACTTGGCTTCACTGATGTGGTTGAAGGCACAGTTTATACGATTACCATGCGTCTTGAGAAAAACAATCTGGTGGACATCGAGAAAAAGCCATCCACTATGGGACCGCCAAGAAAATTTTACACACTCAACGCAGCAGGTCAAGAGCAGCTTGAGGTTTTTTGGAAAAAATGGGATTTCATCTCAATTAAAATTAACGAACTTAAGACTAAAATAAAATTAAAAGGAGAGAAGTAAAATGAATATTTTTGAAAAAATCATTGGAAGTCTAGATGACAAGCGGGAATGGAGGGAGATGGAGGCACGTGCAAAGGCACTTCCAAGTGAGTACCGCAACGCGTACAAAGCAATCCAAAAATATATGTGGACTGCTGGTGGTGGTCCCACGGACTGGAAGGACAGCAGCCGTATCTTTGTCGGCATTCTCGAGCTATTTGAGGAAGGAGCAGCGGAAGGCAAGAAAGTCATTGACCTTACGGGCGAGGACGTGGCTGCTTTCTGCGATGACTTGGTGAAGGATGAGCAAACTTGGAAGGACAAATATCGCAAGAAGTTAAACGATACTATTGGTCGTGGCTAATGGTGAATTCCAAGTGGAGTATCGCCTAACATCGACACTAACCACGTAAACCGTCACTGGGGCGACTTGACTTCCTTTCCGACGAACTAATGGCTACCGCTAAAACCTATGTCGACAAGTATCGTGAAGATTTGAATCAGCGTATCATGAAGGCGATTGGAAAAAAAGTAAATTCAATAGATAATTCCGACTGAATAGCTGGTTACAAATGTATCACCTTCACTATTCAGTTATATTTTTTACCCGGTAGTAAGTAATACAGAATATCAGTCAGACAGACTAGTGTAGTGCAGAATAGCTAATTTAGCGCCTTGCTGCGCTTATTATAAGGAGGAAAAAAGTATGAGCAATGCAGCGATTTCTGTAAAAGGGTTAAAAAAATCCTTTAAAGACAAGGAAGTCTTAATGGGGGTGGATTTTGAGGTGTGCCGTGGCGAAATTTTCGCACTTCTTGGATCAAATGGAGCGGGCAAGACGACGACGGTTAATATTCTCTCGACACTGATGAAAGCCGATCGCGGTGAAGTAGGTATTTGTGGTTTTGACGTTAAGCGCCAACCGGATCATGTTCGCCAGTGCATCAGCCTGACAGGGCAATTCTCAGCTCTAGACGGCATGCTCACCGGACGGGAAAACCTGGTGATGATCGCCAAGTTGCGGGGAGTTTCCAATCCCACTCAAGTCGCCGACAATCTACTTACAAGGTTTAGCCTGTCCGATGCTGCTAACCTGCGGGCTGACAAATATTCCGGCGGGATGAAGCGCCGGCTTGACATCGCTATGAGCCTGATCGGGACGCCAGCAGTCATTTTTCTCGACGAACCGACGACAGGGCTTGACCCCGAAGCGCGGATTGAAGTCTGGGATACTGTCAAGGAGCTTGCCGGCGGCGGCACGACCATATTGCTGACGACCCAGTACCTGGAGGAAGCCGAACAACTGGCGGATCGTATTGCCATCCTGCATGACGGAAAAATCATCACGACTGGTACTCTGACCGAACTTAAAGAGATGTTCCCTCCAGCGAAAGTGGAATACATCGAGAAGCAGCCGACATTAGAAGAAATTTTCCTAGCGATAATTGGTAAAAAGGAGGAGATGTAAATGAAAAGCAAAACAGGGGTATTACTGGGGCGTTTAATGCGCAACATCATGCGCAGCCCGGATACGATTATCACGGTGGCAATTACACCGATTATGATGATGCTGCTGTTTGTATACGTATTTGGTGGTGCCATAGAGACAGGCACGGACAACTACGTCAATTATTTATTGCCGGGAATCTTGCTGATGGCTATCGCATCCGGCGTTGCTTACACTTCTGTAAGACTGTTTACGGATGTAAAGAGCGGACTGATGGCGCGTTTCATTACCATGCCCATCAAGCGCTCGTCGGTATTGTGGGCTCACGTGTTGACCTCTATTGTTTCCAATGCACTTACTATCGTGGTGGTTATCCTCGTCGCGCTCTTAATGGGCTTTCGTTCCAGCGCTGATATCGTGGATTGGCTCGCCGTAATTGGGATCCTCGCGATGTTTACGCTGGCGCTGACATGGCTGGCTGTCATTCCCGGACTGACAGCGGGGTCTATGGAAGGGGCGACTGCCTACTCGTACCCGCTGATTTTCCTGCCGTTTATCAGTTCGGCCTTTGTTCCCACAGAAACCATGCCTGAAATTGTCCGTGCGTTCGCTGAGAACCAGCCCGTGACTTCAATCGTGAATGCGATTCGTGCCCTCTTGTATGAAGGATCTGTTGGCAACGATATCTGGATCGCGCTTGCCTGGTGCGTCGGTATCATGGTCATCGCTTACTTCTTCGCCAGTAAAGTATTCAAACGCCAGTTAGGGTAATTACACCATTAAGGGATTAGCCCCTATCAATAGTCAGCCCCTACGATGAATGCATTTGCTACACATGGAAGGCTACTTATATGCGGTGTAACCATCGATGAAATCATGGAAATATTCAAAATTTGGTGTGGTTGGTGGCGCATTGATCAATTATACAACTCGGGGGTTGCCAGCATGCTTTAGAAGAATATACAGCGGGTAGTGCTCTTTCGCAGGAGGAGAAATTAAAGGAATAAAGCCCATAGATAAAATTGACAATAAAGAGTAGATTCCGAAGCAAAACTGCATTAGAAATCAATGTTTTAACTTAAGGAACGATGGATTACATTTCAGTTGGAATGTAATTCATCGTTTTTTCAGTTGAAGGAAGAAATTTTAAGGCAACATGAAAAGAGAGAATTTTTCTCCCTTAAATCAGGTTATAAGATGTTTTATCCCGTCTTATCCATTGAAATGATTTCCTTGGCAAAAGGGTAGTTGGGAATGTAAATGAGTTTGTGAAATCCATTTTTTCTTATTATACTAAACCACTTCAAAACAAATAAAACATAGTAAACCGACCAATAAAAATTAGAAATTTCATCATGTTCTTCACCACTACATTCTTTAGTATAAAATAAAAAATGATAGAGAATGAGAAGGAAGTAGTAAAGAATCAAAAGTACCAAGTTATAACAATATGATCTATTATTAAAGTAGAAGATTATGAGGAAACGGGAGAGTGGGAAGCTATGATTAAGCTGCGAGGTCACCATCTATTTTGCCTACTTGGCTATAGGGGAATGGGGTATTCTGAAGAATATGTGGAAAATATGACACATTTGCATCAAACCTTAAGAAACAATCCCAAGACGTTAATTGAACTTGTAAAAGGAACTGATCAGTTGTGTGCAAAATACCCCAACTCAGGTAAATACCATTGCCAAGATGATAATATCTATGTAAGAGATGCGGACATTTTAGAGAAAATGGGGCTTAAGATCGGACAAATTTTGAAATGGGAGGACATTGAGTCATGTATTCGAAAGTTTGTCGTTCCCGCTGATATTCAAATTGTTTGTGAAACTTGTTCCTGGCGTTCATATGGAGTTTGTGAGGAAGGTATCCAAGAGATTCATGAAGGGAAGAGCTTGAGGGAAGTGAAATAAGCCCTTCCCGTTGGCTTAAGCCCTATTTACATTTTTTTTAGTAAGAAAATAGCCAAAACCAATTACTAGAATGGTAAGAGTCGTAGGAATTAATAAATGAAAATCATGTGGGAGTATATGCTCGAATTTTGGTTCACCGGCAATCATTTCCCCAGCGGTCCAAGCTAAAATTCCAGCGCCTGCATACGAAATAATAGGATACTTTACCATTGCTTTTAAGATTAACTGGCTGCCGAAAACAACGATCGGAATACTGACAATTACACCTATAATAATACCGAATAAATTCCCTTTCACTGCACCAGCGATAGCTAGTACATTATCAAGGGACATGACGGCATCAGCAATGATGATCGTTTTCACGGCCGTAATAAAACTTGAACCACCTTTACTGTGATGATCCTCGTCTTCCCCAATTAATAGTTTAATGGCAATATACACTAGCAGAAGACCACCTACCAAAGTGACAAAAGGGAAGTCTAGTAAGTAACCAATAGCTACTGCAAAAAGTAAACGTAAAATAATCGCTCCGAATGTTCCCCAAAATATCACTTTCTTTTGTTGTTTCTTTGGAACATTACGTGAAGCCATCGCGATCACAACTGCATTATCTCCACTTAGAACAACATTGATTAAAATGACTTTCAATAGTACCGCAAAAGATAACCCCAAAATCTCCAAACTATTCACCTCTGAAATCCGTTAGGTAAATCATTATATTAATTTGGGCTGAAAAAAAGACCCGATTTTGTAGATTGATAGCTACAAGGAAATCCTAGAATTTTTAGGGTGGAATGGCTAACGGGCAGATTAGTGTAAGAAGGTATTTGTATTATAAAACCAGAATATATATAACTCTAAAACTAAGTTAAAGGTGGATTCAAAATGGATAAAAGAGTTCTATTCGACTTTGAGATCGAGTTTACGAATGGCGGTGGAATTCAAGGACAGGAATTCCGTCTTGACATTGATGGAGATGACATTTCTGACGAAGAGTTGGCTAGGTATATTGTAGAAGATATGAGGCTGCTAATGGTAGGGAATGTAAGGATTCTTAACAAGAAAATCATAAACGAAAAACATAAACGAAGATCTGATGGAGGTATGGAATGAAACTTAATAAAATTAATGTTTTAGGCTTCGTAATTATTATATTTTTGGGTATCAGTTAGTTCTTTTTTAAAAAAGAAATACCCTTAATTACGACTGGTTTAGGTGGGCTAATTTGTCTAATAATAGGTATGACATTAGTATTCTATAATGGAAAAAAAGGATTAGACAAACAATAGAAAATATGAGGCTGATAATATGATTTTTTTTGAACTAACGGTTACCGTTGATCTTTATGAACCCTGAATCATAAATAGTCCTTAGTGAAGGCAGACCAACACCGAGGTTTTTATATGTAGGCATTATAGAACAAACCAAGCGAAAGCGTTGGTCCCAAGGAGGACTAACGCTTTTTTTGTGGGATTTCTTATTAAACAAAAGGGGCAAGTTTGCTTATTAAGAATACTTAATATTCATTTGGAGAAATTACCTACAAGATTAAAGAATATTTTGGAGAACCATATCTATCTGATTTCTGTAGTTTGTCTTTTTCGCTACATTTTTTAAAGTCGTATTCCGATATTTTCCGTATAATAAATATCGAGTGAATGATAAATTATTACGATAATATGTAATTGTAAAGGAGGGAAATGAATGTTACAGAAATTCAATCATTTAATGGATTACATCGAAACGCATTTGACGGAAGCAATCTCTGGGAAAGAGATTTCAAAAATTGTTGGTCTATCTGATTATCATTTTAAAAGAATGTTCTCGTATATGGCTGGTATGTCATTGAATGAGTATATCAAAAATAGGAGATTGTCAGTAGCGAATGTTGAATTAATAAATGGAGCCAAAGTGACAGATATTGCCTATAAATATGGTTATCAATCAATTGAAGGATTTTCAAGAGCGTTTCGTGAATGGAGTGGTTTTTTACCTTCAGAAGTAACGAAAAACAAGATTCAAAAATCATTTCCCAAATTTTCATTCTTTATAGATATAAGGGGAGGAATATCAATGGAATTCAAAATTGAAAAGAAAGAGAAGTTTAATATAGTAGGTGTATCGAAAAGAGTGCCTATTCAATTCGAAGGTGTAAATAATGCCATCTTAGAACTAGCCCAGTCCATTACCGAACAACAAAGAAATGAAATGCATCAATTAGCTGATTTATATCCTCATCAAGTCTTGAATGTATCTTATGATTTTGATGATGGTTTCTTGGAAGAAAAAGGCTACTTAACACATATGATTGGTTTTGCCACGACAAAAGATAATCCCTTTGATAATTTAGAGCAAATTACGATTGAAGAAAGTTTATGGGCAATTTTCCCTAATCAAGGGCCATTTCCAGCTACGTTTCAAGAAACGACTGCAAAAATTTATTCTGAATGGTTGCCTTCTTCAGACTATGAAGTAGCAGATATACCCGGCATTTCTTTCACACAGCACAATAGTCCATCGGAAAATAAATATAGCGAAATTTGGATGCCAGTAAAGAAAAAAGGTAGCAATAAACTTGGATGATATTTGAGTTAGAGAAGTGTTATTCCATTAAATATCTAAATACCATAAAGACCAGTCAGTAGATATTGACTGGTCTTTTGAATTTGAGGAAAAATCAAGACTTTTATAGAAGTAATTGAAATGATATATGGAAATTGGTGAAAAACCTTAAAATAAAACAGTGAGAAACGAATGCTTCCCACTGCGTTATTACGTTATTTAGCTGGCGTTTTCATTCGTAGTTTTGAAAATGTGACTGATCTAATTTCACTAACAAATGTTTAGCCTAAAAGTAAAGCACCACCAAATATTTGAATAAGTGTCATTTGTTCTTGAAGGATAATTGCCGAAATAAGGATTGCCACAAATGGATCTACATAGCTTAGCATCGCAATATTCTGTCCTTTTAACTTCACCATACCTGAGATAAATAACCAAAATCCTATACCTGTATTGATAACACCTAAAATTAATATAAATGGAATGGAAGATCCGGATACATCAAAAATACTCCACCCAATGCGATACCAGGTTATTATGTGAATAAACCAGCTTTAACAGGCTTTTTTACAGCAGGAAAACCTGAAGTTTGCTATGTAGTAGACGCCGTTTACAGTTGTTACCACACCTAATTATGGGAGGGTAAAAGGTTAAAATATTTGGACAGATTCTATAAGAAATGGAAATGTTGGATTGTTAAGTAGCACATTTAAATGTACCCATTCAACTAAGGAGTGCGTATCATTTGGCAGGAGTCTATTTCTTTTTTTTAAAATAGTTTGTGAATATTGAATATTGTACCTACACTATAGGGTGCTGAGATTAACAAAGAGTCGGAGCTGCGGCTTTTTTTCTTGTCCTACTAACGAAGCAGTTTTGTTTAAGAACGGGGATATATTTATAAGCAAATAAACAAATAAATCCATCCAAGAGGGATTCTCCAAGGATAGATTTATTTGTAATTCCAGCTATCTAAACATTCTTTAGTTGGCAGGATTCTTCTCCCAGTCACTTTTCTATTACTAACAACTATCCCGCAGTGTCACTTCTTCTTAAACTCCTAATAATCTAATTGACGTAAATACAATAGGATTTCATTTTCATTTAGTTTTTTAAACTTATACTTACGAACTTGGTTTTCAATTTTCTTTTTGTCATCATCTTTACTACTGAATAAATCTACTAAGTTCAAAATTACTTCTGCCAACACAGTTACTAATCCAGCTGACCCTAATTCCAAACCTAATTTTTCTGTATCAGAAAGTTGTGACTTCGCTAATTCATCCATTTCTTTTTTGTATTCGCCTTTGATTAGAATATACTCTTCCTTATTCCTAAAGGCTAATAGTAAATCTTCAGCATTATAAACTTCGAAATAAGCATTTTCATTCTCTAATTGTATTAATTCATCTAGCACAGTTCCTTCACTTTTCTCTACTGTTTTCGCAATGGCTTGAATTGTTTTGACTGAATAATGACCGACACTTTTTTTATTAACACTTGAAAGCATTTGCTGACTGATTCCAGTTTCTTTAAATACATCGTATCGTTTTTTCCCGTTCTTTTGCAGATAAATATCTAATAGACTCATTTTAAAATTCTCCTTCCCTATAATAAATTATTTTTTACTAAAAAAAATTTTACTTAATTATATTTTAGTATATGTGTAAAAAAATGTAAATGTTATTTTGTTTAATAATCAATGAATTTTATTTTTTCGTTGTATCACGTAAGTTTGTGAAAGTTTGTACTTAAACTAAACCAGTGCAAGAGTGCAAGAATGGAGCGGTCATAATTGACGGCTTTTCTTTTTGTGCTCCCTCAGTTAGATACGATTATCTAACGGGATTTGGTGAAGAAGAAATCGAAGACTATTTTGACTTCCTCCGAATAATACCAAATCAATAAAAAGTAGTTTATAATACAGCTATCATTATTATTAAGGGGCAGTTTATGGAGCTAATTACAGGAAAGGTAATTATAATATCCTTATTTTTATTAATCATTACAATGATCGAAACATTAGCTTATTCAACAAGGATTTCAGGGGCAAGGGTCAAATATATTGCAACGGCTTTATCTTTGTTTAGTACGCTAGTGATCGTTTCAAGATTTTCTACAATGATTCAACAACCTCTAACAGCAAAACTTATCGCAGAAGCACCTGATGTAGACAAATTACACTATATAGAGGAGCAGTATAGGATATTAATTGGTATGACCTCTATTGGAGTGTTGTTGGGAATTCTGTTATTTCCTACGTTCATCAACATCTTTTCAAGAGCAATTGTCCAACTTTCCAATCAACGTGGTTCAATAATTGGAATGTTTGCTAATCAATTCAATCGAAATGGCATTAGAAAAATTTTAATATGTTTTAGGCTTCCGAGATTTACATACCTTAAGGGAATTACGGTAAAAACCATTCCGAAACGACTCTTTGTGATTAATGTTATCATTTCCGCTGTATTCACCATTGGTGTACTATCTTCCATTTATGCATCAATGTTAGTTCCAGAAGATTATGCTCAGGCTGCATTAATGTCATCTGGCATAATAAATGGTATAGCAACTATTTTGTTGACATTGTTTATTGACCCAAAAGCCTCAGTATTAGCTGATAGAGTAATGAAAAAACAAACTGATTATATTTACTTGAAAAGTTACTCTCTGACGATGATTAGTTCAAAATTTTTGGGGACAATTGTGGCTCAACTACTGTTTATCCCTGCTGCCTATTATGTAGCTTGGTTTGCTAAATGGATATAACGAGTTTTTATTCAACTACAGATGCGTTGATCTGAGAAGGATTAACGCTTTTTTTGTTGCTGTGATTGTACGACGGTTTAGTGGAATAAGGACTTCGAGAATACTCTTAAGTGAGTAAAAAAGACTTTATTAATAGTAGGAATTGTGATTCCCATTACTATTACACCTTCATAGAAAACATCTTTTCATCTTATCAACTTCTGTAAATGATAATCCCGGAACATTTTCAGCGAATAGAAAGTTGGCTTCTAAACCTACCTGGGAAACGAATCAGCAAAAAAACTTCCATAAGAAGGGTTCTCATGGGCTTGAAAAATGGCGGTTCTCATAAGGTTAGACCGAAAGAACCGTCCCCATAGTCCTGAAAATCATATAGACGATAGTAAGGGATTTAAAGTATGATTAGTAGTGGGAAAATTTATACTAGTTTATCTATTAAAGGAATCTACCAATTTGATCCATTGAATATTAGACAATTAGGAGGTTTTATGAGATTTCGAACGAAGCTATATGCGAGCATAGGATCATTGCTTTTGTTCATTACGATTATCGTTATGATATTAATGAACATGCTAGAACAATCGACCGTAAAAATGAACGTCGTGATTAATGATTTAAATGAGAAAATCGAAATTGCTTCCACGATTAAAGATAAAACTTCATCAACATCAAAAATTATAACGACCATTTTGAATGATCGTGGTGAGTCCATCAATTCAGACTTGTTAAAAGCATGGGAAAATTCAAATTCAGATTTACAAGTAGCGATTGCGTCATTGGAGAAAAAGGACAGCCAAGAGAAATCTCAAGAACTTATTAGTAAATTTAAAATCCTACATGAATCTTATCGAAATATGGTAGACCAAGCGTTGACGGAAAAGAAAATCAATCCAAACGTGGAACTCTCATCTTCTTTTTGGGATGAGTTTGAACTATTCAGTCAAAGAATGATTCAAATGGCAGAACTCCTTCATGGTTTACAAGAACAAGGATTAAAGAATGAACTGGTTCGTTCAAAAGATACCTATAATTGGGCAGTTGAAAATATTTATATATACCTTGTGATTGGATTAATCATCGGTATCGCTTTTGCGATTTGGATCATTAAAAGTACCAGCAACAATCTTAACAAGGTAACGGATGTGATGAAACAAGCGACGGCCAGTGATTTTGATTCCTTACCGCGTATTGAGATCACCTCAAAAGGGGAACTGAGTGAAATCGCTGTGGCCTTTAATAAAATGGCCCAAGCACTTGAGAAACATAGTAGAATCGAGAAACAATTAAAAGAAGAAGCAGAAGAAACGAGCTGGCTGAATACAAAAATTGCTGAAATTGCCACCTTGTATCCAGAAGTTGAGAATGTGAAGATGCTAGCCAGTATGCTAATCACAAAGCTGGTCCCCATGGTAGGAGCGACCTACGGCGCTTTCTATTTAAAGGAAGTTAACAAAAGTGACCAGTATTTATCAAGAATGTCTTCCTTTGCCTCTATAACTGGGGAGGAAGAACGCAAGCAATTTCGTTTAGGGGAGGGATTAATTGGGCAATGTGCACTTTTGAAGCGGCCCATCCAATTAACCCAGGTTCCCGACGATTATCTAAAAATCGGTTCTGGTCTGGGAGAAGCTTCTCCTAAAACGATTATGATTTTACCAGTTTTATTTGAAGAACATGTACTTGCGGTGATCGAAATTGCCTCTTTTGAGGAGTTAACTCCGTTACACATCAAGCTGCTTGAAGAAGTGAATAACAATTTAGGTATCAAAATCAATAGTATTATCAACCACATGAAGGTAGAAAAATTATTGCAAGAATCACAAGCCCTGACAGAAGAACTACAAGCCCAATCAGAGGAGCTCCAGATGCAGCAAGAGGAGTTAAGGACGACAAATGAAAAACTAGAGGAAGAATATGAAGCGTCTAAACAAAGGAACTTTGAAATACAAGAGGTCAGTGCAGCACTTGAAGAAAAAGCGCAGCAGCTAGAGCTTAGTTCTAAATATAAATCTGAGTTTCTAGCAAATATGTCCCATGAACTAAGAACTCCTTTAAATAGTTTACTCATTCTAGCACAAATCCTCTCTGAAAATGGAGATGGGAATCTAACATATAAACAGGAGGAATATATAAAAACCATTTACTCTTCCGGAAATGATTTATTGAATTTAATTAATGATATATTAGATTTGGCCAAAGTAGAGTCTGGTAAACTAGATGTGATATCAAAAGAAGTAGAAATGAATCAGTTGAGAGATTTTATCTTTCGTCAATTCTCACCGATTGCAAATAAGAAGAAAGTTCATTTTACAATCGAATTGGACCAAGCCTTGCCCATGACGTTCTTTACGGATGAACAACGACTGCAGCAAATTTTAAAAAATCTCCTAGCCAATGCATTTAAATTTACGGAAAGTGGCAGTGTCACATTACAAATTCGTAGTGTGATGAAAAACGTCACAGTGAATAGAGGGGAAGTAGAACAGTTAGAGCGAATGTTCGCTTTTTCAGTGATAGATACGGGTATTGGAATTGAGAAAGAAAAACAAGAGACGATTTTTGATGCTTTCAAACAAGCAGATGGGACGACTAGCAGGAAATATGGCGGTACGGGATTAGGTCTTTCGATTTGCAGGGAACTAGCTCAGTTATTGGGCGGATTTATAGAAGTTTCAAGTGAAATTAGGAATGGAAGTACATTTACGTTGTATTTGCCAAACATTCAAATGAATAACAAAATAGTAAGAATATCTACGGCACAAACGGAAGCAGCGGTCAGTTTGGAAGCAAACGATTTAGTGAACACGAAGAATAATCAAGTTCTAAAGGAAGAACTACAGATTACACATGGTAAATCGATTTTGAAAAATAAGAAAATTCTTATCGTCGATGATGATATCCGTAATGTATATGCCTTAACAATTGCACTTGAAAATCATGATATGCAGATTTTGGTGGCCGAAAACGGCAAGGAAGCGTTGGAGGTACTAAAGGCGAATCCTAATACCGACATGATTTTAATGGATATTATGATGCCGGAGATGGATGGGTTTGAGGCCATCCAACACATTCGTAAGATAAGCATATTTGAAACGATACCAATCATTGCCCTTACTGCAAAGGCAATGAAACACAGCAGAGAAGAATGCCTGGAGGCAGGAGCTACCGATTATATTAGCAAGCCGATTAACCTGGAACAGCTGTTCTCGTTAATGCAAGTTTGGCTGTTTACGAAGGAGGGCTAGACAATCGCACAGGTAAAATCTCATGATGCTGGTAATCTTGTACAGTCTGAAGAAATCGAGAGGATTGAAATTGATTTATTACTAGAGGCTGTGTTTCGATATTATGGATATGATTTTAGAAACTATGCCTTTCCTTTCATCCAAAGAAGGATTAACCATCGCGTTCAGATTGAGAGATTGTCAAGTATATCGGCCCTGCAGGAAAAAATCCTTCGTGAACCTAGTATGATGGCAAGATTACTTTCCGATTTTTCAATCAATGTTACCGAAATGTTTCGAGATCCATCCTTTTTTAAGAGTATCCGGACAAAGGTGGTCCCTTTAATCAAGGATTATCCTTCGATTAAAATTTGGCATGTTGGATGTTCTTCTGGTGAAGAAGTATATTCCATGGCGATCCTCCTTCATGAAGAAGGGATCTACGATAAAACAAGAATCTATGCAACCGATATAAATAAGAATATTCTCGAAAAAGCAAAACAAGGAACTTTTCCCTTAGAAGGGATGAAGCTTTATACCAAAAACTATATTGAAGCAGGAGGGAAGCAGGCCTTTTCTGAATACTATAAAGCCATTGACGATAAGGTTTGTTTCCACCCATTCCTTCAGAAAAATATGATCTTTGCCCAGCATAATGTGGTATCAGACCATTCTTTTAACGAGTTTGATTTGATTATATGCCGAAATGTTCTCATCTATTTTAATAAGAGCCTTCAAAATGACGTTCATCAATTAATATATGAAAGCCTAAGTACGTCAGGTTTTCTTGGTTTAGGAAAAAGAGAGGGGGTTAAATTTACACGTTATGAAGACTGCTACGGAGAATTTGATGGACCCGAAAGACTCTATCGGAAGGTTAAATAATACGAATGCCCAAAAGGTGAATATTTTAATGGTGGATGATCACCCAGAAAACCTTCTGGCGTTAGAAGCCGTACTCACTTCACCCAACTACAATCTTATTAGCGCCCATTCAGGAAAAGAAGCATTGAAATGCATGCTTCAACATGACTTTGCGGTAATTTTGCTAGACGTTCAAATGCCGGGACTGAATGGCTTTGATACCGCTAAGCTTATCAAGGCTAGAGAAAAGACAAAAAATATCCCGATTATTTTTATTACAGCGATTAATCAAGAGATGGAACATGTTCATCAGGGTTACTCCGTAGGTGCGATTGATTATATTTTTAAACCCTTTCAGCCGGAAACCTTGAAAAAGAAAATTGAACAGTTTGTTAAAATCCATCAAAATCATCAAGAAACAATCATTAAAACGGATCTAGGACATTTGCTTGAGCTGAATAAGGTCAACAAAAGGCTGGATAGAACCACCTTAAATTTGCGTCGGACAGAGGCGTTATCAAAAGCCATAAGTGAAACGATAACCGATACCATTTTAACGTTTGATAATAAAGGTTGCATTCTTTCTGTGAATCCTGCCGTCACTAGCATGTTTGGCTACCAGGCAAAGGAATTGGAAGAAAATCACGTTCTGAAGCTTTTTCCTAAATGGGAGGATGAAGTGTTATTGGACTCATCATTCTCATTCCTTTCTACGATTAGACAATCGGTAGGAAAAATTATTGAAGTATTGGCTGGTCGAAAGGATAAAAGCTGCTTCTATGCGGATTTGTTAATTGCTTCAACCATTATTGAGGATGAACAGATTTTTGTTTGTACGATACGGGATGTAACAGAAAGAAAGCAAATAGAAGAAGTAAAAAAACAGAGGTTTCAAAATTTGGAAGATATTGTTGAGAAGCGGACGCTTGAACTGACCAAATCAAATGAGAAACTGCAAAAAGAAATTGAAGAACGAAAAAGAATTGCCGACCATCTGTTCCGATCCCAAGAAAGGTTTCGAAAAATATTTGAATCCAGCCCCTTATTAAAAGCGATATTATTACAGAAGGATCTGACATTTATAGACATCAATCCCAGCTGGAGCAAATTCACCGGTTATAGCTGTGATGAGTTGACGCATCAAAAAATTAATAGTAAGAATTTTATCGATGAAGCCACAGGGAAGTCTATTGATTTCAATAATAAGATTCTAAACAAGAAAATTAAGTATGAGACGAAAAACGGGGAAGTCCGCTCAGGGTTATTGTCCACGGAAATGATCGATATCGATTCCGAACCATGTACGCTCATCGTTTTGAATGATATTACAGAAAGGGTACATCTTGAGAATGAAATGTATCGGCTGGACCGATTAAATTTAATCGGCGAGATGGCAGCAGGTATTGCCCATGAGATTAGAAACCCGATGACAACCGTACAAGGATTTTTACAATTAACAAGGAATAAAGTCGACAAATTATCTCCTGATATCATCGATTTAATGTTAGAGGAATTGAACAGAGCAAACTCGATTATCACAGAATTTTTGAATCTAGCTAAAAACAAAATTAGTGTCAAAAGGAATCAAAACTTGAACACCATTATTGAAGCTTTATCTCCTCTGATTCAAGCGGAAGCGTTACGTTCGAATAAACAGCTTAAGCTTGAATTAGGAGAATGTCCTGACATCTCCCTGGACGAAAAAGAAATTCGCCAGCTCATCTTGAATATTGCCTTAAACGGATTGGATGCCATGACGTCTAATGGGAATTTAACCATTAAAACATATAAAGACAAAGAGACCGTGGTTCTGCAAATAAGAGATGAAGGCCAGGGAATCAGCCCCGAGGTATTATCAAAATTAGGGACACCTTTCTTTACAACAAAGGAAACAGGAACAGGTTTGGGGTTAGCTATTTGTTACAGTGTAGCAAAACGGCATGATGCCCAAATTGAAATTGAAACGGGTGATGAAGGGACGACTTTCTCAGCTCGATTTCAGGTTATTCCAAGCTTAACCGCGTAGGTTTATTCTTTAACAGGAGAGGGGGAAGGATGCCTTGTTAAAGAAAGGGAAAATTTATTTGATTATGGGTGCGGTTATCTCTGTCATGGTTCTAAGTTTTATCTCCGTATCCTTTGCTGATAAAAAGCCGACTGTGGTCGTTGTGTTAAAAGAAGGAAACACAGAATATTGGAGAATTATGAAAGCTGGAATAGAAAAAGGGTTTAAAGACTTTAACATTGATGGAAAAGTGATGGTTCCTACTGACTCAACAGCGCAAGAACAGGCAGATTTATTAATGAAGGCGTACAAAGAAAAGCCCGATGTAATCATTACAGCACCGATCAGTCTATCAGTAAAGCCAACGTTAGAAACGTTTACGGATGTTCCTGTTTTGCTAGTGGATACGGATCTTCCCATTAAGAACAAAACAGCGTATATCGGAACCGATAATCTCGATTTAGGTAAAAAAGCTGGAGCCTTTTTAGCTTCGCAGCTGCAGCCAGGGAATAAGATTGCTATTATCGCAGGAGATTTGTCTTTCTCCGTTTTTAAGGAGCGGATCGAAGGTGCAACCATATCTTTACGAAATGCTGGAATCCAAATCGCCTATTTAAAAACAGGGATACAGGATGATCCCAAAACGATTCAAAGTGTGATAACAAAACTTTTGCGTGACCAGCCTGATATTAAGGGTGTCATGACCACAAATGACACAATCGCCTTACCGGCAATCAAGGAGTTAGAGGAACAAGGACTCTCGATACCTGTCATAGGGCCGGATGGCCTTACCGAGATGCTTAAGTTCATTGCAGATGAAACCATTCCTGGTACCATGGCCCAAAATCCTTATGATATGGGATATTTAAGCGTTGAAACCGCCATGAAGGTAATTCAAGGAGAAAATGTGGAACCAATCGTGGACAGTGGTGTAGATATTATCATAAAAGAGAATGCAGAACATAGATTAAACTTTTATGAGAAAATAGTGAAATAAGGGACCAAGAGGGACCAAGGGGACGGTTCTCTTGGTTCACGTTTGGCAAGAAGTGAACCAAAAGAACTGTATCCTTTCTTCATATTAAAAGGTAAGGTTACTTGTATAAGTAAAGTTTCTGCACTTTTAAGGAACTTAATGTTTTGCTTGTTCGTATTTAAAAATAAGCAAAGGTAGTATAAAGATGAAATGTAATCAATGTCAAAGCGAAAATGGTAAATGATTGCAAAGTTAATGTTGAATTTGATACCCCCGGAATTACAATAAGTAAAAAAGGGAAGGGACTTTTCAACAAAGTATCTGCAAAATCAAAGGCAGCCGTTTGTTCAAATTGTGGTTATGTAGCTTTCTACATTGATAAATATAAAGAATTTAGTGAGTAGTATAGGTTAATAATTGTGTTGTTATTTAACATTTTCTCTCCCTAAGCCGAACCCGATAAAAGAACTGTCCCCTTGTTTTTTTATCAAATTTAAGTGTTATTTCTTTTTAATAACATTTTTTTACTTATAATAGAGGTCAACATTACAATGCCTAAGATTACAATTACTAGAAAACTTAACTGAGTTTTGGTTAATGCCAATGACTGTGCAAAATTTACTGAATATGCTAAAGAGAATGAAGTTATTAGTTTTGCAACACAAGCAATTAAAAGAAATTTTTTAAAGCTCACTCCGCTTATTCCTGCTCCAAAACATATTATTTCATCAGGTAAAATAGGTA